>NZ_CP136760.1:0-300000 GCF_032931615.1 Palleronia sp. LCG004
CGCGGCCTCGGACACCTCGCCGCGCTCGATGACGAGCGTGCGGTCGGCGAAGCCGCGCAGAAGTGCGGGATTGGATTCGGTGATGATCAGCGTGACCGAGCGGTCGCTGTCGCGCAGCCGCCGCAGCGCCTCGGAATAGCGCTGCGCGAGGGCGGGGGCCAACCCCTGGAACGGCTCGTCGAGCAGGACGAGCTTGCGGCCCAGCATCAGCGCACGCGCGAGCGCGACCATCTTGCCCTGCCCGCCCGACACGCTGCCGCCCGGCCGGTCGGCCATGTCCCTGAGCTCCGGCAGGATCCCGTAGGCGCGATCGAGCCTCGACCGCGTCTCCTCCGCGTCGAGGCCCGCGGCCTGCGCGGGCAGCAGGATGTTCTCCTCGACCGTGAAGGCCGAGAAGAGCCGCCGGTCCTCGGGCGCGTAGCCGATGCCGAGGCCCGGCCGCTTCGGCGGCGACAGCCCGTCGATCCGCTGCCCGTCGAAGCGGATCTCGCCGCTCGTCTTCGTGAAGCCCATGATCGTGCGCAGGAACGTCGTCTTGCCCGCGCCGTTGCGGCCGATCATCGCGACCGTCTCGGCCGCCCCGATCCCGATATCGATGTCGCGCAGGATCGGGATCGTCCCGATCGAGGCGTTGACGCCCTTCAGGTCCAGCATCACGCGATCTCCTCGCCGATGACGTCGCGGATGACGTCGGGATGTTCCAGCACCTCGGCAGGCGTGCCCCTGAGCTGCACGTTGCCGGCGTTCCACACCGCGACCTCGTCCGCGTAGGTCTGCACGATCGACATGTCGTGCTCGACGAAGACCGAGGTCACGTCCGCCTCGGCCAGCGCCTTGATGAGGATCTCCATGATCTCGTCCTTCTGCGACGAGGCGACGCCGGATGTGGGCTCGTCCATCAGCAGAAGCCGGGGCTTCAGCGCCAGCGCCACCGCGATGTCGATGAGCTTGCGCTCCCCCTCCGACAGCTCGACCACGAGCCGGTCCGCCACCCCCTCGCAATTCACCAGATCGAGCAGGTGCATCATCTCGTCGCGCGCATCGATCGAATGCATCGGGCGGATCGGGTTCCTCAGCCCCTCGCGCGCCGAGGCCGCGATCAGCAGGTTCTCGAGCGCGGTATGCTCGGTGAAGAGCTGCGGGATCTGGAAGGCCCGCGCCACGCCCCGCGCGACGATCTTGCGCGGCGGCAGCCGCGTGATGTCCTCTCCCTCGAAGAGGACCTGCCCCTGGCTGGGCTTGATCCAGCCCGAGCAGATGTTGAGGAACGTGGTCTTGCCCGCCCCGTTCGGCCCGATGATGGCGAGGTTGCGCCCCGCATGGATCTGGAGCGAGACATGGTCGGCCGCGGTCACGCCGCCGAACCTGATGACGAGATCGCGGGTCTCGAGAAGCGGCGCGCTCATGACGATTTCCTTCCGCCGCGCGAGAAGGCCGCCCCGATCAGTCCCATGATGCCCCCCGGCGCGAAGAGGATGATGACCAGCAGGAACGCCCCCAGCAGCATCTGCCACACGTCGCCCGCATAGGCCGAGGCATAGGTCCGCACGAATTCGTAGATCAGCGCGCCGATGAACGCGCCCCGGACCGATCCCGCGCCACCCAGAACGGCGATGAAGACCATCTCGGCCGAGCGCACCCACCAGACGTATTCCGGCGTCACGACCCCTTGCGTCGTCGCCATCAGGATCCCCCCCACCCCGCAGAGCGCGGCCGAAAGCAGGTATCCCGACAGCAGCGCGCGCCGCGGCGAGATGCCCAGATATTCGAGCCGCGTCTCGTTGGTCTTGATCGTCTGGAAGAGCTGCCCCACGGGCGAGGCGAACCAGCGGATCGTGAACCAGCCGAGCGCCACGACCAGCACGATGGCGAGATAGTAGAGGAAAAGCTCGAACGCCCCCCGGCCGAGCTCCATGCCCAGAACCGTCGGCCGCGTCAGCCGGATGCCGTCCGCCCCGCCGGTATAGTGGTAGAACTTCTCGAGGATCGACCAGAAGATCATCGAGAAGGCGAGGTTCAGCATCCCGAAGAAGATCCCGCGATAGCGCACCACGAAAAGCCCGACGACCAGTCCGGCAAGCGTCGCGCCGAGCGTTCCGGCGATCAGGATCACGAGGAACTCCGTCGCCGGGAAGGACGCCATGACGAAGGCCCCGATATAGGCCGAGATCCCGAAGAAGAGCGCGTGCCCGAACGAGACCTGCCCGGCCCGGAGCAGAACCGTGACCCCGACCACGGCCAGCCCCTTGGCGAGCGCGAAGCTCACCAGCAGCTGCAGGTTCGGCGCGACGAACGGCACCAGCGCCAGCAGCGCGATCCCCACGACCCAGAGCCAGGACATGGCCTGGGGCGCGTCGCGCGTCTGCGGAGCGGTTGTTGTGACAGACGACATCCCGTCCCTCCCTCAGATCTTGCGCGCGGCGGGGCTGCCGAACAGCCCCTCCGGCCGGACCAGCAGCACCAGCACCATGATGAGATACGGCACGAGCACGGCGATCTCGGGCCAGATGTAGATGGCGAAGGACCGCCCCATCCCGATCATCAGCGCGGTCAGCGCCGCGCCCTCGATCTGCCCGAGGCCGGCCGTCGCCACCACCGCGAACGAGAGCACGATCATGTCCGCGCCCATGCCCGGCAGGATCGACGTCGTGGGCGAGGCGAGCGCGCCGCCGAGCCCGGCGAGCACCGCGCCCAGCACGAAGGTCAGCAGGAACACCCGGTCCGCGTCGATGCCGATCGACTGCGCGGCCTCGCGGTCCTCGGTCGTCGCGGTGATGAGCTTGCCCGTCACCGTGCGCCGCAGGAAGAACCTCAGCCCCAGCAGCAGCACGATCGCGACCGAGGGCAGCAGGATGAGCTGATAGACCGTGTAGGTCACGCCGAAGACCGACACGTTGCCGAGCGCGCGCAGCGCCTGCGCCTCGAAATAGGGCTGCGTCCCCCAGACGAGGCGCTGCACGTCCTCGAGGATCATGAAGACCGCGAAGGTCACCAGAAGCTGCAGCACCTCGGACTTGTCGTAGATCCGGCGCAGCAGGAAATACTCGATCGGCCCGCCGATCAGCACGCCCACCAGCACCGCCGAGACCAGCATCAGCGGAAAGGCCAGGACCGGCGCGGCCCCCATGGCGAGGACCCATCCGACGATCGAGACGGTCGCGTAGGCCCCGATCGCGTAGAGCGATCCGTGCGCCACGTTCAGGATCCGCATCACCCCGAAGATGAGCGTGAGCCCCAGCGCCACGATGAAGACGAGCGCCGCGTAGGACACGCCGTCGAAGAGCGCGAGGAGGAAGGTCGTGAAATTCATCGGCACCGATCCGTCAAACGGGGGGCCGAAGGCGACGTGCCCCCGGCCCGTCTCGTCAATTGTCGAAGGTCGTGACCGACACCTCGTCCACGAAGGACGGCTCCAGCGTCTCGATCCACTCGATCGAGTTCTCGCCCACCGGTGCCGTGATGTCCGCGCCGTCGAAGATCATGATGTTCTCGAGCGTGGCGAAATCGTAATCGCCGTTCTCGGCGCTCGTCCCCATCAGCTGCGCCTCGATCCCCTGGTTGTCCTCGCGGATCGTGACCGGACCGCCGAGCCCCTGGAATTCCAGCCCGTCCATGGCCGCCAGGACCTGGTCCTCGGTCGGCCAGTCGACGCCGTTCTCCTCGATGGCCTTCTCGTAGGCCGCCTTGAGCGCGGCGATCGCCTGGCTCGCATGGAAGACGGAATAGACGGTGATGTTGCCCGTCTTGTCCTCGAACTGGGTCATGAAGTCCTTGAAGTCCTGATCGTCCCGGCGTTCGGGATGGAGGAAGTAGTGATCCCCCCGCGCGCCCACGATCTGACCCGGCGGCAGCGCCGATCCCAGCCTTTCGAGCGACGACTCGGCCAGCGGCAGCACGAAGGTCGAGCTGTTCATCAGCCCCCGCTGCGAGGCCTGCTGCACGAAGGTGTCGAGATCCCCGCCCCACGAGGTCGAGAGCACGATATCGGGCTGCAATCCCTGCAGCCGCGAGATCTCGGTCGAGTAGTCCGGCGCGCCGAAGGCCGGGAAGAACTCGCCCACCACCTCGACCTCGGGCTTGAACTGCCGCAGCGCGGTGCGGAAGATGTCCCAGCTGTCGCGGCCCCAGGCATAGTCCTGGTTCACCACCGCGATCGTCTCGAAATCGGGCTGCGTCTTGAGAAGGTAGATCACCGCCGCCAGCATCTCGGGCGTCGCGTTGGCCTGCGTGCGGAACACGTAGTCGTAATCGGCCTCCTCGAAGATCCGCTGCGTCCCGCAATCCCACATGTAGGTCATGACCTGCAGGTCCTCGGCCAGCGGCGCGAGGGTCTGGCAGTTGCCCGACGAGATCGACGCGAACATCACCTCCGCGCCGCCCTGCTCGACCGCGCGGCGGAATTCCGAGGTCAGCGCCTCGGCTCCGGCCCCCTCGTCGATATAGGTGACCTCGACCGGCACGCCGTTGATGCCGCCCGCGTCGTTGAGGTTCTGGACCAGGATGTCCATCGCGTCCCGCGCGGGCACGCCGAAGACCGAGGCCGGCCCCGTGAGGAACGTGGTCATGCCGACGTTCAGGCTGTCGGGCTTGTCCTGCGCGAGCGTGGCCAGCGGCATCGCGGCGCAGATCGCGGTCGTCGCAATCAGTCTCTTCATGTCGTCTCCTCCCCGGGTGACGGAATCGATCAGCGGATGGCGATCGGGTTGATGATCATCTGCACGGCGCCCTGCAGCCGGGCCTGTCCCAGCACGAACAGGAATTCGCTCACGTCGTCGGCGACAAGCTCGCGCGTCTCCATGTTCTCGAGGATGTAGATGCCGTGCTCGGGCTGCAGGATCTGGTGCACGCGGAACGCGTCGCCCTCCTCCTCGGCCGGCACGACCTCCATGCCCCAGGTATCGGCCCCCACGGCCATGACGCCGATCCCGGCCAGGTATTCCGCGCCGCTGACGCCCACGCCCGGCTCGACCGATCCGAACCGTTCGAGATCCCGGTTCTCCCCGTCGAGCAGGTCCATCCAGTTGGAATGGAAGATCACGACGTCGCCCTCGCGGATCTCCACGCCCTGCGCCTCGGCGGCGGCGCGGATGTCCTCCTCGGTATAGGCGGTGCCCTCCTCGACCATGTCGACGCCGTAATGCGCGGCCATGTCGAGCAGGACACCCCGCCCGACGAGGCCCGGCAGGTTCTCGAGCCCCAGTTCGGTCAACCCCGAGGGCGGCGCGAAATCCTCGTAGTGCCGCCCGCCGTAATAGACGTGATCGACCCCCGCATGGCCCAGACCGTCGATCTGCGGACCGATGCCGAGCCATCCCATGAAGATGTCGTCGTTATAGGTGAAGGCGTTCTCGCCGAGCCCGCTATTGTCGGTCTGTCCGGGCTGCAGCACGGTAAGCGCGAGGCTTCTCGGCGGAAAGGCGGGCGTATCGGGCCCCACCACGATGCCGAGGCTGTAGACCTTCCCCTCGGTGACGAGCTTGGCGGCGGCCAGCACGCTTTCGTCCGTCATCAGGTTCGCGGCACCGATCTGGTCGTCCGGGCCCCAGCGGTTCCCGGCCCAGTCCGGCGCCTGCTCCTCCTGCGACTGATCCTGCGCGAGGGTCGCTCCCGCGCCCAAGGCGGCGACAAGACCGACGGCCGTCGCGATCGTTCTCACTCTCGTCATGTCAGCTCCTCCCAAAGCGTGGAGACGAGCGTAGGAGAGCGCGAAACGCCTTGCCAATAGGATGCTGGTATCCCGCTCATAGTTTTTCGCTATCGCTCTTGGCAACGGCCCGCGACTGTGACGAGACTGGCGTGCAGCAAGACATCGCGACGGGAGGAGACGTCATGAAGATGAAGGCAGCACTCTACGAGGGGCGCGGCATCGAACGCGATTTCGCGGCCCAGGGCGCGCTCACGCTCTGCGAGGTCGATCTCGCGCAGCCCGGCCGGGGCGAGGTGCTGATCCGCGTGGCCGCCGCCGGCGTCTGCCATTCGGATCTCTCGGTCATCAACGGCACGCGCCCCCGCCCCGCCCCCATGGTCCTCGGCCACGAGGCCTCTGGCATCGTCGAGGCGGTGGGCGACGGCATCGACGACCTCGCCCCCGGCGATCACGTCGTGTGCATCTTCGCGCCCGGCTGCGGGGCCTGCACCCCCTGCGCCGAGGGGCGTCCCGCGCTCTGCACCCGCGCGGCCAAACATCACGGTCAGGGCGAGCTGATGACCGGGCACAGGCGTCTCTCGCGCGACGGCCAGCCGGTCAACCACCATGTCGGCGTCTCCGCCTTCGCGAGCCACGCGGTCCTCGCGCGGCAATCGCTGGTGAAGGTCGAGGCCGAGATCGACCCCGAAACCTCGGTCCTCTTCTCCTGCGCGATGCTGACCGGCGCGGGCGCGGTCTTCAACACCGCCCGCGTCACCCCCGGCTCCAAGGTCGCGGTGATCGGCGCGGGCGGCGTCGGCCTTTCGGCGGTGCTGGGCGCGCTCGCCGCGGGGGCCGGACAGGTCGTCGTGGTCGATCCCTTCGCCTCCAAGCTCGAGGCCGCGACGGCGATGGGCGCGACCCATACCGTCACCGCCGACGACCACACGGTCGAGGCCGTGCGCGATCTCACCGGCGGCGGCGTCGATTTCGCGATCGAACTCGCGGGCTCGGTCAAGGCGCTCGAGACGGCCTACGACTGCACCTGCCGGGGCGGCACGACCGTGACCGCGGGCCTGCCGCATCCCGATGCGCGCATGTCGCTCGACGCGCTCCGGCTCGTGGCCGAGGAACGCTCCCTCAAGGGCAGCTATATCGGCTCCTGCGTGCCCCGCCGCGACCTGCCGCGCATGTTCGCGCTCCACGCGCAGGGCAAGCTTCCGGTGGAAAGGATGCTGACCCACCGCCTCCGTCTCGACGAGATCAACGTCGCGATGGACCGGCTGAACGACGGCACCGCCATCCGCCAGATCGTCGTCCCGGACTAGGCGGCCGGGCATGGACATCCGCCACCTGCGCTACTTCCTCGCCATCGCCGACGCGCGCTCCATCTCGGCGGCGGCGCAGGCGATCGGCGTGGCGCAGCCCTCGCTCTCGCAGCATCTCCACCGCATGGAGGAGGAGCTGTCGGTCAGGCTCGTCGAACGCTCGGCACGCGGCACCAAGCTCACCGACGAGGGGCGGATCCTCGTGGACCACGCGCGCGGCATCTGCGACCGGCTCGATCAATGCGTGGCCGAGATGCGCGAGCTCGGCGGCGCGGTGCGCGGCCGCGTCTCCTTCGGGATGCCGCCCTCGTGCTCGATGATCATGTCGGTGCCCCTGGCCGAGACGGTGCGGCTCGAACTGCCCCAGGTGCGGCTCCGCGCCATCGAGACGATGAGCGGCTATCTCCGCGCCTGGCTGCAGGACGGCACCGTGGACATCGCCTTCATCTACGACCTCAAGGATCTGGGCGGCATGCGTTCGACCCATGTCCTCGACGAGGAGCTGTTCTTCTATTCCGCCCCCGATGCCTGGCCGCTCGACACGCCGCCCGGCACGCCCGTGCCGCTGGCCTCGCTGCAGAACATCGACATGATCCTGCCCTCCAGCGGCCTGCGCGCCCTGATCGAGGAATATTGCACGGCCCACGACGTGCGGCTCAGCGTCGTGGTCGAGATGGACGCGCTGACCCAGATCAAGGAACTCGTCGCGCGGGGGTCGGGCTACACGATCTTCGCGCCCGTCGCCGCGCAGGATTTCGTCAAGCGCGGCGAGCTTCTGCGCGCGCCCATCGTCGCGCCCACGATGACGCGTCCCGTCCACCTCGTGCGCAGCCCCGTGCGCGCGACGACGCGCGCCTGCCGCGCGGTCGAGGCGATGACGCTCGACGTCGCGCGCGAACTCGTCCGCCGCGGCATCTGGGAGGGGACGCTAGCCTGAGGCGCGACCCAGCATCGTGACGACGCCGTCCTCCTCGCGCCGCACCCGCAGCTCCAGCGCACCGTCCTCGCCCGCGCGCGCCTCCACCCGGACCGGATACCCGGCGACGAGCGGCGCGACCCCGCGATACTCGAACCGCGCGGGAATGCGGCCCAGCACCTCGCCCGCGAGGTTCTGCATCCAGCTCGCCTGAAGCGGCCCATGCACGACAAGGCCGCCATACCGCTCGACCTCGCGCGCATAGGGCGCGTCGTAATGGATGCGGTGCCCGTTGAAGGTCGCCGCCGAATACCGGAACAGCGTCGTCGCGTCGGGCACGACCGACCACGCCGCGCGCGGCTCCCATTCCTCTCCCGGTTCGGGCGGCCTCGGCGACGCGTCGGGCGCGGGGTCCTCGCGATAGACGATGTCCTGCCGCTCGCGCACGCGGATCTCGCCCCCGACGGAATGGACATGCTCCACCGTCACGAAGCCGAGCCTGCCGCTGCGCCCCTTCTTGAAGACGATGTCGCTGACGGTCGAGCGGCGCTCGACCTCGTCGCCGATCGCGAAGGGCGCGTGATGGTCCACCGACCCTCCGGCCCACATCCGACGCGGCAGCGGCAGCTTCGGCAGGACGAGACCCGGGCGCGGGTGACCGTCCCGCCCCAGATGCTCGCGCGCCGCGATATCCGGCGCGAGGCACCAGTGAAATCCCGCCGCAATCTCTCCCGGCCCGCGCAGCGTCCCGAGCACGGCGTGATACTCCGCGACCAGCCGGGCCGTCACCCGATCCGTCGCGCTCCGGCTCTTGCCGATCCAGGCGTTTTCGGTCCCGTCCATCGCGTCCCCTCCCCCAAGGCTCGAGAAGGGAGTATCGGGGATCGCGCGCGGCCCGCCAAGCCCTAGCCTGCGGGCCGCGCAGAAGGCTCAGAGATAGCGGTTGACGATGTTCTCGATGATCTCCTGACGGCCCGAACGCGGCGCGGGGTTCACGTCGTCCTTCTCCGCGCGGTCGGCGACGTCGGACAGGCTCGACCCGAGCATCTGCTTCGCCTCGTCGCTTTCCCACCCGGCATAGCGTTCGCGGCGCGGGGCCTCGAGCGCGTCGTCCTCGATCATCTCGGCCGCTGCCAGCAGGCCGCGCGCGCAGACATCCATCGCGCCCACATGCGCCGCGATCAGGTCTACCGGATCGGTCGATTGCCGCCGCAGCTTGGCGTCGAAATTGGTGCCGCCCGGCGCGAGTCCACCGGCCCTGAGCACCTCGTAATAGGCAAGCGCGACTTCCGGCACGTTGTTGGGGAACTGATCCGTATCCCATCCCGACTGGTAATCGTTGCGGTTCATGTCGATGGAGCCGAGGATTCCCAGCGTCCGCGCGGTGGCGAGCTCGTGCTCGAAACTGTGCCCGGCCAGGATCGCGTGGCCCTGCTCGACATTCACCTTCACCTCGTCCTCCAGCCCGAAGCGCTTGAGGAAGCCGTAGACCGTCGCGACGTCGAAATCGTACTGGTGCTTCGAGGGCTCCTGCGGCTTCGGCTCGACCAGGATCTGCCCCTTGAAGCCGATCTTGTGCTTGTGCTCGACAACCATCGACAGGAACCGCCCGTAATGCTCGAGTTCCTGCCCCATATCGGTGTTGAGCAGCGACTCGTAGCCCTCGCGCCCGCCCCACAGGACGTAGTTCTCGCCGTTCAGGCGATGCGTGACCTCCATGCAGGCCCGCACGGTCGAGGCCGACCAGGCGAAGACCTCCGGATCGGGGTTGGTGGCACCGCCCGACATGAAGCGCGGATGCGTGAACAGGTTCGCCGTCCCCCAGAGGAGCTTCGTCCCCGTCTCGGCCATCTTGCCCTCGAAGATGTCGGCGATCTCGTTCAGGCGCTTGTGGTTCTCGGCCAGCGATCCGCCCTCGGGCCGCACGTCGTGGTCGTGAAAGCAGAAGAAGGGCTGGCCCAGGATCGCGAACATCTCGAAGGCCGCGTCGGCCTTGCGCCTGGCATCGTCCATCGTGTCGCCGAACCACGGCCGTCCGAACGTGCCCGCGCCGAACGGATCGGACCCGTCGGCGGCGAAGCTGTGCCAGTAGGCGACCGCGAAGCGCAGGTGGTCCTTCAGGCTCTTGCCCATGACCATGCGGTCGGGATCGTAATGCCGGAACGCCAGGCCCTTGGCCTCGGGGTCGAAACGGACGGGGTCGATATCGGAGAAGAAGCTGCTCATGTTCTGTCCTGTGCTTCGCTGGTCCGCGCGGCCCAGATCAGGCCGCGCCGCAAGATTTCGCGCGCCTCCGGGCGCTTGAGTTCCTCGGCCACGTGGCCGAGGCTGGAATAGAAGACCCTGCCCGCGCCGAACGTCCGCGTCCAGATGACGGGCATGACGGTGCCTTCGGTCTCGGGCGCGTGCTCGCCCGAAAAGGTGGTCGTGGCAAGGACTTCGTTACCGGGATCGACATGCATGAAATACTGCTCCGAATGATAGTCGAAGCTGTCGATCCCTCGGGTGATCGGGTGGTCGTCGCGCACGATGTCGACGCGGTAGTCGATGATGTTGCCGGGATGCGCGACCCACTGGCCGCCCACCATGAACTGGTAGTCCGGCGAGGCGCGGAACGCGTCGCCCATGCCCCCGTGGAACCCGCCGAGCCCGGTGCCCGCCGCCACCGCCTCGCGCAGCCGCGCGATGCCGTCGGCCTCGGTCGGGACCTGCGTGACCATCGGGACGATCAGGTCGAACGCGCCCAGATCCGCCTCGGCGAGCACGCCCGCCCCCTCGACCGAGGTGACGTCCATCCCCTCGTCCTTCAGCATGTCGGTCACGACCTCCGCGGTCTCGCGCGGCTCGTGGCCTTCCCATCCGCCCCAGAAGATCAGGGCCCTCGTCTCGCTCATGTCAGATCCTCTCTCATCGGTTCGGGTCGGGGCGGCCGGCTGTCGATCCCGACCGTCATTCGGGTGGCGGCCGCGCCGTGCACGCCCTCGATCACCTCGAGCACATGCAGCGCCAGCGCGCCGTCGGCGCGATGCGGACGGCCCTCCCGGATCGCCGCCGCCATCTCGGCAAGCCCGAGGCCCCGCCAGTTGCCGTCTCCGTGCGGGCGGTCGGCGGCCTGCAGGACGCGGTCACCCGTCAGTTCGACCTGCCCGTCGAAGCGGTTCGGATCGGGCAGCTTCATCGAGCCTTCGGTGCCGTAGATCTCGAGCGGCGCGTGCCAGTGCCCGGCCACGTCGAAGCTCATGCCAAGCTGCACCAGCGCGCCGCTCTCGAACCGCAGGATCCCCAGGATATGCGTGTCGACCTCGACCGGAACGCTCTCGCCCGCGCGATCCCCCGTCGCGATCTGGCGCGCGTCGCGCGGCCGCGACGACAGCGCCGCGACCTCGGCCACCGGCCCCAGAAGCTGCACCAGCGCGGTCACGTAATAGGGCCCCATATCCATCAGCGGCCCGCCGCCCGGATCGGAATAGTAGAAGTCCGGATTCGGGTGCCAGCGTTCGTGCCCCGCCACCATCATCGTCGCGCTGCCGCCCAGGGGCCGGCCCACCGCCCCCTCGTCGAGGGCCGCGCGCGCCGCCTGGTGCCCGCCGCCGAGGAACGTGTCGGGCGCGCATCCGACCCTGAGCCCGCGCGCCTCGGCCAGATCCAGCATTTCGCGCGCCTCGGCCACGCTCGCCGCCAGCGGCTTTTCCAGATAGAGATGCCTGCCCGCCTCGAGCACGCGCCGCCCGACCTCGGCATGCGCCGCCGGAATGGTCAGGTTCAGCACGATGTCGATATCCTCGCGCGCGAGCAGCGCATCGACCGACAGCGCCTCCACGCCATGTGCCGCCGCCGCCTTCTCGGCCGCCTCCGGCCGCAGATCGGCCACGGCGCGAAGCTCCAGATCCGGGAACCGCGCCATGTTCTCGAGGTAGATGCCGCTGATGACGCCGCAGCCTATGATGCCGATCCCGCTCATGCCGTGACGCCCTCCATGCGGCGATCGTTCTCGTCGAAGAAATGCAGGTGGTCGGGATTGGGCCTGACCCTGATCCGCTCCCCGTCCCTGAGACGCATGTGCCCGGGCAGCCGCACGATGACGTCGCCGAGGGTGTCGGCGCGCACATGGGCGATCGTGTCCGAGCCCAGCGTCTCGACCACGCGGGCCTTCGCGTCGAACCCCTCGCCCTCGGTGACCTCCATGTGCTCCGGCCGGATGCCCACCGTCGCGGCCTCGGGGGCCCCGAAGGTCTTGCCGGGGATCAGGTTCATCTTGGGCGACCCCACGAAACCCGCGACGAAGACCGAGGCCGGCGTGTCGTAAAGGTCCATCGGGCTGCCGATCTGCTCGATCCGGCCCTTGTTCATCACCACGATCTGGTCGGCCAGCGTCATCGCCTCGACCTGGTCGTGGGTGACGTAGATCATCGTGGAATCGATCGACTGGTGCAGCTCGGCCAGCTCCACGCGCATCTGCGTCCTCAGCGCCGCATCGAGGTTCGACAGCGGCTCGTCGAACAGGAACACCTTGGGGTTCCGCACGATCGACCGTCCGATCGCGACCCTCTGGCGCTGCCCGCCCGACAGCTCCGACGGCTTGCGCTCGAGGTGATCCTCCAGCGCGAGGATCCGCGCCGCCTCGGCCAGCCGCGCCTCGCGCTCCTCCTTGGGCATGCCGCTGATCCTGAGCCCGAAATCGATGTTCCGCGCGACCGTCATGTGCGGATAGAGCGCGTAGGACTGGAACACCATCGAGATGCCCCGCTTCGACGGCTCCTTCGTGGTCACGTCCTCGTCGCCGATGCGGATCGTGCCCTTGGTCGGCCGTTCGAGCCCCGCGATCAGGCGCAGCAGCGTGGATTTCCCGCAGCCCGACGGCCCCACCAGCACCGTGAAGGACTTGTCGGGCACGGTCAGCGACAAATCGGGAATGACCGTCACGGCCCCGAAGGCCTTGGTCACGTTCTCCAGTCTGACTTCGGCCATCAGCGTGCCTCGTAGGTGAAGGAAAGGAAATCGGCGGGCCGTCCGCGCCCTGAGGTGTCGTGCGCGCACATCCCCACGAAGGCCCCGGTGAAGTTGTTGCCCGGCCCGTTGCCCGCCTCGTCCGAGATCGCGGATTGATCGAGGGCGACGCCCGCATCGGTCCACTCCCCGCCCGCCGCGGCATAGCGGAAGCGCAGCGTCGCGCCCTCCACGTCGAGCCCGAGCCGCACCGGCCCCTCCGGCAGCGGCACGGGCGTGATGGGGATCGACACCTTCGGGTCCGGCCATTCCGCCGCGCAGCTATAGATCGTCAGGACCCGCGCGCCCGCCTCGTCGGCCGTCACGGCGAGGTAGTGGAACTTGTTGCGCCCGTACCACGCGATCAGGCCCGCGAAATGTTGGTAATCGCCGGGGCTTATCTCGATCTCGGTCTCGGCCGCGAAGTTGAGATGCTCCTGACGCCGCGCGACGAGCGCGTGCTCGAACTGCGATCCGGGGCTTTCGCGGCCAAAGATCCTCAGCGCGCCCGCACGCTCGGTCAGCGAGAACAGCCGGTCCGGCTCGGGCGTCCTCAGCCACTGGAACTCGGGCGGCAGCGCGCCCTCGAAGGTCCGGCGCGCGGGCGCGGCCTCCCACGGATGCTCGGGCAGGTCCGGCCCCTCTATCCCGGCCGCCGGGGCGGGCCCGCCATGGGCGAGGCGCGGAAACGCCCCCTCCTCCCAGATCAGTCGCTGGATCGACGTCTCGCGGCCCAGGGGCGAACGGCGCACGTCGTCGGAATGGATGCCCGCGCCGGTCACCGCCCCCCGCGTCGCGTCGAGCGGTCGGGAGCAGAGATGCACCATGAAATGCTCGCCCGCCTCGGTCTCGACGATATCGGCATGGCCCGCGCGCTGCAGCAGGTGCCCCGGATCGGTATCCTTGGACGTCAGGATGTGCTTGGCCGGGTCGGTCTCGTAGGGGCCGAACAGGTCGCGCGACCGCGCCATCGTCGCCGCATGGTCGTAGCCGGTGCCGCCCTCGGCCGTCAGCAGGTAGTAGTATCCGTCCCGCCGGTAGAGATGCGGCCCCTCGGTCAGCTTGTGGTCGGTCCCGCGATAGATGTTGCGGATCTCGCCCTTGAGGCGCTGCTCCTCCACCGAATATTCCTGGATCACGATGCCGCCGAACTTGTCGCCGCCGGCCTTGTTGTGGTTCCAGATCATGTTGAGCAGCCACTTCCGCCCGTCCGCGTCGTGGAACAGCGACGGATCGAAACCCGAGGAGTTGAGATAGATCCGGTCCGACCACGGCCCCTCGATCGACGGTGCCGTGACGAGGTAGTTGTGCGCGTCCTTCCACGCCCCGTCGCGCCGCTTCACATCCGTGTAGATCAGCCAGTAGAGCCCGTCGGAATGCGTCAGGCACGGTGCCCAGATGCCGCCCGAATCCGGATCGCCCCGCATGTCGAGCTGCCCCGCCCGCTCCAGCGGCCGCGTGACAAGCCGCCAGTGCTTGAGGTCGCGCGAATGGTGGATCTGCACGCCCGGATACCATTCGAAGGTCGAGGTCGCGATGTAGTAGTCGCCCCCCACGCGGAGGATCGACGGATCGGGATTGAATCCCGGCAGGATGGGGTTCTCGATTTTCATGGGGATCAGCCTTTGACCGCGCCGCCCGTGAGACCGGCGACGATGTATTTCTGTGCGGCGAGGAAGAAGACGACGGCCGGCACCAGCGACAGCGTCACGAAGGCGAGCGTCTGGTTCCACTGGGTCACGTATTCGCCGCGATACTGCATCATGCCGAGCGGCCAGGTGAACACGTCGCGCGAGTTCAGCACCACGAGCGGCAGCAGGAAGTTGTTCCAGCTCTGTACGAAGACGAAGACGCCCACCGTGGCCAGGATCGGCGTCGAGAGCGGCAGCGTGAACCTCAGGAAGAACCGCACATAGCCGCAGCCGTCGATATAGGCCGCCTCGAACAGCTCCTTGGGCAGTTGCTGGAAGAACGTCCGGAACAGCAGGATGGCGAGGCTGAGGCCGAAGGCCGTCTGCGGCAGGATCACCGCCCAGTAGGTATCCAGCAGCCCGATATCCCGCACCTTGATGAAGAGCGGCAGGATCGCGGTCGCGAAGGGAAACATCAGCCCCAGCAGCAGGTAGGAAAAGATGAATTCCGACCCGAAGAACTTCACCTGCGCAAAGACATAGGCGGCGGCCGATCCCACGATCAGCGTCAGCACCACCGCCGCCGACGAGATCAGCAGCGAATTGCCCATGTACCGCCAGAACGCCGGGTCGGTGACGATGCCGCTGTAGAATTCGAGGTTCCACGCCTCGGGCACCGAGAAGGCGGCCGTGCGGATCTCCGCATTGGTCTTGAAGCCCCCCATCACCGTCGCCCAGAGCGGGGCCAGCACGAAGGCCGAGACGATCAGCAGGACCGTCAGCCGCGCGAGGTTGCGCCAGACATGCGCCGTCATGACGCCCCCCTCTTCATGAAGATCCGCTGGTAGAACACCGCCGTCAGCACCGCCGCGACGAAGAGCACGACGCCCACCGCGCTGCCGTAACCGATCCTGAGCCGCGTCAGGCCGAACTCGTAGAGATAGGTGACGATGGTGTGCGTCTGGTTCGACGGGCCGCCATTGGTCAGCGGAATGATGATGTCGAAGACCTGCAGCGCGCCGATGATCGCGAAGAAGGCGCTGACCGCGATGGCGGGCGCGATATGCGGGATCTGCACGTGGCGCACGATCTGCGTGCGGCTCGCCCCCTCGATCTGCGCGGCCTCGATCTGGTCGTCGGGCACGCCCTGAAGCGCCGCGATGTAGATCATCATGTGAAAGCCGAAATACTTCCACACGATCACCACCATGATCGCGTAGAAGGCGAGGTCGCGATCGGCCAGCACGAAGAACCGGTCGATCCCGAGCGTCGTGGCGATCGAGGCCGTGACCCCGTAATTGCCGTCGAAGACGAAGCTCCAGATGAGGCCCGCCGCCACCTCGGCCATGATGTAGGGCACGAAGAAGATCAGCCGGAAGACCGCGTTGCTCGGCGTCTGCTTGTAGACGAGCAGCGCCAGCAGCAGCGCGAGCGGCATCTGCACCAGCAGCGAGATGACGAGGATCTTCACCGTGTTGCCGACCGCGACCGAGAACACCGAATGCCCGAACATCTGCTCGAAGTTGCGCAGGCCCACGAAATCCTCGGGCGTGCCGTAGCCGTTCCAGTCGTAGAACGCGTACCAGCCCGATTCCCCGAGCGGCAGGATCACGAACAGCGTGAAGAGGATCAGCGCGGGCGGCAGCAGGATCAGCGCGGCACTCAGCCGTCCGCTCGAGGCCGCCGCGCGCATGCGCTCGGCGAATCCCGGCCGGCGATCCGGCGCGGGCATGGTCGTCTCGGTCATCGGAAACGTCCCCGTCAGGGTGAGGGGCGCGACCTCGCGGACGCGCCCGGCTGTTGGACGATCAGCGGAAGTCCCAGGCCTCCTGGACCCGCTCGGCGGCCTCTTCGGGCGTGGTCGCCCCCGCCACCAGATCGGCCGAGACGTCGTTCACCGTCGCGCCGACCGACGCGCCCAGGAACTGGTCGAGGAACACCTGGTGATAGCTCGACTGGTTGATGTCCTGCGCCACCTGCTGGAAGAACGGGTTCTCCAGCGCCTCGTCTGCGCCCTCGACGATCGGGATGAAGATCCCCCGCTCGGCGATGGCCTGCTGGTTGTCGCGGTTAAGGAGGTAGGTCAGGAAATCGACCGCCTCCTGCGGCGCGCCCTGCGTCACCGCCCAGCCGTTGATCCCGCCGAGCGTGGCATCCGCCCCGCCCTCGGCGACCGGATCGGTGATGACCGGGAACGGCATGATGGCGAGCTGTTCGTCCGACAGCCCCTCGCCATCCGTCGCCCGGCCCCGCATCGGCAGATAGTCCCAGTCGCCCATCAGGTGGAACGCCCCCGCCCCGTCGGCGAACATGCCCGACGCCGTCTCGTAGGTCGTGCCCATCACGCCCGGCTGGAACGGCTCGAGCGCGACGAGCTCCTGCATGTCCTCGCCCGCCGCCACGAAGGCCTCGTTCTCGAAGCCGCCATCCTCGCCCGCCATCGCGTTGGTGATGACGTCGGGGCCGCCCTCGCGCAGCGCGAGATAGCTCCAGTAGAAATGCACCGGCCACTTGTCCTGCGCCCCCGCCACGATCGGCGTGACATCCGCATCCTTGAGCGTCTGCACCGCGGCCAGGAAATCCTCCCAGGTCTCGATCTGGGTATGGTCCACGCCCGCCTGCCCGGTAAGGTCGGTATTGACCCAGAAGATCACCTCCGTCGCATAGAGCGGCAGACCGTAAAGCGACCCGTCCACGGTATAGAGGTTCAGCGCCGCCTCCGGAAAGGTCGAGAGCGCCTCCTCGGGGACCATCTCGGCGATGGGCTGGAGGAACCCGGCCTCCGCCTGCTCGCGCAGCGTCTCGCCGCCCCACGAATAGAAGATGTCGGGCCGCGCATCCGATTGCAGCAGCGTCGGCAGCCGCGACTTGTAGGCCTCGTTCGCGATGTATTCGAAGACCACGTCCACGTCGGGGTGCTCGGCCTCGTAGGCGGCCTCGACCTCGGCATAGAAGGCCTCTTCCTCGTCGCCCGGCTGCACGCGCAGGATGTTCACCTCGGTCTGCTGGGCATAGGCGCCGCCGGCACCGAGGCCGAGAGCGAGCGCCATCGCGGTCGTCGCACGATAGATCATCTGAAATTCCTCCCTTGGCGGCGCACCTCCGGCACCGTCGATGACGAACGTACATCATTTTCGTGACGATGGAAGGGGGGATACGTCGGATCTAGAGCTCAGGGCAGATTGTCGCGCAGGAAGATCTCGATCCCGACCTGGTTCTCGTTGAAATGGAACGGCCGTTCCGAGCTCAGCGCGATCAGCGTCCTCAGCGCCGATCGTGCCTCGCGCGCGGGGTCCTGCCGGATCACCGCGTCGATCCGGTTCTCCAGCAGCCAGCGCCGCGACAGGTCGGTCAGTTCGTGGACCACGACGCGCGGCCTGTGCGGCAGCCGCGCCAGCGCGGCGACAAGGCCCCTGTTGCCCGCCCCGAGGCTGTAGATCCCGGAAATCCCGGGGTTGTCCGCGACAAGTGCCGCGACCCGCGCCTCCACGACCTCCGCATCGTCATAGGCCTCGATCATCGGCAACAGCTCGAGCTGCGCGAAATCCGTGGCCATCACCTGCTGAAAGCCGAGCCTGCGCTCGGCATGGTCCTGCACCACCATCGACCCCGCGATCGTCGCGATCGCGCCCGGACGC
Organism: Palleronia sp. LCG004; assembly: GCF_032931615.1. Lineage (NCBI taxonomy): Bacteria > Pseudomonadati > Pseudomonadota > Alphaproteobacteria > Rhodobacterales > Roseobacteraceae > Palleronia > Palleronia sp. LCG004. Next base: position 18,126 of record NZ_CP136760.1, read on the forward strand.
GCGTCGCAGAACCGCCCCAGAAGGCCCGCGGCGGTGCGTCCGGCCCAGATATTGTCGATGCCGACGAAATGATCGCGCAGCTCCGCGGGCAGATCGGACACGACCGTCACCACCCCCAGCCCGCGCGCCCTCAGCCCGCGCACCGCCTCGCGCACGGCGGGCGAATCGACCGCGACGAAGGCCACGCCGTCGGCATCGACCCGCTCCAGCGCCTCGGCCAGCGCGCGCTCGTCGAAGGCGGGCACGGTCCGCACCTCGACCTCGACCGTGTCGGCGGCCAGCGTCTCGGAATAGGCCGCCACCTCGCTTTCGAGCATCCGCATGAAGCTGTTGGCACCGCTCGGGATCAGAAAGTCGAAGCGCCGCGTCCGCCCGCGTGCGAGGCTCGCGGCCGCGCTGTTGCGGATGTATCCAAGCGACCGCATCGCGTCCTCGACCTGGTCCCGCGTCGCCTGCCGGACCGAGACGCGCCGGTTCAGCACCCGGTCCACCGTCGAGAGGCTGACCCCCGCCACGCGGGCCACGTCATGAATGGTGGGTCTCGCCATTTGACCGGCTCCTCTGACATACGTACTTCATTTTCACGTCAAGTATCGCCGCCGCGCGGCGCGGCGCAAGATACCGGAAGGCGGGGCCGGGCGACAGGCCCGACGCGCGCTCTGGACGTGCCGCGCAAACCCGATACTGTCCTCCGACGATCCATCGAGGTGAGGAGGGTTCCGATGCACAAGATCCACATTCTGGCCGCGCTCGGCTGTTTCATGGCCGCGCCCGCGCTGGCCGACCATGACGGCGCGGAGCACGCCGAGGAAACCGGGGCCCCGGCCTCGATGTCGGCCGAGGTCGATCTCGACCTGGCCGAGGGGATCTACGGGCGCAGCTGCCGCGCCTGCCACGGCAACAAGGCGCAGGGGGTGGCGAGCTATCCAAACCTCTCCGACCAGACCCCGGAGGAGATCGCCGCCAAGCTCGAGACCTACCGCGCGGGCGAGCGTGTGGGCCCGAACTCCGTCCTGATGATCCAGAACGCCAAGGATCTTTCCGACACGGAGATCGCCAGCCTCGCGCAATACGTCACCAGCGCCTTCGACTGAGCGCGGACGCACGCTTCGCTTGATCCGGACCGCGACACAAGTCACGGTTCGGTACGGACGGCGCGCGGCGGGGGAGGCTCGCATCCCGCGCGACCGTCCGCCGACCACAGGGAGGACGACATGACACCGACACGGCCAGGCTTCGGCGCGCTTCTCGCCGGCACCGCGATCCTCGCGGCGCCCGCGCTCGCGCAGGACGGAATGAACACCACCAGTCTCCAGCACGAGATCGTGCTCGACGGGCTCGAGAACCCCTGGGACATGGCGTTCCTTGACGACGGAACGATGCTCTTCACCGAGAAATGCAAGGGCCTGTCGGTCAGGATGCCCGACGGCACCGTCACGCCCCTCTATGGCGTGGGCGAGACCGAAGGCTATCCCGCGAGCGGCTCGGACCTCTTCTGCGAGGGACAGGGCGGGATGATGGGCGTGGCCTTCGATCCCGACTTCGCCGACAACCGCCGCATCTACGTCTATGCCAGCTCCGAGATGTCGGACCCGCATACCAACCGGCTGATGCGCTTCACCCTCAACGACGATTTCACCGAAGTCTCGGACCGCACCGACATCGTCGACGACATTCCCTACAAGATGGAGGCATCGGACCACCCCTTCGGCGGGCCGGGCGCCCATAACGGCGGCCGCGTGCGCTTCGGTCCCGAAGGCGCGCTCTGGCTCACGACCGGCGACAACCACAACGAGGAAATCCCGCAGAGCCCGACGATGATGGGCTCCAAGGTCCTGCGGATGGATACCGACGGCGCGGCACATGCCGACAACACCCCGCCCGACGGGTTCGACCCGCGCACCTACACGTTCGGCCACCGCAACGTGCAGGGCATCGCCTTCCACCCCGAAACCGGCCAGACCATCGTGGCCGAGCACGGGCCATGGCATTCCGACGAGATCACCGTGCTCGTGAACGGCGGCAACGGCGGCTGGGACCCGCGGTCCAACATGGCCGGGCGCGGGGATTGCCCGGACGATTACTGCGGGTACATGCCGAACCAGAACGAGGGGATGAACCGCTACGAACGCGCGGCCTTCATGCCGATGACCGATTTCGCGACCTATCCCGACGCCATGCCGCCCGTATGGGAGAATAACGGCTGGTCGCAGGGCACCTCCTCGGCCGCCTTCCTCGAGGGCGAGGGCTGGGGCGAATGGGACGGCGCGATGGTCGTCGGCATCATGGGCATCGGCTTCGGCGGCACGCCGATCGGCCAGCGCATCGACGTGGTCGAGTTCTACGACGACGACGGCACGCTCATGGTCGAAGACGTGACCGAGATGACCCTGCCGATGGAAAGCGGGCGGTTCCGCTCGCTCGTGCTCGGGCCCGAGGGCAGCCTCTATGCCGCCGTGGACGAGGGGCAGATCCACAAGCTCACGCCCGCACGGTAACGGGCACCGGGGCCGCGCCGCCATGTCCGGCGGCGCGGCCCGACCTCAGAACCCCAGCAGTCGCGGCAGGGTCAGCGTCAGCGCCGGCACGTAGGTCACGACCAGCAGAACCCCGAACAGGATGACCAGCAACGGCACCGTCGCCCGCAGCACGCCGCCGAAATTCAGGTTGCCGACCTGCGCCAGCATGTGCAGCACCAGGCAGACCGGCGGCGTCATCAGCCCCAGCGTCAGGTTGAAGATCACCACCACGCCCAGATGGATCGGGTCGATCCCGTATTCCTGCGCGATGGGGTAAAAGATCGGCACCGTCACCAGCAGCGCCGAGGCGGGCTCCAGCACCATCCCCACGAGCAGCAGGAAGATGTTGAGAAGCAGCAGGAACAGGATCGGGTTCTCGGTCAGCGAGATCAGGAACCCCGCCGCCTGCTGCGGGATCTGCTCGCGCGCGAGGATATAGGCGAAGAGCGCGCCGACGCTCGCGATGATCATCACCCGGCCCGTCGTCGCCGCCGTCTGGGCAAGCGTCTGGTAGAGGCCCCTCAGCGTCAGCCACCGGCAGACGAAGGACAGGATCAGCAGATACATCGCCGTCGCCGCCGCGGCCTCGGTCGGCGTGAAGATCCCGCCCAGGATCCCGCCCAGCAGGATCACCGGCGCGAAGAAGATCGGCAGCGCGCCCAGAAGCGTGCGCACCGCCTCCTCGCGCGGGATCGGCTCGACCTTCAGCTCGGTCCGGTTGCGCGCATAGACATAGATATAGACGGTGAGCGCGACGAAGATCAGCAGCGCCGGCACCACGCCCGCAAAGAAGGTCGCCGCGACCGATGCGCCGGTCAGCACCGCATAGAGGACGGCCGCGATCGAGGGCGGCATGATCGGCCCCATCGTGGACGAGGCCGCCGTGATCGCCGCCGCGAAGTTCGGATCGTAGCCGTTCTTGCGCATCGTCGGCACCAGCACCGATCCGAGCGCGGCCGAATCCGCGAGGGCCGAGCCGCTCATCCACGAAAAGACCAGCGAGGCGTTCACGTTCACATAGGCCAGCGACCCGCGCACCTTGCCGGTCAGGACCAGCAGCGCCTTGATCAGCTTGTCGGCCAGACCGGCCGCATTGGCGAGGAACCCCACGAAGATGAAGAGCGGCACCGCCAGCAGCGGAAAGCTGTCGAGCAGCGCGGTGACGCGCTGCACCCCCACCCCCATCGAGATGCGCGGCGACATCCCGATATAGGCGAGCGAGGGCAGCAGCATCGCGAAGGCCACCGGCACCCGCAGGACGAGGAGGACGGCCATGCCGCCCAGGATGAGAAGAAGCTCCATGCGCGGGTCCTATTCGTGGGCGTCGACACCGGGCGGAACCGGGGCGACCCGTCCGCTCAGCACGTAGAAGACATGCAGCAGGCTGTGCAGCGCCATGATCCCGAAGGCCAGCCAGACGCTGCCGTAGAGATAGATCATCGGCATCCTCAGCGCCGAGGATCGCGGCACCGCCGTGCGCTGCAACCAGCTGTAGCTGAAGACGACGAGGCAGATGCAGGTGATCGCCACGATCAGCTGCGCGAAGGCCTCCATCAGCCGCAGCCAGCGCTCGGGCAGGCGCGCGTCGAACAGGCCGATCGTCACGTGCGATCGTCGTCCCGTCACGAAGGTCGCCGCCGCGAAGGTCATCCAGACATAGCTGTAGCGCGCCAGCTCGTCCCCCCAGAAGAGCGGCGCCTGAAAGACGTATCGCGCGATGACCTGCATCGACACCGCGCCCAGCACGATGGCGAGGCAGACCACGCTGATCCCCTCCTCCAGCCGGTCGAGCCAGCGCAGCGCCCATGGCATCTCGGTGGACGCGGCTCCCGCCGCGTCCTGCTCTCTCGGTGCGGAGCCTGCGCTCATTCGAGGTCTTCGCGCAGCTGCACGTAGGTTTCCGAATAGGGCAGCCCCGAGGAGAAATGCGCGCGCGACTTCTCGCGGATCGCGTCGATGTCGAGATCGTCGATCACCGTGACCGCGCCGTCCTCCTTCCAGCCGGCGAGGGTCTCCTCCTCGGCCTCGGCCACGCAGTCGCGCACCCGCTCGGACGCCGCGGTGGCCGCATCCGTCAGCGCCTGCTGGTGATCCTCGTCGAGGCTCTGCCAGAAATCCTCGCTCACCACGAAGGGCATCGCGGTGATGAGGTGCTTGGTCATCATCACGTAATCCGCCGGCTCGTCGAAGGATTCGAGCCCGATGATCGGGATCGGGGCCTCGGCCACGTCCACGATCCCCTGCTGCAGCGCGACGTAGAGCTCGGAATAGGCGACGGGCGTCGGCTGCGCGCCCAGCGACCGCGCCCCCTCGATCGAGACGGGCGTCTCGGGCACGCGCATCCGCACGTTCTCGAAATCCGCGGGCTCGCGGATCTCGCGGTTGCCGAAGACGTTGCGCGTGCCATAGAGCCAGGGCGACCCGATGACCCGCACGTTGGCGACCTGCATCAGCTCGTCGAGCAGCGCCTGCGCCGTCGGCGTCTCGTAGACCTCCATCACCTGGTCCACGTTGTCGTAGAGGTAATACGCCTCCAGCACCGAGATGTCGTCCATCCACGCCGCGAAGATCGACGAGGTGATGACCGCCATCTCCAGCTCTCCGAACGAGACCTGCTCGGCCATCTGGTTCTCGGAGCCGAGCTGCGCGGAATGGACCACGTTGATGTCGAACCCGGCATCGGCCAGTTCCTCCACCATGGGTGTCGTCCCGCAGACGACGAAGGGCACGGTCGGCCCGAAGAGGATGCCGAACGTCGCCTCGACATTGTCCTGCGCGAAGGCCGGCGCGCAGAGGCTCGTGGTCGTCGCGAGCGCCGCGACCGCCGATGTCATCGTGGAAAGTTTCATATCGTCATCCTCGCTGTTGGTTTTTTCGTTTTCTGGTCTCGGTGCGGGCTTCTGCCCGTCTCATTGCGCGTAATCCGACCCCGCCCGGTCGAGCCGCCGCCGCCAGCTGTCGAGATGCAGCCGCGCGTCGAAATGGTCCGACCAGGGCCCGCGATGGCGCATGCGGAACTGCTCGGGCAGCTTTCGCAGAGTGCCACCCGCCGCCAGCGCCGTCATCTGGTACTTGCAGGTCTGCTCGGCCATGTAGAGCTCGTCGAACGCGTCGTGGATCGTCGGGCCCACCACCGTCACGCCGTGGTTCGCCATGACGAGGATCGTCCGGTCGCCCAGCTTGTCGGCGATGCGGTCGCCCTCCTCCTCCGACAGCGCGATGCCGCCGAACTCGTCGTCGTAGGCGATGCGCTCCGACAGGGCCATGTCGTTCTGATGCGCGAAGCCCATCCGCCCCCCCTCGATCAGCGACAGCGCCGTGAGGTATTGCGGATGGGTGTGCAGCACGCAGCGCGCGCCCGGATGGCGCAGGTGGATGCGCGCATGGATATGGAAGGCCACGCGTCTCAGCTCCCCCTCGCCCCGCACGACCGTCCCGTCGAGCTTGCAGAGCAGCAGGTCCGACGCCCGCACCTCCGAGAAATGCAGCCCCCGCGGATTGATGAGGAACATCGCCTCCCCGTCCGTCGCCTCCTCGGGCAGCATCATGGAATTGTGCCCCGCGATCTGCTCGGTGAAGCCGAGCTCCCCCATCGCGCGGAAGACCGCCGCGAGGTCGCGGCGCAGCTCGGCCTCGGTCTCTTCCATCTCAAAGCCCTCCGAACCGGCGCACGACGTTCTCGAGCATGCGCGAGCAGCCATTGTCGAAATCGTTCCACGGCAGCGACCCGCAGAAGGTGATCGACCCGGTCGCGAAGATCTGCCCGCCGCCCGGCAGCCGCGCATGGGCGATCTCGGCCCGGACGAGGTCCTTGGGCGGCTCGCCCGTCACGGTCGCGATATGGGTCAGCATCTCCTCGGGCACGGGGACGAAGCTCGGCCCGTGCCCGAACGACCGGGCCAGCACGACCGTCCCCTCGGGCGTTCCGAGCGCGGGGTCCACGCGGTCGAGCTCGAACCCCGCCGCGCCCCCGCCCGAGAACCCGTAATCCCCGAGCGGGTCCTCATCCACGCCCTCGAAGATCCACGCGTGATCGGGGTCGCCCGCCGCCTCCGTCAGCGCATAGGGCGACCCCTCGAAGAGGCCCTGCGCCGAGAATCCCACCGCGCCCACCTCCTGCGGGGCGCGTCCGTTGCGCCGCCAGAGCCCGCCATACATCCCGTCGAGCATGTTGTGCCCCTCGCCCGCCTCGGTGGCCCAGGCGCGGATGCCGCCCTCGGCCCGGCGGATCTCGACGACGCCCGGCCAGGCCTCGCTCACCGCGATCTTCCAGTAGAAGCCGTTGCCGCCGAGATAGCAGAGATTGCCGCCCTGCCGCGTGTAGTCGCGCAGCGCGGTCAGCGTCTCGGTCGTGTGGTATTCAGGATGCGACCCGGTCAGCACCACGTCGTATCCCGCGATCAGGTCGAGCCCCTCGCGATGCAGGTCGTGATCGGTCACGACATCGACCGCGATCTCCTTGCGGCGGAACCATTCCACCAGATGCCCGTCGGCCGGGAAATGCCGCAGGCCCGACCCCTCGTGGACCGCGAAGGTCACGAAACCCGGCCGCATCGTCAGAAGCGGCCGCAGCCGCGAGGAAAAGCAATGCCCGGTCCCGTCGGGATGGTAATTGTAGGTGGACGTGCCGAAGCCGGGATATTCGTCCGGCCCCCGCGGCGTGCCCCAGCCCTCGATCCGGGCCTTCATCGTCTCGTCGAGATTGCCGCGCGCGTGGTTGCCGTAGGCGACATAGGTGAAGGTCGAGGCGAGATAGCAGACCCGCGCGTTGCGCGTCCCCTTCGGCGGCGCCACGAAGAACGGCACGATGTCCTCGGCCCCGCCCTGGCTCATCGCCACGCCGTAGACGCCGCTCTCCATCCCTTCGGGCAGCGCGATCTCCAGATCGGTCTCCCAGCCGCAATCGTGGATATCGTCCTCGTGGAAATGGATCGCGGCATATTGCCGGGGGGCGTGGGTGAACGCCATCTCGGTCCCGTCCCACCGCGATCCGCGCACCGCCCGCGCGGGCAGGTTGACGAGCCGTCCGTGCAGCCCGAGCGGCCCGGTATCGACGATGCCGGGGCTGCCCATCGCGACGCTGAAATCCCAGAACGCCCTGAGCGCGGTGCCGGGGCCCGCGTCGCGCACCCGGATATCCTCGAGCCGCCCGTTGAAGAGCATTCCGGTCGCCGACTTGCCCGGCCGCGCCGCGAGGCAGAGCCGCCCGGCATCGTCGGGGCTCCAGTCGAGCGCACCCTCGCCCGACGCCTCCTGCCCGCCATCGATCGCGGCCACCTGCAGCCGGGCATGGCCCGCCGCCCGGTCGAGCTCGACGCGCAGGTCGTACCAGACCTTGCGCTTCGGCGCGAAGCCCGCCCTGATCCCGCCGAGCGTCACGCCCCCCTCGTCGATGGCGAGGGTCCAGATGCTCTCGCCGCCGCCGTCCTGGAGGTCGAGCAGCGCGCTCGCGCTCTCGCGCAGCAGCCATGGCTGCACCCTCAGCTCGACCGTCACGCGGTCCCGGTCGAACAGCCCGCCGACCGGGGCCCAGCCCCAGCTTCCCAGCCGGACCTCCTGGTTGCGCGCGGGGAACTCCATCGGGGCGATGCCCGGCGCGTCCTCGATCCGCATCCCCATCCCCTCGGGGTTGAGGTCGGCGTTCCAGATGCGGACGATCCGGGCCGAGACTGTTCCGGCCTCGTGGCTCGAGGCCTTGAGGGCGAGCGTCTCGCCCGGACGGGCGGACAGGCGGTCGAGATAGCCGCTCAGCGGCGGCACGGCGGATGTCATGGTCTCTCCTCTTGGGACGTGTTCAGGATGGCACCGCGTCCGCGAGATCCGCAAGAGCGGTCTCCATGACGCGCAGCGCCCGGTCGAGCCGGGCCAGCAATTCCTCGACCTCCTCCGCCGTGATGACGAGCGGCGGAGAGACGAGACATGCATTGTTGAGCGGGGCGACCCCCGCCGGATAGATGACGAGCCCCTCCTCCCAGCACGCCTCGACGAAGCGACCGGTGGCGTTGAACCCGGCGGGCGGCGGCGTCCGCGTCTCGCGGTCCATCACGAACTCGAACCCCCAGAGCAGCCCCCTGCCCCGCACGTCGGCCATGTGCGGGTATCGCTGCGCCAGCGCGCGCAGGCCGTCCTCGATCTCGCGCCCGCGCGCCGCCACGTTGCCGAGCACATCGTGCCGCTCCATGAAGTCCAGCACGGCAAGGCAGGTCGCGGCCCCCAGCGGATTGCCCGAGAACGTGTGCCCGTAGGGCGAGGCCCCGCTGCCCGTCCGCAGCGCCTCCGCCACGTGCTCGCGCAGGATCACCGCGCCCATCGGCGCGTATCCCGCGCTCAGCCCCTTGGCGGTCGTCAGGATGTCGGGCACGATCCCCTCGTGGCCGCAGGCGAACCAGTCGCCCGTCCGGCCCATCCCCGTGATGACCTCGTCGGCGATCATCAGCACGTCGTGCCGGTCGCAGATCTCGCGCACGTGACGCAGGTATCCCTCGGGCGGGACCAGCGCGCCGCCCGCGGCCCCCACGATCGGCTCGAGGATCACGGCCGCCACGTTCTCGGCTCCCGCCTCGAGGATCGCGCGGTCCCAGTCGCGCGCCGCCGCCTCGCCCTGCGCCCCGGGGTCGAGCGTCCCCCAGTCCGAGCGATAGGCATAGGCCGCGGGCACCCCCGGCATCTTGTGCAGGTAGGCCCCGTAATCGGCGCGCCGCCCGTCATGACCCGACAGCGACAGCGCCCCCATCGTCATCCCGTGATAGCTCCGCTCGCGGCTGATGAACCGCGTCTTGCCCGGACGCCCCTGCTCTCTCCAGTATTGCAGCGACAGGCGCAGCGCGTGCTCGGACGCCTCCGATCCGCTGTTGACGAAGAAGACCTGCGACAGATCCCCCGGCGCGAGATCCGCAAGCCTCCGGGCCAGCTCCTCGGCGGGCGCGTTGGTGAACTGGTTGGTAAAGGCAAAGGCCACCTTGCGGGCCTGCGCCGACATCGCGTCGGCCACCTCCTCGACGCCGTGGCCGATATTGGCCGCCATCGCGCCCGAGGACCCGTCGATGTAATCCTTGCCCTCCGTATCCCACAGCCACACGCCCTTGCCGCGATCGACGACCTTGTGCCGCTTGTTCACCTGAACCTTGAGAAGCGCTGACATGGCGGACATCCGATCCCTGGTGTGAATACGTAATCACACCTTAGCCGGACGACCTGCCTCCACGTCAAGGCGCAGTTTCCGGCCGTCCCGCGCATCGCCGTGGCGCTGCCCGAAATCCGGTCAGCCCCGCGTGCTCGCGCGGCGGACGAGAGATCCCGCGACCAGTTCGACCCCCCGCGCCCCCGGCTCCGCCGCGCCCAGCACCTCGATCGCCCGCCCGATCATCGCGTCGAGCGGCTGGCGGATCGTCGTGAGATCGTAGGACGACCACGCCGCCTGCGGCACGTCGTCGAAGCCGATCACCGACAGGTCGCGGGGAATGCCGAGGCCCAGCTCGTGGCGCGCCGCGTCCATCACGCCGCAGGCGATCACGTCGTCGCCGCAGAAGATCCCGTCGATGCCCGGCACCGACCGCATCAGCATCCGCATCGCCTCCGCGCCCCAATCGTAGGTGAACGCCCCGTCGAGGCACGCCACCGGCGCGATCCCCGCCCCCTCCATGCCGAGCGCGAATCCCCGCCGCCTGTCGCGGTCGGGCGAGGACGTGGCCGATCCGCCCACATAGGCGATCCGCCGGCACCCCGTCCGGACCAGCTCGCCCACCGCCGCGCGGCCTCCCGCCACCCCGTCGCAGGCGATGGCCGGGACCCCGCCCCCTTCGGGATAGCGGTGGAGAAACACCGCCGGCACCTCGGCCGCGGCGCAGATCGCGGCCGCGCGGCTGTGCAGCTCGGCGGCGAGGATGACGATCCCCGCCAGCCGGTATCTCAGCGCATCTGGCAGAAGCTCGTCGATCTCCTGCCCCGGCGCCGCGTTGAACAGCAGCACCCTCTGCCCCTGCGCCCGCAGCCGCGCGGTCAGCGTCCCCAGCATCTGCGGAAAGAGCGGGTTCGCCACATGCCCCACCACGACCGCCACGATGTCCGACCGCCCGGTGATGAGCGATCGCGCCACCGGGTCGGGGCGGTAGCCGATCTCCTCGGCCGCGCGCAGCACCCGCTCGCGCACCTCGCCCGCGACATAGCCGTGGCCGCCCATGACGCGCGACACCGCCGCCTGGCTCACCCGCGCATGCGCGGCGACGTCTCTTTGCGTGATCCGTTTCTGCATTCCCGTTCCGCGACGATGGGGCGGGGTCCCGCGGCCCGGGGCCAGGCCGGCGCGAACGATCCTTCGACCCGGAATGTAACACGGATCGCCCCGGATCCCGAACGCGCGTTGCCGCCGCTCATCCATCCGTCCCGAGGATGCGGGCGAACCGCGCAATCCGCTCGGGCGTCGCATCCGCAAAGCCCACGACCAGCCCCCGCGCCCCGGCCTCCATGCAATAGGCCGAGAGCCGCGCGGGCCGGAACCCCCCGCGCCCCAGCGCATGGATCGCCGCCTCCTCCGACCGGCCGTCGTCGAACCGCACGGCAAGCTGCACGCCGCCATCGGGCGGGCGCACCGAAAGCCCCCCGATCGGCCCGAGCGCCTCGCAAAGCGCGCGGCCCCGCCCCTCGTAGGCGCGCGCGATGCGCCGGGCCTGCGCGCGGTAGCGTCCGCTCTCCATCATCTCGGCCAGCGCCCATTGCGCGTGCAGGTTGGCCATCAGCCCCTGGTTGCGCAGCGCCGCGCGGACCGGATCGACCAGATCCCCCGGCACGACCATCCACCCGATCCTGAGCGCGGGGGCCAGCACCTTCGAGGCCGACCCGAAATGGATCGCCTCGCCCCCGCCCGCTTCGGCCGACAGCGCCGCGATCTCGCGCCCGCGCCACAGGAACTCGCTGTCGTAATCGTCCTCGAGGATCAGCGCCCCGGTCTCGCGGGCCGTCCGCACCAGCGCCGCGCGCCGCGCATGCGACAGCCGCACGCCCGTCGGATACTGGTTCGACGGCGTCAGATAGACCAGCCGGACGTCGCGCGGGACCGCCTCGACCACGATCCCCTCGGCATCGACCGGCACGGGAACGGGCACCAGCCCCGCCCCCTCGAACGCCACCCGCGCGCCCAGATAGCCCGGATCCTCGATCGCCGCCCGCTCGCCCGGTTCGGTCATCAGCCGCGCGATCAGCGACAGGCCGCCCTGCGTGCCCGTCGTCACCACGATCCGGTCCGGCTCGGCTGCGATGCCGCGATCCGCCCTCAGCCGCTCCGAAAGGATGCGCCTCAGCGGCGCGATCCCCCAGGGCTCGGCATAGGCGAACGCGCCCCCGTGCCGCCGGCGGGCCGCGCGGCGCAGCGCCCGCGCCCATTCGTCGGCCGGAAACAGCCCCTCGTCGGGCTCTCCCGGGGCCATGACGCCCTGCGCGGGACCCGTCTCGCGGCGCGGGTTGCGCGCCATCCGCGCGCCCCGTCCCGACACCGCCCGCGGCACCATCGCCACCGCCGGGCCCGGCGCGACGGGTGCCGTGACGACGCGCGGGGCCGCACCGCGCCGCATCTCGATCGCGCCCTCCGCCCGCAGAAGGTCGTAGGCCACCGTCACCGTCGACCGTGCGAGGCCCAGCTCCCCCGCCGCCGCCCGGCTCGACGGCAGTGCGTGGCCCTGCCCCAGCCTGCCGTCGCGGATCGCCGCCAGCAGATCGCGATAAAGCTGCACGGCCAGCGGCTCCTCCCCCTCTCGGTCGGGACGGCAGATCAGCGGCAGGGAAAGTGGCTTTGTCATTTTGTCCCGAACTGGATCTTTCTGCGGACCAGTCAGGCGCCCTAACCGGTCCGCAGTCAAGCCCGAGGAGAGACGCGATGACCCCCCGCTACGCCCGCCCCCGCAAACCACAGGGATCGACCCCCGAGACCTCTGCCGTGAACGCCATCCTCGATACCGGCCTCGTCGCGCATGTGGGCTTCGTGTCCGAGGATCGCCCAATGGTCATTCCCATGGCCTATGCGCGGCGCGGATCGACACTCTATATACACGGCGCGTCCAAGGCACGGATCGCCCGGCTCGCGGGCGTGCCGGTCTGCCTCACCGTCACCATGCTGACCGGCATCGTCGCCGCGCGTTCGGGCTTCCACCATTCCGTCAATTACCGCTCGGCCGTGATCCACGGCACCGCCCGCCATGTCGAGGGGGACGAACTCGACGCCGCGCTCGACGCGATCACCGATCACCTCCTGCCCGGCCGCAGCGGCGAGATCCGCCCCATGACCGCGCAGGAGCGCAAGGCCACCGGCGTCGTCGCGATCGAGATCGAGCATGCCACCGCCAAGTCCCGCAGCGGCCCGCCCAAGGAGGATCCCGCCGATCTCGGCACCGGCAGCTGGGGGGGCGTGCTGCCCGTCGTCACCGCCCTCGGCGCGGGCGAGCGCGACGGCGACACCCCCGACGACGCGCCCGAGCCCGCCTCCCTCGCCGCCGCGCGCCGGAAATTCGCCTGAGCGCGCCCCGGCCCGATCCCGGCTCAGGGCCGCAGGTCTTCTTCGATCAGGCGCGCCACGCTTTTCGCGACGGCGAGGTTCGGCATCGGGCCGTAATACGCTCCCTGGCCTTTCACGGTGATTTCCAGAGTATCGTGGGACGTGCGGCGGAACCTCGCGCTTTGCCCGACGGTATTGGTATAGACCTTCGAGAACTGGCCCAGCTCGAGGATCCCCTCCTCGCGATCGAGGCGCTCAACCTCGCCGTCCCACCAGCCGATTGCGCATCGCGGGGTATCGTTTCGGAGAGAACAGTTCAGCAGCCGGTTCTCCTCCAGAACGCCCACGACCCTGTCCATGAGCAGGGCATTGGGCATCGCCGGGTCCACCTCGACGAACGCCCTCTTCGCCGGGGTCGGCAGGAACATGGCGCAGCCCGACAGCCCGAGGACCAGAAGCATCGGCAGAAGGGCCCGTCCGGCCCGGATCGCAACACGCATCGGTCTCCCCTTCCCTTCTCCCGTACCGACGCGCGATCGCCGCGTCGCCCGTGGCGCGATGCTACGGCTCCCCGTCGGGCACCGCCAGCCTTCCGCGACCGCCGCCCCTTGATCCCCACGCCCGCCCGGCGCAGCGTGGATTCCGCACCCGTCGGAGGAGGACCGCCCATGCCCACAATGATCGTGACCGGAGGAAGCCGGGGGATCGGCGCGGCCGTGGCCCGCCTCGCCGCCCGGCGCGGCTTCGACGTCTGCCTGGGCTATGCCCGGGATCAGGCCTCGGCCGACCGCGTCGCCGCCGACATCCGCGCCCAAGGCCGCACGGCCCTCGCCCTGCAGGTCGATACCGGCCGCGAGGACGACATCCTCCGCCTCTTCGCCGAATGCGACGCGGCGCTCGGCGCGCCCGACGTCGTGGTCAACAACGCGGGCATCACCGGCAGGCGCGGCCCCGTCTCCGAGACGACCGACGCCGATCTCAGGCGCGTGATGGAGGTCAACCTCGTCGGGGCCTTCCTCGTCGCCCGCGAGGCGATTGCCCGCATGTCGACCGCGAAGGGCGGCGCGGGCGGGTCGATCGTCAACATCTCGTCGCGCGCGGCCGAACTCGGCGGTGCGGGCGAATGGGTGCATTACGCGGCCAGCAAGGCCGGCATGGACATCATGACCAAGGGCCTCGCGCGCGAGGTCGGCCCCGAGGGGATCCGCGTCAACGCCGTGCGCCCCGGCCTCATCGACACCGAGATCCACGCCGCCGCAGGGGCTCCCGACCGCGTCGAGAAGCTGATGCCCGCCGTCCCCATGGGCCGCGCCGGCACCGCCGACGAGGTGGCCGAGGCCGTGCTCTGGCTCGTCTCCGACGCCGCCTCCTACGTCTCGGGCAGCCTCGTCGACCTCGGCGGCGGCCGCTGAGGCCTGCCGCTTGACGCGGTCGGATTTACCTGACACGCGGCAGGTATCATGACCTTCGAGCCCTCCCGCCGCATCCGCCGCTTCAACCGCGCCGTTACCTCCGCCCTCGGGCTTCTCGACGATGCCTTCCTCGGGCGGGGCCGTCCGCTCGGGGTCGCGCGGGTGCTGAACGGGATCGGCCGCGGCCATGCCCGCGTCGCCGACCTGCGCGCCTTCCTCGCGATCGACTCGGCCGCCCTCGCCCGCCATCTCCGCGCGCTCGAGGCCGAGGGCCTTCTTTCCATCGCGCCCGATCCCGTCGATGCCCGCGCCCGCATCGCCTTCCTGACCGAGGCCGGCGAGGCCGAATTCGCGGCCTACGAACGCCTGGCCGACGACCATGCCCGCACCCTGCTCGACGGGCGGCGCGACGCGGATGCCATCCTCGCCGCCATGGATCTCGTGGCGACCGCGCTCGGCCCCGCCCCCCGGATCGAGACCGTCGCCCCCGACGATCCCGACGCGATCCGCTGCCTCGACGCCTATTACGCCGATCTCGCCACGCGCCTCGGCACCGGCTACGACCCCGCGCTGGCCGGCCGGGTCGAGGTCGCGGCCCTCTCGCCGCCGATGGGGGCGTTCCTGCTGGCGCGCACCGACGACCTGCCCGTGGGCTGCGTCGCGGTGAAGGGCACGGGCGGCACGACGGGCGAGATCAAGCGCCTCTGGGTCTCGCCCTCCGCCCGCGGGCAGGGCCTCGCCCGCCGCCTGATGGAGGGGGCCGAGGATGCGGCCCGCGCGCTCGGCCTCGCCACCCTCAGGCTCGACAGCAATTCCGCCCTGACCGAGGCCGCCGCCCTCTACCGCGCCTCCGGCTGGCACGAGATCGCGCGCTACAACGACGACCCCTACCCCGATCTCTTCTTCGAAAAGTCCCTCTAGGCGTCCTCGAACGCGTCGGGCACCAGTTCCGACCAGAAGTCGCAGATCCCCTCGTGGCAGATCGGCGACATCCATCCGTGCCGCTCGAAATCGGCCCGGTCCGCGGGCGAGAGCCGCGCCATGAAGAGCCGCTTGTCGGCATCCCTCTGCGTGGGCGTGCGGGCGGCCACCAGCTCGCTCACCCGGCGCAGCCTGCGCGACCGCGCGCTCGCCTCCTGCGGGGCCGGCACCGTCTCCGCGTCCTCGGGCACGGTCCGGTAATCGTCGCGCAGCGCGGCCGCGAGATAGCGGGCCGGATGCCGCACGCCCCCCTGCCCCTCGACATAGGCGAGCTTCGTGGTCACCGCCGCCTCGCCATGCTCGCCGATCCATTGCCGCGCCAGCCGGTCGCTGATCCCGATCGCGCGCAGCCGCTCGTAGACCGGCGCGTTGCGCGTGCCCGTCCCGTCGTCGAGATCGAGAATGGCGAGCTGCGGGTTCTTCTCGATCAGGAACCGGATATCGGTGACCGCCCTGCCCCGCTTGCGCGTCTCGGGCGTCACCACGATGTTCGACGTCTTGTTGACCTCGGCCACCGCCGGCTTGATGATCTTGGCGTTGAGGTGCTTGAACGTCTCGTAATAGGCGCTGTCGTTCACGCCCATCAGCCGCCGGAACGTCTCGAGCGGCCACCACCCCGTCGATCCGGTCCTGACGAAACGATAGCAGTTCTCGTAGAGCGCGAGCGCATGGCCGCTGGTGAACCGCCGCTGGATGTTGAGGTTGATGAGCGCAAAGACCTTCGGGTCGCGCAGCTTCTCGGCCAGCGCGGGGGAATAGGCATAGCTGCACACCCCCTCCTTCAGCGTCGCGAAACTCAGCAGCGACGAGACCCCCCATTCCTGGCGGCCCTTCTCGTCGAGCATGTCCCATTCCGCGATCGTCTCGGCCAGCCCCCTCAGCGCGGTCTTCAGCGTCTCGGTATCGTTGGAATTGTAGCCCACCATCAGCGACAGCGTCTTGGCGTCGATCTGGAACACCGCCTGCTCGCCCAGCATGTCGTAGGCATTGAGCAGCAGAACGTTCGACAGCTTGCGCTGCAACAGGCTCAGCCGTCCCGACACGTGGATCGCCGCCACGTGCTTCTTCACCGCGTCCCGCCTGAGCGGTCCGGTCAACCGCTCGCGCGGGATATCCTCGATCATGTCACTGCCCTCTCGCTCCGGCATCCTGCCTGTCGAGGCCGCCCCGATTCTCCGTCGGGATCGTCTCCTCTTCACGACGAAGGGTGCCCCGAAAGGAACCCTCGTGCAATCCTCTTTCCGGGTGCCCGAGGGCGCGCGGACCCCCTCCCGTAAACGGATACCTTTGCTCCCGTCTCTGCCCTCCGGCGGCAATCGCGCCCTCCCGCAGACGGGCACCTATGCGCCCTTCCGCCCCCGCAACCGCCGTTGAGGCCTCCCCGTAAACGGGTGCCTCAGCGCCCGGCACGGTCCCGGGGATGGCCGAAAGGTGCCCGTTTGCGGGAGGGGGTCCGCGTGGAGGTGCGGTTCCCGGCCCGGTTCGCCCGAAGTCTCGGATGTGGAACGGCGAAATCGGCCCCATCCCGCGAATCGGCGCCTCTCCGCCCGGTCTCGGGGCCCCTTCCTCCCGTGAACGGGAACCTTTGCTCCCGTGGATGGGCCCCGAAATTCCTCTAACCTATTGACGAATATAGAATAATCAGGACCGAAAGTCCTTAAAGTCCATTACAATTCCTCAAACCACCCTGTTCCGTGTCCGTGAAATTCATGGAATATCGTGACGAAACGCCCCTCTCCGATTCCCCGGAGGGCGTTCATGTGCGATACATTCTCCCAAAGACGCAAACCACGCGCATATGGGCAAGAGAGAATGACATCCACAGGCAAACCCGACCTCCCCCCGTTTTTCGGTCTGGACCCGGCACGCGCCGCGCGCAGCCTCAACCAGCCCGCCGATACGGCCCGCTTCGCCAAGGCCGCGACCTTCGCGGCCCGCGGCCGGGACGAGCTGGCCCGCGGCGGCCACGCCCCCGACGGCACCAAGCGGCTCCGCCTCTTCTCCACGTGGGAGGTCTGCCGCTATCTCATCCCCGTGGCCTCGGCCCATTTCCGCCGCGTGCTCAAGGCGCATCCCGACCTGCCCCAGGGCAAGGGCGACGGCAATTCCAAGTGGTTCAGCCTCGAAGAGGTCATGGTCCTGCGCGACCACTTCGCGGCCGAGGGGGCGAAGGGTCGCGAATACCGTCCCTGGCGTCCCGAGGGGCTCAACGCCAAGGTCCTGGCTGTGGCCAATTTCAAGGGCGGCGTCGGCAAGACCTCGACCTGCGCGCATCTGGCGATGTCGGCCGCGCTCGACGGCTACAAGGTCCTCGTCATCGACCTCGACAGTCAGGGCTCCCTGACCTCGATCATGGGCGGCAAGGTGGCCGATGAATGGCAGACCGCCTTCCCCCTCCTCGCCCGCGATTTCGCCCGGCATGTCGAGAATGAAAATCGCGTTCGCTCTGCGGCCGGTGATCCCACCCTGCCCCTCGACGAGACCCTGACCGAGGCTCTCGGGGTTTCGCCGCGAAACCTCGTCCAGCGCACGCATTGGCCCAATATCGACCTCATCGGTGCCCAGCTCAATCTTTACTGGGCCGAGTTCCAGGTCCCCGTCTGGCGGATGCAGGAAAAATCCTGGCCCCTCTGGGACGCCCTCACCAACTCGCTCGAGGGCGAGACCTTCCTGCAGGATTACGACATCATCCTGATCGATACGCCGCCTGCCCTCGGCTATCTCACGATCAACGCGCTGGCCGCCGCCGACATCCTGCTCATCCCTCTGGGGGCGAGCTTTCTGGAATTCGATTCCACCGGTCGGTTCTTCGACATGCTCTATTCGACCTTCGCCTCCATCGAGGATGGCGAGAACCGCGTCCGGGCCCGCGACGGTCTGCCCGAAATGCGCTTCGAATGGGATGCGGTCCGCACGATCATCACGCGGTTCGACGCGGCCCAGCAGACCGAACTCGCCAACGTGATCCAGGCCTATTTCGGCGACCTGATGACGACCTTCCGGCAGGATGTGACGGCCATGGTCGGCCAGGCCGGCGAGCAGGTGAACGGCATTTACGAGGCCGATTACCGCGAGTTCAACCGCGACACCTATGTCCGCGGCCGCGAGACCTTCGACCGAACATGGGCCGAGGTGAAGGGCTTGATCCTGGGGTCGTGGTGGCGTGAACTGGAAATGGCCGGAGAAGCCCCGGAGGGTTCGACCGATGGCTGAGACTTGCACAGGGTTTCGCGGCGAAACCCCGAACCTCTCTTCCAGCCGCATCGCTATAGGAGGACGCCATGGCGAGACGTCGTAAGATCAGCGCCCCGAGCGCCGAGGATCTGAGCCGCTTCGAGGAGGAATTCACCGCCGAGCGGACCGGCCGCGACAGCGCCAGCTCGCCCTCGATGGCCCCGATCGCGCAGGTCGCCCGCGACGCGGCGGTGGCGGGCCAGCCGCTGCCGCAGGACCTTCGGCAGGTGCAGGCCCGCGACCGCCGCGACGCCGATCTGCTGCGTGTGGCGACCGCCGAGGGCCGTCTGATGGTCGAGCTTCCGACCGGCTCCATCGACGAGGCGGTGATGGTCCGGGACCGGACGATCATGGACCCCGAGGAGATGGCCGAGCTCAAGCGGTCGATCATGTCGAACGGTCTGCGGCTGCCGATCGAGGTCTTCGATCAGGGCGAGGATGCGGGTCCGCGGCGATACGGACTGATCTCGGGCTATCGCCGGCTCAGGGCCATCCGCGAGCTTCATGCCGAGCAGGGTCTCGAGACCGGTGCCACGATCCGCGCGATCATCCGCAACCCCGACGAGATGGGCGGCGCGCTGGTCGCCATGGTCGAGGAGAACGAGATCCGCGCCCAGCTGACCCATTACGAACGCGGCCGGATCGCCGCCGTGGGGATGCAGCAGGGTCTGTTCGGCACGGTCGAGGAGGCGGTGAACGTCCTGTTCGCGAGCGCGTCGAAAGCCAAGCGGTCCAAGATCCGGGCCTTCGCGCTGATCCACGAGGAACTCGGGGATATGCTGTCGCACGGCGAAAGCCTGCGCGAGAAGGACGGCCTGAAGTTGGCCCAGGCCTTGCGGCATGGCGGACAGGCACGGCTGCGCGAGGCGCTGGATCTGGGCCCGGCCAGCAGCGGTCCGGAGGAGTGGAAACTGCTCGAGCCGGCGATTGCGGATGTCGAGGATAACGAGATGGCGATGCCCGACCGGGGCGGTCGTCCGCGGGCACCGGAGCCGGGGGCGCGGTGGGTCACGCGGGACAGGATGGTCCTGTCGAGCGGCGTGTCGATCGAATACGGCTACGACAACGGTGCGCATGTCCTGAAGCTGAGGGGCAAGAATGTGGACCGGACGCTAATGGAATCGGCGATGGAGGAGCTTGCCCGGCTCTTTGACCAGCCCTAGGAGGTTTCGCCGCGAAACCGGCGCGTCCAACCAATCCGACATTTCAAAGCCCGTGGTCGTCAGACCGCGGGCTTTTTCTTTGGGCGAGATCCGGGATGGGTCGGGTGTCGCGGGGCGGGTCGAGGTTTCGCCGCGAAACCTGCGGGTGGGGATGCTGTCAGGCTCGGGACGTGGTTCGGAAGCCTCCGAGGATGAGGAAACATCTCGACGGGATGTATGCTGCGGGCGGTGATGGAGTGGTCGAGCGCCGGACCTGAGATCGGGGCGGAGGTTTCGCGGCGAAACCTGTAAAGCAGTCATGGACTGTCCGTGCGTCGGGAATAGCGGGGTGAAGACCGGACGGCGGTTGGTCGAATTCGAACGGTGGGTTTCGCCGCGAAACCTCTTGCGAACAGGTTGGCGTGGCGGACGGTGGTCTCCGAGTGGCGTGGGCGCTGTTGGATGGCTTCATCCATTGATGCGGGAGGTTTCGCCGCGAAACCTGTGAAGGTGCCGTTTACGTTGCGAGCGGTGCGGGGGCCTGCCGACATCCTTGTCCCGAGGCGCTTGAGAATGTGCCGGAGGTTTCGCGGCGAAACCTTTTGAGAAATTCCTGACATGCCGAACGGTGACTTTGCCGTCCAACCGGGCTGCGGAGCGAGATACCTGACAGAGGTCAGGTTTCGCGGCGAAACCTCCTGACATATTCCGAACTGTCCGAACGGTGATTGCCGGGTCGGGAACGGGCGCGGATCGGGGCGGTTCGGGAGGCCGGGTATGCCACGTGGCGATGGCGGTCGGGCCGGGCGCGAGGGCGTGGGCGACCGGCGCGCGGGGCGGAAAGCCGTCGGCGGGGCAGGGGGCCTTGCGGTCGGATAGGGGGTCCGGGACGCGGAGCGGCGGGGATCGGGCAGGCGGGCAAAGCGAGGGTGAAGGAAGGCTATTGACAGACGAGGCGTTCTCTTCGCAATATCTTAATCACGAACTATAGTTTATAATAATGGAACATAGGGAGTCGTCATGTCCGCTACACGCCTACGCCTTTCGACCGCGCTCGCGCTCGTCGCGTCGCCGGTCCTCGCCGCCGGGACGATCGACGTCGCGATCATCGGGGAGCCCGACACGTTCGATCCGATGATCTCGACCAAGGACGTGGTCAGCATCGTGACGCAGCACTTCGTCGAGACGCTCTATACCTTCGACGAGAGCTGGGCCGTCGTGCCGCTTCTGGCCGCCGACATGCCGCAGATCGCCGAGGACGGCCTGACCTATACCATCCCGCTGCGCGAGGGTGTGTCGTTCCACGACGGATCGACCATGGATGCCGACGACGTGGTCGCATCGCTTGACCGCTGGCTGGAGGTGGCGAGCCGCGGCATGGCGATCGCCGATCTCGTCGAGGGCGTCGAGGCATCGGGCCCGTCGGAGGTCACCATTACCCTGTCGGAGCCCTATGCCCCGCTTCTGTCGCTGCTGGCCTTCTCGAACTCGGCCGCCGCGATCTATCCCGAGGAGATCGTCGCCCCGAGCATCGAGCAGGTGATCGGCACCGGTCCCTACAAGCTCGAGGCGCACGAGCCCGACCAGTACACCCAGCTCGTCCGGTTCGAGGAATACACACAGCCCGAAGGGTCGGCCCCGCGCGAGCAGATCCCCGACGAGATCCGCTTCGTCCCGGTGCCCGACACCAATACCCGCGTCGAGGGCCTGCTGTCGGGGCAGTTCGATTTCGCCGACAGCCTCGCCACCGAGGCCTATGACCGGATCGACGGCTCGGAGACGGCCGAGCCCGTCCTGCTGGAGCCGTTCGGCTGGCCGGTCTTCGCGGTCAACCACAAGGAAGGGCTGATGACGGATCTGAAGATCCGCCAGGCCGTGCAGGCCGCGCTGCCCTATGACGACATGCTGTTCGCAGCCTTCGGCAACGACATGTTCTTCCAGACCGACGGGGCCTATTACCCCGAGGGCTGGCAGTGGCACACCGAGGCCGGCACCGAGCTCTACAACATCAACGACCAGCAGCTTGCCGGGCAGTATCTGGAAGAGGCGGGCTATGACGGCCAGCCGCTGAGAATCCTGACCTCGCGGCAATACGAGTTCCACTACCGCATGGCGGAAGTGGCGCAGATGGCGCTGGAGATGGCGGGCTTCACGGTCGAGATGGACGTGGTGGACTGGGCGACGCTGGCGCAGAACCGCGACAACCCGGCCCTGTGGGACATCTACATAACCCATTCGCCGTTCCTGCCCGAGCCCGCGCTGATCTCGAGCCTTTTCCCGAGCGCGCGCGAGGGGTGGGACAACCCCGAGAAGAACGAGATCCTCGACCGCTTCACCTCGGAGACGGACCCCGAGGCGCGTGTCGAGATCTTCGGCGAGCTGCAGGAGATGGCCTACGAGGATGTGGGCATCATCAAGATCGGCAACTTCAACGCGCTGCAGGGGCAGAGGCGGGGCATGACGGGCGTGGCACCGTCGCCGTGGCCGGCCTTCTGGAACGCCGAGCTGCCGGAATGATGCGGGCGGCTGCCGGGGCAGGGGCCCCGGCGGCGGCCTCACGGGACAGGATCTCATGACGCGATATCTTCTGAACCGTCTGCTGGGCATGGTGGTGGTCATCTTCCTGGTGCTGACCATCGCCTTCGTGCTGGTGCGGCTCGCCCCCGGCGATCCGGCGGCGCTGATGCTCGGGCCGGACGCGACGCCCGAGGAGGTCGTGGCGCTGCGCGCGCGGCTGGGCCTCGACGCGTCGATCCTGTCGCAATACCTGACCTTCCTCGGCAACGCGGTGCAGGGCGATCTCGGGCGGTCGCTGTTCTTCGACCGGCCCGTGACCGAGGTGCTGGCGAGCCGGGCCGAGCCCACGATATTCCTCGCGCTCTTTTCGCTGATCTTCGCGCTGATCATCGCGACGCCGATCGGGATCTTCGCGGCCTACAGGCACGGATCGGCGATCGACCAGAGTTCCATCAGCACCGCGATGCTGGCCGCATCGGTGCCGAGCTTCCTCACCGGGCTGATCTTCCAGCGATACCTCGCCACGGATCTGGGCTGGTTCCCGGCCTCGGGCTATGGCGGGCCGGGGGCGTCCTTCGGCACGCGGATGTGGTATCTGGTGCTGCCGTCGATCACGCTCGGCATCACGAATTCGGCGCTGATCCTGCGGTTCACGCGGGCCTCGATGCTCGACATCCTGGGCGAGGATTACGTGCGGACCGCGCGGGCCAAGGGCATGTCGGAGGCGCGCGTCGTGCTGCGCCATGCCCTCAAGAACGCGGGCATCCCGATCATCACCGTGGTGGGCCTGACCTTCGCGCTGCTGGTGGCGGGCGCGGTCGTGACCGAGCGGGTCTTCAACCTGCCGGGCATGGGCAACCTGGTCGTCAACGCGGTGCTCAGGCGGGATTATCCGGTGATCCAGGGCACGCTGATCGTGGTCGCCACGCTCTACGTGCTGGTGAACCTCGCGACGGACCTGCTCTATCTCGCGGTCGACAAACGGGTGAAGTACTGATGGCTGCAACGGCATCGAGCCCTCCGGGATTCCGGGTGATCCTGTTCTCGCGGCCCTCGACGGTCGTGGCGCTGGTGGTCTTCGCGGTGATCGCGATCGCGTGCTTCGCGCTGCCGCTTCTGGGGATCGTGGAGCCCGGCGGCATGTCGGTGCGGAGCCGGCTGACCCCCCCGGGGGCGGAGTTCCCGCTGGGCGCGGACGCGTTCGGGCGCGACGTTCTGGCGCGGCTGCTGATCGCGGGGCAGACCTCGCTGACGATCGGACTGGGCGTCGCGGCCCTGTCGTCGGTCATCGGCATCGCGATCGGTCTGGTCGCGGGGTTCTTCCGCTGGCTCGACGCGCCGCTGTCGCGGCTGATCGACGCGATGATGGCGTTTCCCGACATCCTGCTGGCGCTGTCGCTGGTGGCGATCTTCGGCGGCACGATGACGAACGTGATCCTCGCGCTGTCGGTGGTCTATGCGCCCCGGATCGCGCGGATCGTGCGGGCCTCGACCCTCGTCATCCGCGAGCTTCCCTATGTCGAGGCGGCCCGCGCGCTCGGGACGCGGACGCACACGATCATGCTGACCCATGTGCTGAGGAACATCCTGTCGCCGATCCTCGTGCAGGCGACGTTCATCTTCGCCTACGCGATGCTCGCCGAGGCGGGGCTGTCCTTCCTGGGCGTGGGCGTCGATCCGTCGACGCCGACCTGGGGCATCATGGTGAACGAGGGGCGGCAGTTCATCGACACCGCCTTCTTCCTCATCCTCTTTCCGGGAATCGCGATCGCGTTGTCGGTCCTGTCGCTGCAGCTGGTGGGCGACGGATTGCGCGATGCGCTCGACCCGAGACTTGCCAAGGAGACCTGAATGGCGCTGACCCTCACGAATTTCCGCCCCGCGGCGATGGACCCCGCGCCGGAGCGGATCCATATCGGCGATGACGGCCGCGTGGCGGCCGAGGCCGCGCCCGGCGCGCGCGTCGTCGATCTGAACGGCGCGTATCTGTCGCCCGGCTGGTGCGACCTGCACGTCCATGTCTGGCATGGCGGCACGGATATCTCGATCCGCGCGGCGGAGGCGGGACGCGGCACCGGCGTGACGGCCATGGCCGATGCCGGATCGGCCGGCGAGGCGAGCTTTCACGGCCTGCGCGAATACGTCATCGACCCGAGCGCCGAGACGATCAAGGCGTTCCTCAACATCGGGTCGATCGGTCTGGTGGCGTGCAACCGGGTGCCCGAGCTGATCGACTGGCGGTCGATCGACATCGACCGGACGCTGGCCGTGATCGAGGCCAACCGCGACGTGATCTGCGGCATCAAGGTGCGCGCCTCGGGCGTCATCGTGGGAAGCTGGGGCATCACGCCCGCCAAGATCGCCAAGCGCGTGGCCGAGATGACGAACCTGCCGCTGATGGTGCATGTGGGCGAGCCGCCCCCCCTGATCGACGAGGTGTTCGACATCCTGAGCGAGGGCGACATCGTCACCCATTGCTTCAACGGCAAGCCCGCCGGGTCGATCCGCGACACTCCCGCCCTGTTCGCGCAGGCGCAGGAGCTGGCGGCGCGCGGCATCCGCATGGATATCGGCCACGGGGGCGCGTCGTTCAACTTCGAGACGGCGCGCGTGTCGATCGCCGACGGCCTGCGGCCGTTCTCGATCTCGACCGACCTGCACCGCGTGTCGATCGTCTCGCCGGTCTACGACATGGCCAACACCATGTCGAAGCTGCTGGCCGTGGGGCTGCCCTTCGACGACGTGGTCGAGGCCAGCACCAACGCGCCGCGCTCGATCCTCGGGCTGGGCGGGGCAGAGGGCGCGACGCCCGGCCAGCTTGCCGACTTCACGGCGTTCGACCTTGCCGACACGGCGATCGAGGTGCTCGACAGCCAGGGCAATTCGATGGTGATGGACCGCGTGTTCGAGCCGCGCGCGACGATCATGGGCGGCGACATGCAGCCAGCGGCGCGGCGCATCCCGTGACGGACGAGACCCCGATCCTCGAGGTCTCGGGCCTGAGCGTGGGCTTCGGGCGCGGCGGGCGCAGGCTCGCCGCCCTGCGGGACGTGAGCTTCACGCTGGGGCAGGGGCGCACGCTCGCCCTCGTGGGCGAGAGCGGGTCGGGCAAGTCGGTCACCTCGCTCGCGCTCATGGGGCTGTTGCCGCCCTCGGGCGCGATCCTGAAGGGCAAGCTCTCCTATCGCCGCCGCGACGGCGAGGTGACGGATCTGGCGCGGCTCGGCCCGCGGGGGTTCCGCGGCATTCGCGGGCCCGAGATCTCGATGATCTTCCAGGAGCCGATGTCGTCGCTGAACCCGCTCTTCACGATCGGCGACCAGATCGGCGAGATGCTGCTGCTGCACGAACGGCTCGATGCGAGCCAGCGCCAGGCCCGCGTGGTCGAGATGCTGGAACTGGTCGAGATCCCCGGCGCGGCCTCGCGCGCGAAATCCTATCCGCACGAATTGTCGGGCGGGATGCGGCAGCGGGTGATGATCGCGATGGCGATGATCTGCAACCCCAGGCTGCTGATCGCGGACGAGCCGACCACCGCGCTCGACGTGACGATCCAGGCGCAGATCCTCGATCTGATGCGCAGGCTGCAGGCCGAGCGGGGCATGTCGATCCTGTTCATCACGCACGACATGGGCGTGGTCGCCGAAATGGCCGACGACGTGGCCGTGATGTATGCGGGAAGCGTGGTCGAGCAGGCCGGGGTGAACGCGCTCTTCGACAATACAGCGCATCCCTACACGCAGGGGCTCCTGTCCTCGATCCCCGTACCCGAGCGCGAGGAGGGCACGCGGCTCGTCCCGATCCCCGGAACCGTGCCGCCGCTGACCGCGCTGCCGCCCGGCTGCGCCTTCGCGCCGCGCTGCCCGCATGCGCGGCCGCGCTGCGAGGAGCCGGTGGAGCTGTGGCAGAAGGCCCCGGGACACCGCGCGGCCTGCATCCTCGACCCGGAGGTGGTGTGATGACCGAGGCGCTTCTGCGGATCGAGGGGCTGACCAAGCGGTTCGAGACACCGTCGGGGCCGGTCCACGCGCTCGAGGATGTGAGCTTCGAGATCCCGCGCGGATCGATCACCGGGCTGGTCGGCGAAAGCGGGTCGGGCAAGACGACGCTCGGCCGGAGCCTTCTGCGGCTGGTCGAGCCCACATCGGGGCGGACGTTCTTCGACGGCACCGAGCTCAACTCGCTCGGCACGTCCGAGATGCGGCAGATGCGGCGGCGGATGCAGATCATCTTCCAGGACCCGGTCTCGTCGCTGAACCCGCGGCTGAGGGTCTCGGACCTGATCGGCGAGGGGCTGAAGGCGTTCGGGGTCGGATCGCGGTCCGAGCGGCGCGACCGCGCGGCGGCGCTGCTGGAGGAGGTGGGCCTCGCGGCCGATCACCTCGACCGTTATCCGCACGAATTCTCGGGCGGGCAGCGGCAGCGCATCGGCATTGCCCGGGCGCTCGCGCTCGAGCCGGAATTCATCGTGGCCGACGAGAGCGTCTCGGCGCTCGACGTGTCGATCCAGGCACAGGTGCTGAACCTGCTGCTCGACCTGCGCGAGCGGCGCAACCTCACCATGCTGTTCATCGCGCACGACCTGTCGGTGGTGGAATATCTCTGCGACCAGATCGCCGTGCTCTATCTCGGGCGGCTGATGGAGATCGGGCCGTCGCGCGCCGTCCACGACAGGGCGATGCATCCCTATACCCGGGCGCTCAACTCCGCGATCCCGCGTCCCGACCCCCATGCGGAGCGCAAGCGCGAGCTGCTCAAGGGCGACATCCCGTCGCCGCTCGACCCGCCATCGGGCTGCGTGTTCCGCACCCGCTGTGCCCATGCCGCGCCCGAATGCGCCGAGGGCCGTCCCGCGCCCGTCGCGGTCGGCCCCAACCATTTCAGCCATTGCAAGAGGATCGAGACCCTGGATGCCCAGTGACGCCCAAGAAAAGACCCCCGAAACCCGCCTGCGCGAGATGGGCCTCGAACTGCCCGGCCGCGCGCCGTCGCCGATCGGGTCGTTCCGCAACGTCCGCGTGTCGGGCGGCTGGGCCTACGTGTCGGGGCAGGGGCCGGTCGAGGCCGACGGCACCCTCAAGCGCGGCAAGGTCGGGGACGACGTGACCGCCGAGGAGGCGCGCGCGCATGCCGAGCTTGTCGCGATCAACATCCTGTCGGCGCTGCGCGACCATTTCGGATCGCTCGACGCGGTGGGGGGCGTGGTCAAGCTTCTGGGGCTGGTCAACGCGACGCCGGATTTCGAGCGGCATCCCTTCGTGATCGACGGGGCGTCGAACCTTCTGGCCGAGGTCTTCGGGGCGGACGGCATCCATGCGCGGTCGGCCTTCGGGGTCGGATCGCTGCCGAACCGCATCACGGTCGAGATCGAGGCGATCTTCGAGGTGGCGACGGACGGCGCGGGCCGCGTCGCGGCGGCCTGAGGTCAGGCCGCGCCGTGGGTCCCGAGCGCCAGTTCGACCGAGCGCGCCGCGCCGCGCACCTCGTTCGCGATATCGTCGAACCGGTCGGGGACGCGGTGCTTGGGCATGACGACCGAGAGGGTCATCAGGCAGGCGCCGTCCGCGTCGCGGACCGGGGCCGCGATGCAGGCCACGGCCTCTTCGGAGGTGTCGATCTGCACCGAGATCCCGTCGAGGAACGCCTCGCGCGAGGTGCGCGCGAGGATATCGGGATCGGTCTCGGCGAGGCCGGTGGCCGAGGGCGTGGCGCAGCGCGCGAAGACCTCGCGCCGCTCGTCGTCGGACAGGTGGCCGATCAGCAGCCGGCCCGACGCGGTCCAGTTGAGGGGCACGCGCGTGCCCACGTCGGAGGTCACGCGGAACGTGCCGCGCCCCTCGGCCATGCCGATGACCGACATCCAGCCCTCGTCGCGGGTGCAGATCTGAACCATTTCGCCGGTGCGTTCGGACAGGTCGTGCATCGCGCGCTCGGCCTCCTGGAAGGCATTCATCCGCGCGCGGTAGGCGAGGCCGTAGCGCATGAGCCGCGGCCCGAGCCAGACGCGGCCGTCGGGCATCCGGCCCAGCATCGCGCCGTCGGTCATGTCGTCGATGAGCTTGTAGACCGTCGAGGGCGGCGCGCCGCTTTCCTTGGCGAGCTCGTAGGCCGTCATGGGGCGGAGCTTGTCGCTCAGCAGGTCGAGGATCTGCAGACTGCGCGTCAGAGCGCTCGTCCGCGAGCGGCGTGGGGCGATCTGATCCATTGCGATGTCTCCCGGTCGGTCACTGTCGGGATGGTTATCTCATAATTATGGAAGGCCCTGCAAGGGGCGGAAAGGACGACATGGAAGGCGCAAAGACCGACGGATACGGCATCGACTGGTCCTGGCACGACGAGATGGGGCTTGGCCACGTGGTCAACGTCTCGGGGACGATGACGTCGCTCGGGGGATCGGTGACAACGGAGGCCGTGGCCCAGGCGACGGCCGCCGCGATGACGCGCTTCGCGCGCATCCACGAGCTTCAGGCGAAGGCGTCGGACGTCATCGCGCGGCTGACGGGGGCCGAGGCGGGCTTTCTGACGGCATCGGCCAGCGCGGGCATCTCGCTTGCCGTGGCGGGCTGCATCACGGGGCGCGATCCCGCACGGGTCGAGGCGCTGCCGACGGCCCCGGGCGGGCCGAACGCGGTCGCGGTGCAGATGGGCCATCTCTGCGAATACGGCGCGCCGGTGAGCCAGGCGATCGAGATCGCGGGCGGCCAGGTCCGCATGATCGGGCAGTCCACGCTGGCGCGCGACTATCAGCTCGACGCGGCGCTGGCCGAAGGCGCGGTCGCGGCGCTTTACGTGGTGTCGCATCACGTGGTCGATTACGGGCAGATCCCGCTTAAACGATTCTGCGAGATCGCGCGCGCGCGCGGCGTGCCGGTCATCGTGGACGCGGCGTCGGAATACGACCTGCAGGGCTTCTTCGAGGCGGGCGCGGACATCGTGATCTATTCGGGCCACAAGTTCATGGGCGGCCCGACGAGCGGCATCGTGGCGGGTCCGAAGGCGCTGGTCCAGGCGGCCTATCTCCAGAATATCGGCATCGGCCGCGGCATGAAGATCGGCAAGGAGAGCATCGCGGGCGCGATCGCCGCGATGGAGCAGTGGCTGGAGCGCGACCACGCGGCCATGCGCGCGCGCGAGGATGCCGCGCTCGACCTGTGGGAAAGCGCGCTCGGCGGGTATGCGGGCATCCGCGCGCACCGGATCGACGATCCGACCGGCAACCCGCTGCAGCGGTTGCAGATCGACGTGGACCCGTCCGCCGCGGGCGCGAGCGCGGCGCAGTTCGCCGTGGCCTTCGGCCGCTACGACCCGCCCATCGCCGTGCGCGGCCACGAGGTCGAGAAAGGGTATTTCCAGCTCGACCCGTGCAACCTGACGGCGGGGCAGGCGGAGCTGGTGCGCGACGCGTTGGGGACGGTCCTGTCGGATGGCGAGGTCCGAAAGATCGACGAGGACGCGGCCCTCGCCGATGCGCGCAACGGCGGCACGGAGAGCTATCTCGGCTGGCTCGACTGACGCGGCGCGCCCTCGGGCTATGTCGTGCCGCGACATGAACCGAGGAGAGCGCGATGCATGACGAGGTACCCGTCGAGACGACGCCCGCCGCGGAGATCGAGGTCGAGACCTTCGATTTCGAGGATGACGGGACGGTTCCGAACAACCCGGAACTGCCCGTCGTCCTGATGCGCGCGGCGCTGGGGCAGGGGGGCGCGTCGGCGTCGGTGGAGCGGCACCTGCAGAACAACGGCTGGGGCGGGACGTGGACCTGGCGGGTCTTCGACTACCACCATTTCCACCCCAACGCGCACGAGGTCCTGGCCGTGGCGCGGGGGCAGGCGGTGCTCGCGCTTGGCGGGCCGTCGGGCGCGCGGGTCGAGATCCGGGCGGGCGACGTCGTCGTGTTGCCCGCGGGGACCGGGCACAAGCAGATCGAGGCGAGCGACGATTTCGAGATCTGCGGGGCCTATCCGCCGGGGCAGGAGGGCTACGAGACGATCCGCGCCGACGGCCCCCATGACGGCGCGGTCGCGGATCGCATCGCCGCCGTCGCACGCCCCGCGACCTGCCCCGTCCACGGGGCGGACGGCCCGCTGATGCGCGTCTGGGGCGAGGGGAGCGGGAGCGCTTAGGTCAGCCTCTTTCGTCGGAAGCATCGCCTTTGCTCGGGCCGCCCGTGGCGAAGCGGGGTTTACTCTGCCGCTGGCGCGAATGACGGCGGTGCGGACAGGGCTCCCGCTCAGATTCCGGCCCTCGTCCGTCAATCGCGGTCGAAGTGATTGCGCCAGATTTCCGCTTTTCGCCGGTCACGATCGGTGCAGGCGGCAATGACCCGGTCGAGATCGGCACCGGACAGAAGGTCCCTCTCCTCGCCGATCTCCGCCAGGCGCATCGTGTACCAGGCGGTCACGCCTCCCTCCGGGGGGGAGGTGAAGCGCGGGAAGGCGGGGGCCGTTGCCTCGCCGCGCCGCCAGAGGTCGGTGACCTCCGGCGTGATCGCGAAGGCGCGCGCGAGGCCCACCCCGTCGGCGATCCCCTCCGATACGATCCTTTCCGCCTGCTCCATGGTCTTGATCCCCCCGGTCAGAAGCAGGGGTTTTGCCGTCATGGACCGCGCGGATCGGGCGAAGGACGCGAAGTACGCGCCGGACCTGCGATGCTCCGGGGTTGCCGGTGCGCCCGGAAAGTAGGTGCCGCCGCTGATCTCGATGAGGTCGATGGAGGAGCGCTCGAGTGCCGCGACGAATTTCAGGGCGTCCGTCTCGGTCAATCCGCCATCCAGCCGGTCCGTGGCGTTGATCTTGATCGCGACGGGAAAGGCCGGTCCGACGGCTGCACGGACCTCATCGACGATCTCGAGCACGATCTGCATGCGCGCCTCGATCGGGCCGCCATACGCATCCTCCCGCCGGTTGAAGAGCGGCGAGAGGAACTGGCTCAGAAGGAAGCCATGCGCCGCATGCAGCTGGACGCCCCCGAAACCGGCAAGCTGGGCAAGGCGCGCCGTACGCGCGAAGAGTGCCGGAAGGGCGGCGATCTCGCCCGCCGTCAGAGCGGCAGAGGACAGTCCCGGCAGATCCAGCGCGCTCGGCCCCTTCGGTGTCCCGATCGCCGGATCGGTCAATGCGCCGGCATGGCCGAGCTGAATCCAGAGCTGACCACCCCCGCTTATGCCCTCCCGCGCCAATCGAGCGAAGCGGTTCAGGTCGGAATCGCCATCGAGCACGAGGTTTCCCGCAGCTTCCGGAAACCGCGCATCGCCCTGAACTTCGCCGATGATGGAGACGGCCGCGCCGCCTTGGGACCATGTGCGATAGAGAGCGGCCTGGGCGTCCGTCGGATGACCGGTTCCGTCGGCAAGACAGTCGGACATCGCGGATTTCACGATGCGGTTTTCCAGAACCGCCCCGCAGGGAAGGCGTAGGGGAGTGAAGAGCGGATTGCGGCTTTCGCCGCGAGAGGGACTGGCTGCGTGGAGTGACAGGGACACGGGCTATTCCTTCCATGTTGGAACGACTGATGACTGACATGCCGATCGGCGCGTGATAATCCGGCATATCGGACCGGGTGATGTGAGCTGAGGGAACGAATGAGGCAGGATGGTGAGCTCGACCTCTTCCACGCGATCCTCGATGCGGGAAGCTTTGCGGGTGCCGCCCGGCATCTCGGCGTGACACCCTCCGCGGTCAGCAAGCGGATCTCGCAGATGGAAGGGCGGATCGGGGCCCCTCTGTTCGTCCGAACGACACGCCGCATGACGCTGACGGAGGCCGGTCGGACCTATGCCGCGGGGACGCGAGACATCCTGGCGAGATTGGCTCGGGTCGAGAGCGACATCGCCGAAGGCACGGGGGCGATCCGCGGCCCGATCCGCATGACGGCCTCGACCGCGCTTGGACGACGGAAGGTGCTTCCCGTCATCCTCGATTTCTCGGAGCGCTATCCGGAGGTGGCGATCGACCTGACGCTGACCGACGCGCTCGTCGATCTGGTCGAGGGCCGGTATGATCTGGCGGTGCGCAGCGCCGTCCTGCCCGATTCCGGCCTGATCGCCAGGCGTCTGGCCGACAACAGGCGGGTCATCTGCGCCTCACCCGATTACGTAAAGCGACATGGTGCGCCGACCGTGCCGGAGGACCTTGCCGGACATGCCTGCCTGACCTTGAACATGTCGGGACCATTCAATTCCTGGCCGCTGACGGGCGAGCGGAACTCTCCCGTCGAGCTGGGGCGGGGGTTCAGCTGCAATTCGCTGGATGCCCTGCACGATGCCTGCCTGAGGGGATTGGGCATTGCCCGCCTGCCGTCATTCCTCGTCGCCGACGATATCGTCGCGGGGCGGCTGCTGGCCGTGCTGAGCGAAGCCGAAGCGCCGGACGACCGATCCGCGATCTCCCTCCTGCGTCCACCCGGTGAGGTCGTTCCACGCCGTGTGCGGCTTCTCGTCGAGGCCCTCGTGGAGGGCTTTCGTCACGACGTCTGAGCGGGAGACGTCTGCCACAGACGGGGCGATGCGGTTTTCGGGACCGACCGGACCTTGGGGCAAATCTCAGTCGGAGCCACGACAACCTTCGAACCACGAAAAACGCGTCGACCTCGCGATTTCCTTCGAGCAGCGCAGGTGGAATCCTGCCCATGGCGGCTGATGCGGGCTGAACCGGTATGTCGGCGATCCGGCGGCGCGAAATGCGTGCCGGACCGCCCACCGCGTCTATTCCAGCAGCGCGGCGGCCCAGGGTATGGCGATCTCTTCGACCTCGTCCTCTCCGGACGCGTCATGGACGGGAACGTCCCCCAGAACCTGCGCGCCGCGTGCGCCCAGCATCGCGGCCAGGGTCTTGGGGGCCTGACCGTAGGTCTCGGCATACTCGCTGTCCCCCAGACCGAAGACCGCGACACGCGGTGCCGGATCGAGGGTCTCGATCGCTTCGAGGCGCGCGGCAAAGGGCTTGGCCGAGGCGGGCATTTCCCCGTCGCCGTAGGACGAGCAGAGGATCAGGTTCAGATCCGCCTCGGCCAGGGCCCCGGGATCCGTGTCCGCGAGACTGGTGCAGTTGACCGTGTGGCGGTCGGCCAGGGAGGCGGCGACGTCGTCGGCCAGCATCTCGGCATTGCCGGTCTCGGTTCCGTACAGGATCTCAATCTTCATGCGTCCATGTCTTTCATGTCCAGGATTTCGGTGAGCGTCAGTTTTCGGCGGCAACGATCGGCGGTTGCGGCGGCGCGTTCGCGTGCATCGATCCGCTCCCAATGGGAAAAATCGACCTTCGCCTCATGGGATGCCAGCAGGGCGGCACCGGGTCTGGCGGGGTCGGGCCGCAGCTCGGCGAGGAGCCGGGCCGCGACGGTCTGGGCATCGGCGCGCGCCTTCGGAATGGCGCCCGAGGGTCCGTTGGCGAACCAGCCCGTGGCATAGAGGCCGGGAGCCAGGCGCGTCGCCGCACCGCATTCGCGCAGCAGCCCCGCGCGGTCGAGGCCGCCGGCATGGTCGAATCCGATGGCCGTGACGATCGCGCTGGCCTGCAGGACGCGGGGGCCGGCGGAGCCTTCGACGGTGACGTCGAGGCCCTGAGCCGCCGGCGCGATCGACGTCGGGACCGTGGCGAAGTTCAGGAGCACGGGCAGGGCACCCGGAACGTGCTCGGCCAGCAGGTCGGGCGGCACCGGCTGGCTGTCCGATATCTCGAGGGCGATGCCGGAGAGGCGGACGATCTCCTTGAGCATTGCGGGATCGAACCGCGCCGCCGCCAGAGGGGACCGGGAAACGAGGGTGATCTTGCGGAAGCGCTGGCGCGCCAGCCATTCGGTGGGGCCGGGGCCGAGATCGCTGCCGGCAAGCTCCGCGGGGGTCTTGGACAGCAGGCGCAGGATGTCCATCGCGACGTTGCCGCCGCCGATGATCATCGGCTCGGGCCCGAGTTCGGGCAGCGCCTCGGCGGCGGGATGTTCGTTCAGCGCACGGGTCAGCGCGCCCGAGCCGACGATCCCGGGCAGGGTGTCGCCCGGAATTCCCAGGGAGCGGTCGCCCGACAGGCCCGCGGCCAGGACGACCGCGTCGAACCCCTCCCGCAGCGTCTCGAGCGGCATGTCGCGCCCGACGTCGATGTTGCCGTGGAAGCGGGCACCCTGCCGGGTGAAGACCCGTTCGAACTGCCTCGCGATCCCCTTGGTGCCCTGATGGTCCGCCGCCACGCCGTAGCGCAGCAGCCCGTAGGGCACGGGCAGGGCATCGAGCACGTCGACTTCCAGCGTCGGGTCCGCCTTGAGTAAAGCCTGGGCCAGGTAGCAGCCCGACGGGCCGGCTCCCACGATTGCGATCTTGCCGGTCATGTTGTCTCCGAAGATTGCGCCATGTCAGAAATCCTGCACGGATCGATGTCCGCGCAGGCTGCGGGCCGTCTGCCGCAGGATGTTCAGGACCCGCTCGCATTCGGCCTCGTTCGCCGCCGTCTCGGTCGGCAGCGTGGTGCCGATCGCCGTCGGCGTGGGATCGACGCCGGCGACCGGAACGGCCAGGGCGGTCACGCCCATCTCGAACTCGTCGCGGACGAGCGCATAGCCCTGCTCGGCCGCCCGGGCGATCTTTGCGCGGAGCGAGGCGGGGTCGAGATCGGTGGCCTCGGTGTGCCGCTCGCCGCCGCCGCGCTCCAGCAGCTGGTCGAGATCCTCGGGCGGGGCGGCGGCCAGGATCATCCGTCCCACCGCCGTGCCGAGCAGCGGGATCGAGCTGCCGACCACGAAGCCGATCGACAGCCGCGAGCCCGGCATGGCCGATTGCGCGACATATATCGCCCGGCCCCGGTCGCGCATGGCCATGAAGATCTCGCCGCCCAGTTCGCTGGCATGGATGTTCAGAACCGGCTGCACCGCCCGGCCAAATTCGTTGGCCGCCAGATAGCCGCCCGCCAGCGAGAGGATCCGCGGCGTCAGGCCCAGATCGCGGTCGTTCTGGGACAGATACCCCGCCTCGACCAGGGTCAGGCAGAGACGCCGCACCGTGGCGCGATCCAGCCCGGTCCGCCTTGTGATGGCGGCCATGGACAGGGTCCTGTCGCCGGCGGCGAAGCATTCGAGGACCCTGAGGCCCTTGGCGAATGTCGAGGCGCCGACGGATGCATCACGTCCAGCCAAAGCGAAATCCTTTCTCAGCGGTCCCACCGCATGCGGCGATCATAGCGATTGACAACGGACGATCACAAGGTAAAGTTCGTATATCGCACTAATGTGCTAATAACGCACTTTCCACCATGCTGCAACCCCGACAGGAGACGGTGCCCATGACCCAGCAGAGCCCCATGACCGCGGATCGCGAGGACTGGGTTGAGATCGCGTCCGCATCCGATCTGGCGGGCGCACGCCCGGTGATCCCGGTCGACCTGGACGGTCAACGGATGGTCCTGTTCCGCGACGAGGAGGGGCGACTGGGGCTGATCGGGCGGCATTGTCCGCATCGCGGGGCCGACCTGTGCTTTGGGCGGCGCGAGGATAACGGTCTGCGCTGCCCCTTCCACGGGTGGCATTTCGACCATACCGGTCAATGCACCGAGCAGCCGGCGGAGCCGCTCGATTCGACGATGTACCAGACGATCCGCCTGCCCAGTTTCACCGTCGTCGAGCATGCGGGCCGGATCCACGCCTATGTCGGGTCGGGCACGGCCCCGGCCTTTCCCGCCTCGGCGGACACCTGAACCAGGAGCTAACCCATGATCACGCAAAAGCTGAACGACCAGATCACCCGCATCGGCCCGGGATCGTCCGCCGGCGCGGTGCATCGCACCTACTGGCAGCCGGCGGCCCTGACCGACGAGCTGCCCTCGGGCGATCCGGACGGTGCCGTCACCCTTCCCGTCAACCTGCTGGGCGAACGCCTGGTGATGGTGCGCGACGCCGCCGGTGCGCTGGTCCTGCGCCAGCGCGAGGCGGCCGCGGACGAGCCGCCGGCGTTCCATCCCGCCGCCGCCGACATCCGGATCGTCGAAGACGGTCCCAGCTATCCGGTGGTCGAGAAGAAGGGCATCCTGTTCGCCTTCCTGGGCGACGGAGAGCCGCCGGAATTCCCGAACTTCGACTGCTTCCGCGCCCCTGACAGCCATGTCTTCGCCTTCAAGGGCCTGTGGGAATGCAACTGGCTGCAGGCGCTCGAGATCGGCATCGACCCGGCCCATGCCTCGTTCCTGCACCGCTTCCTGCAGGACGAGGATCCCGACGACAGCTACGGCAAGCAGTTCCGCGACAAGGCGGCCCATACCGACATGCCGATGACCCAGGTGCTGCGCGAGTATCCCCGCCCCGACATCGAGGTGGACGAGACGGAGTTCGGCCTGAAGATCACCGCCCTGCGCCACATGGACAACGACCTGACCCATGTGCGCGTGACCAACCAGATCTTCCCCTCGGCGATCTGCATCCCGATGTCGCGGGAGATGATCATCACCCAGTGGCATGTCCCCGTCGATGACGAGACGTGCTACTGGTACACGCTGTTCACCAGCTTCCAGAACCCCGTGAACAAGGACGTCATGCGGGCGCAGCGCCTGAAGGAACATCGCCTGCCCGACTACGCGCCGCTGAAGAACCGGTCGAACGACTACCATTTCGACCCCGAGGAACAGGCGACGCAGACCTATACGGGCATGGGTCTCGACATCAACGTCCACGACCAGTGGGCGGTCGAGGGACTGGGCGCGATCCAGGACCGCACCCGCGAGCATCTGGGCCGTGGCGATGCCGCGATCATCCGCTACCGGCTGATGCTGCGCCGCGCGATGAAGGCGCTCGAGGCGGGGCGTCCGGGTGCCTTGCCGATGCAGGACCGCGACGCCGCACGCCGGATCGTGGGGCCGCTGTCGAACGATGCCATCGCCAGCACCTCGGACTGGGTCGCGGCCAGCGCGCAGAGCGACATGGAGCGGCGCGCGGCCTGTCCCTGGGACGCCACGGTTTGACCGATCGAGGGCGCATGGGGGGCGACCGCATCGCGGCCCCGCTGACGGGGCTGGCCGAGGGAACGGCCTTCGAGGACATCCTCGACGGCTATTTCACGCTGCGCGAATCTGTCCGTCAGATGATGGTGCGCAACGGGTTCGGGCAGGCCGTCTTCACCCTGCATCATGCCCCGTTGATCGAGGTTCCGGGGCTTGCCGAGACGGCGGCCGTGCCGCTGCATCTGCGGCCGGCGCATTCGGGCCTCGTCACCCGGCTGTCCCTCACGGTGACCCTGCAGCCGGACCTGCGGTTGCAGGGGGCCGGGCTCTGGAGCTGGACCGATCCGCGCCCGGATCCGGGCCTGCCCGCCGATATCCGCCTGGGCGAGCCGGCCTTCATCGCCGGAACCGGCTGGACGGAGCCGGGCCTGTGGTTCAGCGCCTGAGGCGGGATCACTCCTGAAGGCGCAGCGTCGCCTTGTGAAGCAGGGAGGTCGCGTCCGACGCGGCCTCCTGAAGGCGGACCAGATGGCGGGCCGCGAACTCGCCGACGGACAGATATTCCGCCGACCATGAAACGCTGAGGCAGGCCACGATCACCCCGTCCTGAAGCACCGGCATGCCGATCGCGCGCATTCCGGGCGCCAGCTTCGAATCCGCGGCGCGATATCCCGGCGCGCGCACCGCGTAGCCATCGGCCCGCACCTGCTGCACGATCCGCTCGACCTCGTCCATGTCCAGGGCCAGCCGGTCGAGCCGGTCGCCCGAGCTCAGCAGCCGGTTGAGCAGCGTCCGCCGCGCGCCGTCCTCCATGAAGGCGAGCCAGGTCCGCCCGACGGCCGATTGCAGCACATGCACCTGGTAGCCCGAGGTGATCAGGTCGACCGGGTAGGGGGATTGCCGCCGCGTGGTCTCGCAGACCGCCATCTTGTCGCCATCGAGAACGGCCACGTCGGCCGGCCAGGAAATGTCCTGCGTCAACCGTTCGACGGCGGGCGCGATGGTGTCGGCCAGCCGGGACAGCCACGCCATGCTGCGGTTGCTGACCGGGCTCAGCGAGTTGATGCGGTAGAGCCCGTCGTCCAGCCAGCGCCGCACGAAGCCCTCCTGCTCGAGCGTCCCGAGCAGGCGCAGGATCGAAGGGCGCGAGAACCCCGTCGCATGGTGCAGCTGCGCGAGCGACATGGCACCGCTGCGGCTGATCAGGGTCAGCACGGTCAGGCCGCGGGACAGGGCCTGCACTGTTTCTGGCGTTCGTCCGCTCATTGAGCCCAAATTTTCTGCTTCGCGAGGGTAGGTCGGGTCAGGGCATTCCGCCCTGCGGAAAGGTGTGGTTCGGCGATACGGCACAACGGCCCGACGAGTCCAGTCTAGCTCAGCAAGTCGAGGGAATGACGATGCAGGTCATCAGGGAGAAAATGAGCGGGATCACTCTGGTCGCAGGACTTCTGGTCCTGTGGGAGTTCTCGGCCCGGGTTCTGGTCGAGAACAGCCAGTCCTGGCCCCCCTTCACAGACGTGATGGCCACGCTTCTCGCCAGCCTCGGCGGCAGCGACCTTCTGAGCGCCATGCTGGCCAGCCTGGGGCGCATGGCGGCGGGCTTCGTCATCGGCAGCGCCGTGGGAATCGCGATCGGCCTCGCGATGGGCCTCGCGGCCCCGGTGCGGGCACTGCTCAACACCTTGGTGGAACTGCTGCGCCCGATACCGGCGGCGGCCATCATTCCACCGCTGATCTTCATCCTGGGCATCGACAACACCCTGAAGATCTTCATCATCAGCCTGGGCGTCTTCTTTCCGGTCGTGGTCAACACGCTGGCCGGCGCGATGACGGTGGACCCCACCTATCTGGAGGTCGCCCGCACCTTCAAGGCGGGCCGGGCCCGGACCCTGCGCCGGGTCCTGCTGCCGGCGGCGCTGCCCTACATCCTGGCCGGGATGCGGACGAGCCTCGCCCTCGCGCTGATCACCACCGTCGTCGCCGAGATGATCGCCGGGTCCGGGGGCATCGGCTACTACATCATCAGCATGCAGTACGCCATGCGCGCCGACGACATGTATGCAGCCGTCATCCTGCTCTCACTGACCGGATACGCGATGAACCTGCTGTTCCGCATGGTGGAAGGGCGGCTGCTCCACTGGACCGGAAAATGACCGCGCCCGCCGGCGGGACCGCGCAGCCAAGGAAGCCAGACATGAAGATCGACACCCGTATCCAGGGGACCGCGATGACCACCGACACACATCTTTCGATCCGCGAGGTCGGCAAGATCTACGGCGAGGGGAAAAAGACGTTCGAGGCGATCGGATCGGTCAGCCTGGACATCCGCCGGGGCGAGTTCCTGTCGATCGTCGGACCGTCGGGCTGCGGCAAGTCCACCCTGCTCAAGATCATGGCCGGGCTGCTGCCGGCCACCTCGGGCGAGGTACGGATGAACGATCAGGTCGTCTCGGAGCCGCCCGAGAACATGGTCTACCTGTTCCAGCAATATTCGCGGTCGCTTCTGCCCTGGCTGACGGTCGAGGAAAACGTGGCCTTCGGCTTCGAGCATCGCATCAAGATGTCCGCGGCCGAGCGCCGGGCGGTCTGCAACGACTTCCTGGGCAAGGTCGGCCTGGGCGACATGGGCGCGAAATATCCAAGCGAGCTGTCGGGCGGCATGCAGCAGCGCGTGGCCATCGCCCGCGCCCTGGCCGCACGCCCCGAGCTGCTGCTGCTCGACGAGCCGTTCTCGTCGGTCGACGCGCTGACCCGGCTGGAGCTGCATGAGCTGATCCTCGACCTCTGGGCCGCGAGCGGTCTCACCGTCGTGCTGGTCACCCACGACGTGGAGGAGGCGATCTACCTGTCGGACCGCATCGCGATCCTGGGCAAGCGACCCTCTCGTGTCGAGGAGGTGATCGAGACCGAGCTGCCGCGGCCGCGCGATCCGGTCGCGACCCAGGGCATGCCCCGATACCAGGAGCTGCGCGGCCGCCTGCTGACGCGCCTTCTGGGTGGCCGGGAGTTCCATAATTGACCCGTGCATCGACCCTCCCGATGATCCTGGGGCCGGGATTCGTGGCCGCGCTGCTGCTGATCCTCGAGATCGCTTGCCGCAGCGGTGCGATCAGCCCCTACATGGTTCCCGCGCCGAGCGCGGTCGCGCTGACGCTGGTCGAGCTGGTGCGCGGCGGCGGCCTCCTCTCGCCACTGGCCCATACGCTGATGCTGCTGCTGTCGGGTTTCCTTCTGGCCTGCGTCACGGGCATCGGCCTGGGCGTGCTGATGGGGCTCAGCCGCCGCGCCTACAACCTGTTCGAGCCGCTGGTCGAGGTCCTGCGTCCGATCCCGAAACCGGCTCTGCTGCCGCCCCTGATGCTGTTTCTCGGCTTCGGTGCCGAGATGAAGATCGTCGTCATCTGGCTATCGTCGCTGTTCCCGATCCTGATCAACACGATCGAGGGGGTGCGCAACACCGACCCGGTCCTGATCGAGACGGCCCGCACCTTCCATGTCGGGCGCACCCGGCGGATCTTTCGCATCATCCTGCCGGCCGCGGCACCGATGATCCTGACGGGAGCGAAGGTCGGGCTGGGCCTTGCGCTGGTCCTGGCCGTGCTGGCCGAGATGCTGGCCTCTTCGGGCGGGCTCGGGGCCGAGATCATCGACGCGCAACGCGCGTTCCGCCTGCCCGAAATGTACGCCTACATCGTGGTCGTCTCGATCGTGGGCATCGCCCAGACCGCGATCCTCCGCCTTCTCGAACGCAAGCTCGCCTTCTGGGCCTGACCGACGGCCGCCCCTTCCACCTCCAAGCAACTCCAGGACATGCCATGAAAAACCTCACCCTGCCCAGCCTGGCCGCCGTCACGGCGCTCATGGTTCTGCCCGCCACGGCCCAGGAGACGACCGAGCTGCGCGCCAGCCTGATCCCGATCTTCGATGTGATCCCCTACCACGCCGCCGAGGCGCAGGACTATTTCGCGCAGAACGGGCTGACGATGAACGACACCCCGTCCCAGGGCGGCGCGACCGGCATCCCGGCGCTGCTGTCGGGCAGCGTCGACATCGTCTTCACCAACATCGTGTCGATCCTGCAGGGTCTCGACAGCGGCCTGCCGCTGCAGATCATCGCCCCGGCCCAGAAGACCCAGGGGACCGAGCCCGACAATGCCGGGATCGTGGCCCGCAGCGACGCGCAGATCACGTCGGGGGCCGACCTGACCGGAAAGCGCGTCGGCGTGAATACACGCAACAACATCATCTGGCTCTATGCCCGCCACTGGATCGACGCCACCGGCGGCGATTCCAGCCAGGTCACCTTCGTCGAGGTGCCGTTCCCGCAGATGCCCGACGCCGTGCTGAACGACCAGATCGATGCCGCCTTCGTCAGCCAGCCCTTCCTCGGCCGGCTGATGCAGGACGATGCGGTCGAGGTCGTCGGCTGGCCCTACGGCTTCGAGGACACCGCGACCGCGACCTCGTTCTACGTCGTCACCGACATGTTCGCCGAGGAGAACCCCGAGGCGGTGGACGGTTTCGTGCAGGCGCTGGAGCAGGGCATCGACTGGACCAACGAGAATTACGGCGACGAGGCCGCGATCGAGCTGGTGTCGGGCTACACCCAGATGGATCCGGCCGTGGTGTCAGCGATCATGGAAACGCCCTGGCAGTACAGCGCCGAGATCGACACCGACTCCATCGAGAAGACGATGAACCTGATGGTCACCTACGAGCTGATCGACGCGCCTGTCGATGTGGACGCGGCCATCCGGACGCAATCGCGCTGATCCACCGCCCCAAGGAAGCACACGACCCAATGACACATTCCTACCGGGTGGCCTTCGGGGACATCCACAATCACAACGGCCACGGCTACGGCAAGGGCAGCATCGAGCGCAGCCTGGACATCGCCCGGGAACATCTGGATTTCTACGCCTTCACCGGCCATTCCAGCTGGCACGACCTGGCCGTCGGCACCGATCCGCGGTTCGATCACTTCAGCCGCGGCTTCGATCGCCTGGCGGAGACCTGGCCGCGCGTGCAGAAAGCCATCGCCGAGGCCAATCTCGAGGAGGGCTTCGCGGCCTTCCTCGGGTTCGAGTGGCATTCGAACTTCTACGGCGATCAATGCGTGATCTTCGCCGATGACAACCGCGAGATGTGCTACGCACAGGATATCGAGGGGTTGCGCGCCTTCTGCCGCGAGAACGGCGCCATCCTGCTGCCCCACCATGTCGCCTATCCCAAAGGGGTGCGCGGCCTGAACTGGGACGAGTATGACCCGTCCCTGTCGCCTGTGGTCGAGATCTTCTCGATGCATGGCTGTTCGGAATCCGACACCTCGCCCTTCCCCATGAAGATCGGCTCGCCCGGCGGACGGTCCACCGCGCAGACGATCCAGCACAACCTGGCCAAGGGGGCGCGGTTCGGCTTTACCGGATCGACCGACAGCCATCGCGGCTTTCCCGGTGCCTACGGCGAGGGGCTGATGGGGGCCCTGGTCGAGGGGGTGGTCAGCCGCGACAGCGTCATGGAGGCGATCCATGCCCGGCGCACCTACGCGCTGACCGGCGACAAGATCGAGGTCGGCTTCACCGTCGACGGCGCGCCGATGGGGGCCGAGATCGCGGCGTCGGACACGGTCACCGTGACCTGCGACATCCAGGGGCGCGATGTCATCGACCGGGTCGAGCTGGTGCTCAACAACGAGGTCGTGCAGGTCCTGCAGCCGGGCGGCGAGGC
The DNA here is from genome assembly GCF_032931615.1 of Palleronia sp. LCG004. Taxonomy (NCBI): domain Bacteria; kingdom Pseudomonadati; phylum Pseudomonadota; class Alphaproteobacteria; order Rhodobacterales; family Roseobacteraceae; genus Palleronia; species Palleronia sp. LCG004. The sequence continues at coordinate 61,059 of NZ_CP136760.1, forward strand.
GGAAGGGCCCGAGCAGCTGCGGCTGGAATGGGGCTGGGGTCCCTGGGGCGATCTGGACAAGGCGCGGATCGTCGACTGGGAGTTCGACCTGGCCTTCGACGGGGCCCGGCTGATGCGGCATTTCCCATGCCTGACCTCCGGTCCGTTCGACGAGAACCGCCGCCACCGCTTCGCTCCGTCCGAGGCCGGCATGGGCGTCGTCTCCTACAGTTCGCGGCAGGAACCCTCGATGGGCAATCCCAACCAGGCCGTGGTGATGGAGATCGAGGCCGGCGACGCGGCCGAGGTCGAGCTCAGGATGACCCGTCCGGTGGAGATGACGCGCCGCTTCCGCCTGTCGGATCTGCGCGCGGCGTCTGCCGAGGTCCATACCGGGGCCTACCCGTCCGAGAGCTTCCAGATGCACCGTATCGTGCCGGCGGCGCTGTCGCGGCTGGTCGCCACGGTGGACGTGGAGATCCCTGCGGGCAGCTCGCATCTCTACCTGCGGGTGACCCAGAAGAACGGGCAGATGGCCTGGTCCAGCCCGGTCTTCATCAACTGAGCGGCGCGGCGGCGCGGCAACGGCACTCTGACAAAAGGCTCCGACGTGATGTCTGACGAACCCTCGCACGATCCTGCGCCGGACCTCCGGAACGGACGCCTGGCCCAGCTCGGCCTTCTGGACGCCGCCGCGCAACAACGCGCCGGCGAGATCCTCGAGACGGTCGAACGTGCGGGGGTCGAGACGATCCGCGTCGTCTTTGCCGATGCGCACGGGGTGCTGCGCGGCAAGACGATCCTCGCCAAGGCGCTGCCGTCGCTGTTCAAGGTCGGCCTGCGCGCGCCCTCGACCCTGCTGCTCAAGGATACCTCGGGGCGGACCGCCTTTCCGGTCTGGTCGGCCGAGGGCAGTCCGGTCGCCGGGACCGGGGCAGGGGACATGCTGATGGTGCCCGCCCCGGAGACCTTCCGCATCCTGCCCTGGGCACCGCATTCGGCATGGCTCTTTTGCGATCTGGCCTTCACCGACGGCAGCCCGATCCCCTTCGCCCCGCGTCAGGTGCTCAAGGCGGCGCTGTCGCGGCTGGCCAGCCGGGGCTGGTCGCTGACCGTCGGGCTCGAGGTGGAATTCCATCTGTTCCGCAGCACCGAGCCGCGGCTGGCCCATGGCGACAGCGGCATGCCGCATCGCCCCCCCGAGACCGAATTGCTGGCCCCCGGCTACCAGTTCCTGGCCGAAGGGGTCTACGACCGGATGGAGCCGGTGCTCGACGAGATGCGCAAGGCGGCGTGCGATCTGGGTCTGCCGCTGCGCTCGGTCGAGATCGAGATGGGGCCGGGACAGGTCGAGTTCGTCTTCGATCCCGCCGATGCCCTGAGCCATGCCGACAACATGATCATGCTGCGGGCCATGGCCAAGGATCTGGCGGCGCGGCGGGGCCTGCATGCGAGCTTCATGTGCCGGCCCCGGATCGACGGCGGTGCCTCGGCAGGCTGGCACCTGCATCAGTCGCTGGTCGAGATGGCGACGGGCCGGAACCTCTTCGTGCCCGAGACGGAGCAGACGCTGACCCCCGAGGCGTCGGGCTGGATCGCCGGCCTTCTGGCCCATGCCGAGGCCAGCTGCATCCTGACCACGCCCACCGTCAACGGCTACAAGCGCTACCAGCCGTTCCAGATGGCCCCGGACCGCGTCCAGTGGGGGCGCGACAATCGCGGTGCGATGATCCGCGCGCTGATGGAGCCCGGCGACGGGGCCAGCCGGATCGAGAACCGCGTGGCCGAGCCGGCGGCCAATCCCTACTACGTCTTCGCCGCGCAGATCCTGTCGGGACTCGACGGGATCGACCGGGGCCTCGATGCCGGTCCTCCGGCCGAGTCGCCCTATACCTCGGGCGCGCCGCGTCTGCCGCGCTCGCTTGCGGATGCGCTGACCGCGTTCCACGCCAGCTCGCTCTACCGGACCGAGCTGGGTCCGGAATTCGCCGAGTTCATCGTGACCCTCAAGCAGGCCGAATGGGACCGCTACGCGACCGCCGTCTCGGATTGGGAGCAGCGCGAATATTTCGGATTGTTGTGAAGGACGCGCGGCCATGCCCCATCTGGTGATCGAACATTTCCCCGAGATCGACGGCACCACATTGTGCCGGGTCGCCCTGGATGTCGCGGCCCGCAGCGGGATCATGCGGCGCGAGGATATCAAGGTCCGGACGCAGTGCGCCGGAACCGTGCTGCTAGGCGACGGGCGAAGCTCGTTCCTGCACGTTACCGTTTCGCTTCTGGCAGGGCGCGAGGATGCGGCCAAGCTCGCCTTGTCGGATGCCCTGGTCTGCGCGCTTAGGGATGCCTTTCCCGACATCGAGGCGATCAGCGCGGACATCCGCGACATGGACCCGTACTGCTACAGGAAAAGCCTGACGTCCGAGCCGGGCGGGACCGCCGCATAGAGAGTGCTCGGGCGAGCGCGGGGCCGTCCGAACCGGATCGCCCTGGCAGGGGAGACGCGCTGGAACGCGCGCAGCCTGCGGCAGATGGTGGCCGTGCCGACGACGATCCTGCCTCGGAGCGGCATGCCTCGAACGTCGCGGCAGGACAGCGGGTATCGGGATACCAGCGCAGGGCCGGAAGCATGACGTTTTTTGGTGAACCGATAGTCTCGGACCGGATCACGGCCCGGGATCGATGTTTCCCGGTGTCGGGATGCACCGATATATCCCGCTCGATGCAGCGGTTCCCGCTAGGCTGACCCGATCCGCTTCACGTTCCCGACGACCTCCGCGGCAAGGCCGAGGGCGCGTGCAGCCGTCATGGCAAGGCCGGGCAGGATCATCCATTCCAGCGACCAGGCGGCTCCGGAACGTTCCTGCTCGTGGACCAGCGCGTGATGAAGGCCGGAGACGTCGGTTGCGGCCGAGCGGGCGAGGGTGACAAGCAATTCGGCCCGGACGGGATTGTGCTTGTGGGGCATGGCCGAAGACCCACCGCCGCCCGCCAGTTCGACCTCCTCGACGCCCTGCTGCGCCATCAGGCAGATGTCCTGCCCGATCTTTCCGCAGCTTCCCGCAAGAAGGGACAGGAGGGAGGCGTATTCCGCGACCCCGTCCCGCGCGGCGTGCCAGGCCCTGTCGGCGGGGGCAAGGCCGAGCTCCGTCGAGAGTGCCGACATCATCGCGTCCGCGTCGGCACCGAGAGCGGCGCGGTCGCCCGATGCCCCGCCGACCTGCAGCCGTTCCACGCGCGGACGGAGCTCGGCCAGCCGCGCGCGGTGGCGAGGCAGAGGATCGGCCCAGGCGCCGATCCGGTCGCCCGCGGTGATCCGAGTCGCCGCCTGCATCCGTGTGCGACCCATCAGGGGCCGGGTTCCGAACCGGTCGGAAAGTACGGCGAGCGCAGCTTCCAGCGCGGCAATCCGCTCCTCAAGCAGATCCGACGTCTCCCGGAGGGTCAGGGCAAGCGCGGTGTCCATTATGTCCTGCGACGTGGCACCGGCATGCACCGCCCCCGCCGCGTCGCCTGCGGCATCCTTCAGCGCGCGGACGAGGGCGGGAACCGGCAAGCCGTCCCGGGCGGTGCCTTGGCGGAGAAGGTCGAAATCGTGGGTCCATCCGGCAATCGCCGCGGCCGCGGTCGCGGCCGTATCCGGAGGCACCCGTCCGACGGTGCCGAGCGCGCGGGACCAGGCCGCCTCCACGGATACGAGGTGGCCGAGCTGGCGTTCGGGCGACCAGATGGCCTGTGCCGCCGCGTCGCCGAAGAGACCGCCGAGCCAGGGATGGTCGAAGACCGAGATCATCCGATCCGGTCCCACAGGTCGCGGATCGCCTCGGCCACGGCGTCGGGCCGCTCGATGCAGGGCAGGTGTCCCACGCCCTCGATCTCGCGGTACGCGCCGCGGGGCAGGCTTTCGGCCAGATCTGCGAGAAGCTCGGGCGGCGTCGCGAGATCCGCCGTGCCGGCAAGACAGATCGCGGGGACCGCGATGTCGCCCGTCCGCGCGCGCAGATCGGTATCGCGGATCGCGGCACAGCAATTGGCATACCCGTCGGGCGGTGTGCGGGTCAGCATCGCCCTGTAGCCCTCGAGCTCGATCCCGCGCCTGACACGGAAATCGGCTGAGAACCAACGCTCGAGCACCGCATCGGCCATCGCGTCGATCCCGTGGGCACGGAGCGCATCGATCCGCGCCGTCCAGCTCTCCACGTCGCCGATCCTCGCGCCGGTATTGGAGAGGAGCAGCCCCGCCACGAGGTCGGGCCGGGCGAGCGCCAGTTCCTGGGCGATCATGCCGCCCACGGAGACGCCGCAGACAAGCGCGCCGGACAGGCCGAACCGCTCCATCGTGGCCGCGACATCGGCGGCATACCGTGCCATGTCGGCCGGCGTCGTCTGGCTCAGCCCGTGGCCGCGCTTGTCCATCCGCAGGATGGGGCGCTCGACCGGAAGCCGTTCCACCACCGCGTCCCAGATCCTCAGATCCGTGCCCAGAGAATTCAGGAACACCACCGCGCGCCCGGTGCCCGCGCGATGATCGACATGCAGCACGGTCCCGTCGATCCGGACGAAGTCGGGCATCGCTCAGGCGGCCCGCAGCCCGAGGATGGCCCGCGCCTCGGTCGGGGTGGCGACACGGCGACCCGCGCTCTCGACGATTTCCGCCGCGCGCGCGACCAGAGCCGCGTTCGACGGCGCGAGCCGGTCGCGGTCGAGCCGGATGTTGTCCTCGAGCCCGGTCCGCAGGTGCCCGCCGGCCTCGGCCGACCAGCGGTTCAGCTCTGCCTGGTGGCGTCCGATTCCGGCGGCGCACCAGGGTGCGTCGGGACCGAAGAGGTCGCGCACCGTCTCGACGTAGAAATCGAACACCCGTTTCACGGCAGGCATCGCGTTGCGCACCCCCATGACGAACTGGACGTAGGGGATGTCCGCTAGCTCGCCGCGGTCGTGCATCGCCTTCGCCTGATAGATGTGGGAAAGGTCGAAGGCCTCGATCTCGGGCTTGATGTCGTGTTCGCGCATTTCGGCGGCGAGCCAGGCCACGAGATCGGGCGGATTCTCGTAGACGCGCGTGGGAAAGTTGTTCGATCCCACCGACAGCGACGCCATGTCGGGTCTGAGCGACAGCATGCCGCCACGCGCCTTTCCCGCGCCCGACCGGCCGCCGGTGGAGAGCTGGACGATCATGCCGGGACAGTGCCGCTCCACCCCCTCTTTCAGGGCGGCAAAGCGGTCGGGGTCGGAACTCGGGCTCTCGTCCTCGTTGCGGACATGGGCGTGACAGATCGTGGCCCCGGCCTCGAAGGCGGCCTGGGTGCTTTCCACCTGTTCGGTCAGGGTGACCGGCACGGCCGGATTGTCGGATTTGCGCGGCACCGATCCGGTGATCGCGACGCAGATGATGGCGGGATCAGACATCGAGGAACACCGTCTCCTTGTCGCCCTGAAGATGAATGTCGAAGCGATAGACGCCGTCCTCCGCCGGAGTCGCGATCAGGGTTTCGCGACGGAAGGCGGGAGCGACCATGCCGAGGAGCGGATCCGCCCCGGTGTCGTCGTCGCCGAAATAGACCCGCGTGTGCAAGCCCACATTCACCCCCCGCGCCACCAGCCAGAGCGAGAGGTGCGGCGACTGGACATGCCCATGCCTTCCCGGCACGGGGCCGGGCTTCACCGTCTCGATCCGGAACGCGCCGGTCTCGAAATCGGTGGCGACACGACCGAAGCCGGTAAAGCCGGACGCGGCATCGGCGTGCCGCGGATCGGCCGGGTGGGGATAAATGCCCTGCGGATCGGCCTGCCAGACCTCGATCACCATGTCGCCGACCGGAACGCCGAGCCCGTCGAAGACGCATCCCTCGATCGCGATGCGCTGTCCGAGAACCTCGGGCCCGGCGATGGAGGCACCGATCTCGGCGGGGTAGGCTGACAGCCCGGCAAGGCTCGGGAGGGTGCCGATATGGACGAAGGGTCCGGCGGTCTGAGACGGCGTCTCCCTTGGGTTTTCAAGCGGCATCACGCCCCCTCCAGCTTGTTCTCGAACATGGTCTGTCGCCGCCCTCTCAGTACGATGTCGAACCGGTAGGCGAGGCTGTCGAGCGGCACCGAGGCGTCGAGATCGAGGGGGGCCATGAGCCGATCGAGCGCCGCCGGGTCGGGGATCGTCTGCGCGATCGGGTCCTGGGCGCGCAGGGGATCGCCCTCGAAATACATCTGGGTGATCAGCCTCTGCGCCAAGCCCGCGCCGAAGATCGAGAAATGGATATGCGCCATGCGCCACGAGTTGGACAAGTTCCGGAACGGATAGGCTCCGGGTTTTACCGTGCGGAACGCGTAGTAGCCTGTCTCGTCCGTCAGGCAGCGCCCGCAGCCGCCGAAATTCGGATCGAGCGGTGCGACGTAGCCGTCCTTCACATGCCGGTAGCGTCCGCCGGCATTGGCTTGCCAGACTTCCAGAAGCGCGCCCGGCACGGGGTTGCCGTTCCCGTCGGTGACCCGGCCGTGGACGATGGTCCGCTCTCCCATCGCAGGCGCGCCGGTATAGTTGTGCACGAGGTCGTGGTCGAGGTCCCCCAGCGCAGCATGGGAGAAGGTCGGCCCGGTGATCTCCGATAGCGAATTCTCGACCGACAGAAGCGGCAGCCGGGACGCGCGCGTGACGGTCGTCTTGTAGTCCGGCGTCAGGGCAGGTGGGTGCTGGCGCCGGTCCCGCTGATGATATTCGAAACTCACAAATTCACTCCCATCTCGGCGTAGATCTCCTTCGCGACCTTGATCGCGTGATTGGCGCGGGGCACGCCGGCATAGACCGCCACGTGCATCAAGGCCTCGCGCACATCCTCGGGGCTGGCGCCGGTATTGGCCGTCGCGCGCACATGCAGCGCGAACTCCTCGAAATTGCCCAACCCCGCCAAAAGCGCCAGCGTCACCAACGATCTCTCCCGCAGGCTGAACTGCGGTCCCGACCAGACCGATCCCCAGGCCCCTTCGGTGATGAAGTCCTGGAACGGCGCGTCGAACGACGTTCTGGACCGCTCTGCACGGGCCACGTGATCATCGCCCAGAACCCGCCGCCGCACCTTCGTGCCGGTTTCGTTTCGTGTCGTCATCCTGCAGCGCCTCATCCTCGGAATTTCCCGCATCCCACCATGGCATAACGAAAACGCCGGATACATTGGCAATCCGCAGCCTGAGCTATAACCGTTTGGGAATGGATCGGGGGCGGGCCGACGTCATTGCACGGATCATCCGAGCCGCATCTGCCTGTCGGTGAGCCGAATGACGGCAGCCGCGTTCGTCGAGGCCACGCCGATGCAGGACGCGCGCCTCTACCGCAAACACGATCCCTCGGTTCGCCTGCGAATTGCCCGTGTGCCGATCCGGCGTGCCTTTCGCGGAGGTTCCGGCGGGCCAGAGGGAAAAGGCTGGGCGTTTACCGGTCGAACCGAACGATCCGGGACCCCCGAAGGCGGGCGGCGACGACGCTCAGGGCGTCGATCAGGGCTTCGACGTCCTCGGGCGGCGACTCCTCCCTCCGGGTCGTGATCCCGAGCGCGCCCGAGAGAAACGGGGCCTCGAGACGCCATCGATGCAGCGAACCGTTCCGCAATTCTCGTTCGACCACGCCGCGGGAGATGAACCAGAGCATGTCCGACCCCTCCAGAAGACGCAAACCGGCGGCCAGCGATACCGTCTCGAAGGCGATGACCGGGTCGAGAATGCCCGACACCGCCAGGAAATCCTCTACCGGGCGGCGGATGATGGCGTTGCGGTTCGGAAGGATCAGCGGGTTCGCCCGCAACGCGGCGGCATGATCGTGCAGGGCGAAAGGATGATCCTTCCGGCCCACCAGAACCACCTCTTCATCGTAGAGCCACTCGAACCGAAGGCCGGGCATCTCAGCGGCTTCCGGCATTCGCCCGACCATCAGGGCAATCTCGTTCGCCCTGAGCCGTTCGACCAGATGACGGTGCGGTCCGGTGGTGATCGCGAGCCTCAGACCGGGGCGGCGGGTCCGCAGATCGAGCGCCGCGTCCGGAAGAAGCCGCCCCGCCGCCGTCGGCAGCACACCAACCGCAATCGTTCCGGCGCTCCCTCCGGCCTGGATGGCCTCGGCGCCGGTTTCAAGCTGCTGCAGGGCAAGAATGGCATGGCGCCGGAACGTCGTCCCCTCCGCGGTCAGAACGACGCCGCGGCCCACGCGCGCAAGCAGTTCCACGCCCAGCATCGCCTCGAGATCCGCCATCGCCTTCGACAACGAAGGCTGCGCGACTCCCAGCTTGCGGGCCGCGGCGGAGATCGTGCGTTCCTCGGCGACGGCGAGGAATATCCTGAGATGCCGGAGCTTGACGCCGCGATGTATAGTCAAAGCTTCATAGCTCCCCAATCGGACCCCACCTTACTGCGCCTTTCGCGGTATGGAAGACCCGCGACGGGGCACAGGGCGCATCCCGCCGCGTCACCATGGCGGGTGCAAGGGGCAGTCGACGGCCGTGGCGCGCAAATCGCTCGATGATTGCAGCGACAGGCGATACCTGACCGTCAATGCCGGATCGTCCGTCAGGACGGCCAGCCTGGATCGCCTTTCAGACGGGCAGGACGATGGCAGCCCGTAGCCCCGGGTCACGTGGCGACAGGACGATGTCGCCGCCATGCTGGCGGGCGACGGCGCGGGCGATGGACAGGCCCAGGCCAACGCCGCCCGTTTCGCGCGAACGCGATCCTTCGAGCCGGAAGAACGGCGCGAAGACCTCCTCGGTCCGGTCGGCGGGAATGCCCGGACCGTCGTCCTCCACCAGGATGCGGATGGCCGTCCTGTCCGCAGCCAGGCGCACCTCAGCGCCGCCGCCGTAGCGTACCGCGTTCTCGGCGAGATTGCGGATGGCGCGGCGCAATCCGTCCGGACGGCAGCGATACGTCCTGCGCCCGCCCGATCGAAAGCGGACCGGCTGCCCCAGTTCCGCGAGGTCGTCGCAGACACTCTCGACCAGGGCGTTCAGATCGATCGTGCGAGTCGGCTCGGAGGTCGTCTCGCGTCCGCTGAGGGACAGGGCGGATTCCGTCATCGCCTGCATCTCGTCGATGGTCGTGAGCATCCGCTCCTGCAATTCGGCATCCTCCACCAGCTCGGCGCGCAGCTTCAGCGTCGTCAGGGGCGTGCGAAGATCATGCCCGATCGCGGCGAGCATCCGGCTTCGATCCGCCACGAAGCGGTGGATCCGGTCCTGCATGACGTTGAAGGCCGCGATCGTCCGGCGGACGTCCTCGGGTCCGCGCTCGGTCAACGGGAGCACGGCTTCACCCCGGCCCAGGGTCTCGGCCGCGACGGTCAGGTCGCGTAGCGGGCGCGCGATGCGGCGGACGGTCAGGACCCCCACCAGCGAGATCAGGATCGCTGCAAGGGCGAGCGAGAGCGGCAGGTGCGTTCGAAAAAGCGTTTTCGGAAGGCCCTTGTAATATGCGGCATTCAGGTAGCTGCCATCGGCAAGCGGCATGATGAGGCCCGCGCCGTTCCGGCTGGCGAAGTCGAGGGACAGGGAGGCGTCCGAGAGATCGCCCGAGGCCGGCATCGGTCCCGTCCACGCCGCGCCCGACAGGAAGTGATGCGCATCCGCGTCGGGGGGCAGGGGGCTCTGCGCCGTGGCTCCATCCATGTCGTCGAGCAGGTCGCCCAGGGGCGTGTCGAACAGACCGAAGGCGCGGCGCACCCAGGCATCGCGCGTGACCGGCGCCTCCTGCGTGATCCAGAAGCGCGACGTCTCGGTGCTGCTGATCCGGATCAGATCGTCCCGGAAGGCCGGGGGCGCGGTCTCGAAGAGACGGGCGAGCGCGGTGACCCGATGCGCGAGTTCCGTCCGGGCCGACGCGCGCAGGTCCTCCTGCAGGTAGTCCCACAGGATCGAGAGGGACACGACCTGCGACAGGGCGAGGGCCGCGAGCATGGACACGAGAAGTTGCGCGGCGACGCTGCCGTGCCAGATGCGCAGGAGACGGGTCACGTCGTGTAGACCTCGGGCATGAAGCTGTAGCCGCCCCCGCGATGGGTCTGGATGATGACGGGATTCTTCGGGTCGCGCTCGACCTTGCGCCGCAGGCGGCTGACCTGGTTGTCGATCGAGCGGTCGAATGGCTCCGCCTCCCGGCCGACGGTGAGGTCGAGCAGCTGGTCTCGGGACAGGACTATTCCGGGACGCTCAACGAACACGTTCAGCAGCCTGAACTCCGCAGTGGACAGCGGGACGCCGATGCCGTCGTCGCCCTGAAGCTCCCGCCGGCCGAAATCCAGGACCCAGCGATCGAAGCGTATGGCGGACGCGCGCCGAACGACCCGTTGCGGCGGCAGTGAGTTCGACCTTCGCAGCACCGCCTTGATGCGTGCCACCAGCTCGCGCGAGGAGAACGGTTTGACGATGTAGTCGTCGGCCCCCAGCTCGAGCCCGATCACGCGATCCGTCTCCTCGGTCCGCGCCGTCAGGAAGATGATGGGAATGCTTGGCCCGGGCCGCGAACGGATGGTACGGCACAGCGTCAGCCCGTCCTCGCCCGGCATCATGATGTCCAGAACGACGAGGTCCGGCGCACCGGTGTCGAGAAGCCGTCGAAGCGCCGTCCCGCCCTCGGCCGTGCTGACGCGGTAGCCCTGCTTCTTGAGATATTGGCCGATGAGTTCGCGGATCTCGCGGTGGTCGTCGACGACGGCAATATGAGGGACGTGGTCCATCGCGGGTCTCGTGGCATGACGGTTGCAACCCTTCTACAGCATCCGGCGCGGGGATCGGCGTGCAAAACTGTATCGGAATGTATCCGAACCCGTGCCGCGTCGAAGGTCCCGGGTAGGAGCGATACAATTCGATACGGACCACGACACGGGCGACACAGCCGCGCGACACGCACGCCCTAACGAGGGCCGCGAAGCTGCACGATGGCACCGACGTACCGCAGGTCGCCGGCAGGCCGCTTCCGGGTCCGGAGCGCGACAGCCGCGCGAGGGAGCCGCCATTCGATCCAGGGCCGGCCGGCGGATGTCCCGCATCGGCCCCTGCACCCACGGGAGGTCTCATGACCGCATTCACCGTCAACGACATGCCGGTCGACGTCGCGGCCGATCCGGCCAAACCACTTCTCTGGGTCCTGCGCGAAAATCTGGGCCTGATGGGCCCGAAATACGGGTGCGGCATCGCACAATGCGGGGCGTGCCGCGTCCTGATCGACGGCGTGTCGACCCCGTCCTGCGTCGTATCGCTCGGCAGCCTCGAAGGCGTCGCGATCACCACGGTCGAGGGGCTGGAGGCCGCCGACGGCACGCCCTCGGTCGTCCAGCAGGCCTGGATCGATGAACAGGTGCCGCAATGCGGCTTCTGTCAGCCGGGTTTCCTGATCGCGGCAACGGACCTGCTGGCGCGGTCCCCGGCCCCGACCGATGCGGAGATCGACGAGGCGATCACCAACATCTGCCGTTGCGGCACCTATCCCCGCATCCGCCGCGCGATCCACCGCGCCGCAGCGATGCAGCAGAACTGAGGGAACGACCATGCCTATCTTATCGAGACGCGCCTTCCTTCTGACCGGTGCCGTCGCGGGCGGCACCGCGCTCGTCGCCGGGATCGGCGGCGTGGGCTACCTGGCCACCCTGGACGTCGACGGCCTGGATGGCGGCGAGGTCGGTGCCGACCGAACCGAGTTGAACGCCTTCGTCGTCCTGCATTCGGATGGGGGCGTCTCGATCAACGTACCCCGGACCGAGATGGGGCAGGGCATCCATACCGGCCTGGCCATGGTGCTGGCCGAAGAGATGGACCTGCCCTTCGACGACCGGATCAGGGTGGTGTTCCCGACCGAGTCTCACCCGGCCTATTCCTCGTGGTTCAACGTTCTGCAGGTCCGGCCAGAGGATGCACGCGGTCCCGTCGTATGGCTGGGACGGCGCATACTGGGTGAACTGGGATTCATCGCGACGGGGGCGTCGGCGTCGATGATGGCGCTCTGGCACCCGATGCGCGTGGCAGGCGCGGCGGCGCGCGGGATGCTGGTCGAGGCCGCGGCCATCCGCTTCGGCGTTCCGGTCGCGGATCTGCGGACCGCCGACGGCGCGGTGCATCACGACAGGTCCGGCCGCGTCATCGCCTATGGCGACCTCGCGCGGGAGGCCGCCCGGCTGGCACCCCCCGCCGATCCCGTCCTAAAGGCGCGCGCGGACTGGCGGATCGTCGGACGTTCGCAGTCCCGTGTCGACATTCCGGCCAAGGTGCGCGGGGCGCCGGTCTTCGGCATGGATGTCGTCCTGCCGGACATGCTGCACGCGTCGATCCGGCACGTGCCGGTCTTCGGCGCCGAACTCGCGCTCATTCGCAACGAGCGCGAGGTGCGGGAGGCACCCGGTGTGGTCGACGTCGTGGCGATCGACGGGCGGCACGTCGCGATCGTCGCCACCTCGTGGTGGCAGGCGGAGGAGGCCGCCTGGCGTCTCGACGCCGAATGGCGCGGGACAGATGCCGATGGCGAGGACACCGCAAGCCTGGCGGCCCGGATGAAGGCCGCGTTGGACGCCGCCGCGCCCCACGACCATATCGACGACGGCGACGTCGCGGCGGCTCTGTCCGCCCCGGGTGCCCGGATCGTCGAGGCCGAATACGACGTGCCCTACGCGACCCATGCCTGCATGGAGTCGATGAACGCCACGGCCGTCCTGCATGAAGACGGCCGTGCCGAGGTCTGGGCACCCTCGCAGAACCGCGCGACGATGAGCGGCGGGGTGACCCGCGGCATGGGATGGGCGGGGGTCTCGCCCGACAGGGTAACGCTCAACGTCACGATGAACGGCGGGGCCTTCGGACGGCGCAGCGACATGGACGTCATCGCGGAGGCGTCGTTCCTCGCGGCGACGTATCCCGGGCGCCCCGTCAAACTCCTCTGGCCGCGCGAGGAGGACATCGGACGCGGTCTCTACCGCAGCCAGGCCGCCGGGCGGCTCCGCGCCACACTGGGGCCGAACGGGATGCCGCTGGCCTACGATGCCACGGTCGCGGCGCAATCGATCCTGAACTCGATGGCGAGCCGCAACCTGCCCTTCGCACCCGGCGCGGACGGCGACGCGCTTACGGTCGAGGGGCTGGACAAGGCATACTACGCCATCCCGGCCCGGAGGATACGCAGCCAGAACGTCCCGAGCCACATGCCGATCCATTTCTGGCGGTCCAACGGCTACTCGTTCAACACCTTCTTCACGGAGAGCTTCGTCGACGAATGCGCCGCCGAGGCCGGGATCGATCCGCTCGCCTACCGGCGCGACCTGCTTCGGGACAGCCCCCGTCACCGCGCCGTGCTGGATCGCGTCGCCGAAATGGCCGGTTGGGACCGGCCAATGACCTCCGGGCGGGGCCGGGGCATCGCGATCGAGGACTGCTATCGCAGCATCGTCGCGCAGGTCGCGGAAGTGACGGTGTCGGATGACGGCGAAGTCCGCATCGATCGGGTCTTCTGCGCAATCGACGCGGGTCTCGTCATCAATCCGGACTCGGTCGTGGCCCAGATGGAGGGGGGCATCGCCTGGGGCGTGACGAGCGCGTTGATGAGCGCATTGACCATCCGGAACGGCGAAGTCGTCGAGACGAACTTCCACGACTTTCCGGTCCAGCGGCTCGCGAACGCGCCCGCAATCGAGGTCGCTCTCGTTCAGAGTGACCAGCCGCCCTCCGGGGTGGGCGAACCCGGCGTCGTACCGGCGGCTGCGGCAATCGCAAACGCGATCTTCGCGGCGACGGGGCGGCGGCTACGCTCGCTCCCGCTGGCCGTGACGGAGACCTTGGGTGGCGGGCGCATCCGCTCGGTCCTGCCGGCCGCGCAGGTCTGAGGGGTGAAACGGATGACAGTCGCTTCACCCTGCGGACGTGGACCGGGAGGAGACCGCCCGTCGGACATGCGGCGGTTCCTGCGGGCAGGGGCGGCCGATCCGCTGCAGGTCGCCGCCATCCTTCCGTCCGGCGCAGCCTTGGCGAACCCGATGACCCGGGAGATCGATCTCGGATTGGCCCCTGTGCTCGGACTCGCACTCGGGACAGGCGTCTTTACCCGGGCGCTGCTCGATCGAGGGATTCGGACGGAAGAGCTGACACTCGTGGAACTTCACACCGATCTGCGGAGCCGGTTCCCGGGTGTGCGAGTGGCGCAGGGGGATGCGTCCCGGTCTGACGTCAGGGCCCTTTTCCGACGGCGAAAGCCGGCGGGGTGGTAAGCGGCCTCGGACTTCTCTCGATGCTGACGCGAACCGTGACACGGATCCTGTCGGGTGCGTTCGATTGTCTGCACCCCGTTGGCCATTTCCACCAATTCACCTACGGCCCGCGCTGCCCGGTCCCACAGGCGGTCCTCGACCGCCTGGGCCTCGAGGCACGGCGGGCGGGCGGAACCTGGCGGAACGTCCCGCCATCTTCGGTCTACCGGATCTCACGCCGCATAGCCCGTCCCGACCCGGGCCGGTCCTTCACAAAACGAGTATCCTCATCATGAAATGGACGACAAACGACATTCCAGATCTGACCGGCCGCCTGACCGTCGTCACCGGAACCGGCGGCATCGGGTTCGAGACCGCGCTCGCCCTGTGCCGGGCAGGAGCGGACGTGATCCTCGCCGGCCGGAACCCGGCGAAGGGATCGGGTTCGGTCGAGCGTATCCGCGATGCGGAGCCACATGCCCGCGTGCGGTTCGAACAGCTCGACCTCGCAAGCCTCGCTTCCGTGGCCGCCTTCGGCGATCGCATGAGGCGCGAACTCGACCGGATCGACGTACTCGTGAACAACGCCGGGGTGATGACGCCGCCGGATCGGCGCGAGACTCGTGACGGCTTCGAGTTGCAACTCGGCACGAACTATCTCGGCCACTTCGCTTTGACCGCGCATTTGCTGCCGCTCCTCCGAGGATGCAGTTCGGCACGGGTCGTCTCGGTCAGCAGTATCGCCGCCCGCGCCGGCACCATCGACTTCGAAGACCTCAATGCCGAACGCGTTTACAAACCGATGACCGCCTACAGCCAGTCGAAGCTCGCCTGCCTGCTGTTCGCCATCGAGCTTCAACGCCGCAGCCGGAACGAGGGATGGGGGATCACGAGCGTCGCCGCCCATCCCGGCGTGTCGCGCACCGATCTGCTGCCGAACTCGGCGGGCCGTTGGGACGTCGCCCGACTTGTCCGCACCTGGCTTCCGATCCTCTTCCAGCCCGCCGCACAGGGTGCCCTGCCCATTCTCTACGCCGCGACCTCTCCTGCCGCGGCGGGCGGCGGATATTTCGGGCCCGACCGGCTGAGCGAGACACGCGGATATCCCGTAAGGGCCCGTCTACCCGCGCAAGCAGCGGATACCGAAGCAGCCTCGCGGCTATGGGTGGGCTCGGAGCGTTTGACGGGCGTTCGCTTCGGTGATGGCGGGCAGTGGGGCACTGGATGAGCGTGAGAACCTAGACCGCCGCGGTCATCCGCGTGCGCCTCCGACCGGGGCGCAAGCGGGTTATGGAGTATTATCAGGCCCGCAGCCAACCAGCAAATCTGGTGCCGAACGCGCCGATCTCCAAGTGGGTCGGGACCGATGGGAGGTGTCCGGTCGACGGCCCTGTTGTACGCTTCGTTCGAAGTGTGGATGACGGAAAAGTGGCGGATCGGTCGTTTCTCCGACAACCCGGGCCTGGCGTTCCATCGAAAACGGCAATTGCCGCTGCGGTTCGTTCGTGAGCGCGGACAGGGCGTTTGCGATGGCGGGAGCGGTCATCGGGACGCCGATCTCACCGCCACCGCTCGGGGGCTCTCCCGACCCGACGAACTGCACTTCGATCTCCGGAATGTCGGAGATCCGGATTGGCACCTGATTGTAGAAGTTGGTCTTTTCAATCTGTCCCGCCGTGAAGGTCGAGCGTTCGCGCAGGACACTCGACAGACCAAACGTGATGCCGCCTTCGTCTTGGCGCGATGGGCCTGAGGACGAATGACGATGCCGGGGTCGCTGCTTGCGCGTCGCGACCGTCCGGCACCCGAAGCCGCCACCCATCTGCATGGCATGGAACCGGATGCGGTCGGGCGTGGTGCCGAGGACGGCAGCGGCGATCATGATCGAGATCGTTTGACTCTGTGTGCCGAGCCAGACGTCCGCGCCCCTCCCGTCCGCGTCGACAGCGGCGGCGTGATCCATAACGATGACGTCGATTGCGCGGGCAGCGGCGGCTGAGTTCGGTATCGGCGTCTCGCCTTTGACCGGGGACAGGAGCAAGGCCGGATGAACCGTGTCGGGGAGGTCGACATCGATAGCAGAGACAGGCGTGCCGGTCGTCTTGTCTGGAATGTCCAGCCGCTCGACCTCGGTGCCGGCGATGGTCCGGTGGGGACGTGGAGCACCGTGCCGTGCCGGGTCATGACCTCTTTGGCAGGGACATCCCGATGCGCGGCGGCGATCTGGATCGGTATCTGGCGCCTGCGCGCCGGCTTGTCGTAGATGTGTGAAGTATCCCTCGACCGACGAACAGCCCATCGCGACAAGCGCGCCCCCGGCCGCGGGGGCCGAAGAAGTTTTCGGGATTTTCACTGATCTGCTCGGAGGCGACGGTGGACCAGTCGGCGTCGAGTTCCTCACAGGCTTTCGATCGTGGTGATCTCGCTGTCCGCAAGGCCTTCGATCGCCATCTGGCAGGCAAAGGTCGCCTGTCCGTCGATATGGACCGTCCACGTGCCGCACATCCCGGCACCATTGCCGTACCACGAGCCCTTCAGGTCGAGCTCGTTTCGCAGTGCCCAGAAAAGAGCCGTATCTGTCCGGACTGCATCGCGGGCGCTTAAGACCAAAATGGCGCGTCAGGCTTGCTTCGGCGCGCTGACTGGCAATTGGTGTCGGTGCGGTCAGACGCGGACCGACTGCGCTCAGAGACTGCTTGTTTGGCCCGAACCAGGGCTAATCCGAGAGCGGTCGATACCATACCCATGATCCTGGTGTTTTCTTCCAATGGTTGACGGTGGGCAGGGCACCGAAGAAACGAGCCCCGTCCGCAGGATCGTGCGCGACTTCATCGTCAACCATTACCCTCTCGACCCCGGCCGGGTCATACTCGGTCATGCCGTGCATCGCCCCAGACGGATCAGCCTCAGCGAGGCGAGCCGTAGATTGCGTATTAGGCAGGTGAGGGTCAGGTCTCTTTGCGCTGCCGCAGGGATCGTCGTTCGCGAAGATCGGGCGTCGTTGGGTGAGGGTGATTTTCAGGATTTCCTCGAGTACGTCGGCCGCTTCGCCACGTACAAGGAGACGATTTCATATATCGGGTGCGGTCCATCGCTATGGCTGCGTCTAAGAGAGGTCTGCCTGATATCCCAAAGCAAGATGGAAAAAGGAACCCGGCGCTTCCTATGGTCCGACGTCCGTGGCTTCACGAAGCCGACCGAGGATCTTCCACTGAGCCGGGAGACCGCTCGACTTCGTTCATTCTGGAAAACCTGTAGCCAGCTGAACTGCACCGTCGTCGATGTGTACGAGATGATCCAATCCGGCCTCGTCATGACAGCAGCTCGGTCCTTTGGGCCGACCCACTTCACCGCCTTGCTCATGGACCCCAAAGAGATCCGCGATCACCCGGTTCCAGGCACCCCTCGGGATCCCCACTTGACGGAGGCTGCGATAAAACTCCGACCTGACGGGTACACCATCCATTACCTGGCCAAGCATGGGTTCCTTAAAATCCGGAAGTTGCGGCATCCTTCAAGCCGTAACATGCGATGGTATGTCGACCGTCACAGCCTCGAGCAGTTTCTCGCTAAGCATATTACCATCGGGCTCCTCGCCAAGGCGCTCAACACCGTCGCCGGTCTGCCGGTGAACCATCTGAACAAGATGCAGATCGAGCCTGTCATCGCCGCGTTCAGGATCAGTCGGATCCACGATAGGGATGTCGTTCAGGCTCGTCTGGCTGTTCCAAGCGACTTTGGCGCCCGATTCTTATGGCCGCTGGCATCGGAGTTTTTCAGCGACGGTCTGGCTCGGAAACCCCCGCTCGACACGAGGCGCTAGAAATCGCATTATGCGGATAAAGCTGCCATTCAATCGTGTGAGCATTTTTCCATTTGGAAGCATAGGAAACGAGGACACCGCTTCCAACGCAGGAGATCTAGCGTGGTGATTGCGGGCACGATGGCTCGGCGTCGAATTGCGGTCGTGGAGCCGTTGCTGGAATAGCCCCGGGAGCACGCGATGCGACGTCAACCTGCATGTAGCTCTGCCCTGAATTTCGCCACGTCCCGTGCAGGTGGCTGACCGAACGCACGCGCATATTCGCGGCTGAACTGGGTCGTGCTCTCGTAGCCGACGTCGAAGGCGATCGAGGTCGCGTTGCCTTCGCCTGCGAACAGGCGTGACCGCGCGTGCAGCAGACGGACGCGCTTTTGATACT
The DNA here is from genome assembly GCF_032931615.1 of Palleronia sp. LCG004. Classification (NCBI taxonomy): domain Bacteria; kingdom Pseudomonadati; phylum Pseudomonadota; class Alphaproteobacteria; order Rhodobacterales; family Roseobacteraceae; genus Palleronia; species Palleronia sp. LCG004. The sequence goes on from NZ_CP136760.1 coordinate 79,443, forward strand.
GCAACGGGCTGAGCGCCGTCGCCGCTTTGAATTGGCGATGAAAGGCCGAGGCGCTGAGGGCCGTCATCTCGGCGAGTGTTTCCACGCGCAGTGGCGCGGCGAAGTTTTCGCGGATCCAGTGGATGGCTACATCGATGCGCGAAAGCGCCGTGTCCGGTGTGGCGATATCGCGCAGAAGCCAGCCGAGCGGCCCCTGCAGCACGCGGTAGAGGATCTCGCGTTCGTAGGCCGGGGCCAGTGCCGCGATGTCATGTGGCCGCTCCATGAGTCGCAGCATTCTGACCCAGGCGTCCAGCAGTTCGGGCGTGACGGCGGCGATGTCGAAGCCGGGCTGGCCCGGGGACGGCGCGACAGGTTTGGGCAGATCCGCGAGCAGGTTCGTGATGATCTCGGGCCGGAGTGTCAGGTTGACGGCGAGGTAGGGCGCGCCGTCCTCGGATGGGTGAACCGCACCGACCGCGGGCAAGCCGACTGACATCACGAAATAGGTGGCCGGATCGTAGCGCAGGCAGCGTTCGCCCACCGTCATCGTCTTCCAGCCTGTCAGGATCAGGTTGATCATGGGGTCGTAGACCGCCGCAAGGCGATGCGCAGGGATCTCACCTTGAACCATGGCCACGCGCGGGATGCCCGTATCGGTGTGCCATGGCCCGGCGTTGCGCGCGAGGTGGCGGAGTTCCTGAAGCTGCTCTCTCATGAGGGAGATGCTGGCAGGTTCGACGCGAACGCACAACGACGGAGCAGGAATAGGCAAGATCCGAGGAGGAACAGGCGCGCTGTCGCGCCATCCGGTCGCTATCTCAGTCGCAACAAGACAGGAGACCGACCATGAGCATCGTCCTCATCACCGGCGGCAGACGCGGCCTTGGGACCAGCATCGGGGTCGAATATGCCCGACGCGGCATGGGAGTCGTTCTGACGTTCAACACCCGACGCGACGCGGCGGAGGCCGTCATCGAGCGGATCGCGTCCAAAGGCGGCGCTGCGGTTGCATTGCCCCTCGACGTGGCCGACAGCGCGGGCTTCCCGGCCTTCCGCGCGGCGCTGGTCGCGACCCTGAGCGCGCATTGGGGGCGTGATGGGTTCGACGTGCTCGTCAACAATGCGGGCGTCGGGCTCTACAATTCGATCGAGACGGTGACGAAGGCGCAGTTCGAAAGCCTCTACATGGTCCGTCTGAGGGGCCCATTCTTCCTGACCCAGCTCCTGCTGCCGCTGCTCGCCGAGGGCGGTCAGATCGTCAACATGGCAAGTGCGACCGCCCGCGTCGGAGAGGCGGCGGATGTCGGTACGATGGTCGCGAGCCTTCTCGGGCCGGAAAATGCCTGGATCAGTGGCCAGACCATCGAGGTCTCTGGCGGCTGCGCAATCTGAAGGAATGACCATGCTGGACCACATCTTCCTCACCGTCCGCGACCTGGAGCGATCGGTGGCCTTCTACGAGGCCGTCCTGCCGGGCCTCGGCATTACCGTGCGGCACGACTATCACGGCAAGGATGGCCCCGAGGGCCATCCCGATCTTAAGGGCTTTGGTGCCGGCGGCCGGATCTTCTTCTGGCTCAGGCAGGGCGAAGCGTCCGGCGGTGCCGTGCATGTGGGCTTCGTCGCCCGATCCGAGGCCGAAGTGCGCAAGGCGCATGCCGCCGCACTCGCGGCCGGAGCGCAAGAGATCCATGCTCCGGGACCGCAGCTGCATTACGACCCGCGCTATTACGCGGCGCAGGTCCGCGACCCCGACGGCCATTCCATGGAATTCGTCTTCAAGAGCTGGCAGCATGACAGCTGAGGCCACCCCCTTCCGCTCCGCGATCGCAGCGCGTGCTTTCCTCGCCGCGACCCATGAATTCGACATCGAGGCGGTGCTGCGCTGCTTTCGTCCCGATGCGGTGATCGATGACCCCTCGACCGGCGAGAGCTTCGAGGGGATCGAAGGTGTGCAAGACTACGTCATGCGCTTCTTCGTCGGCTATCGGACCCGTTCGCGAGTGATCTCGGTGGACCGGCTGGAGGGTGACCGCGCCCGGCTTCGCGTCGATTTCACCGGCGATTTCGGCCACGAGATAGGCCGGCTCGACGTCGTGACCGACAAGCATGGCCGCATCCTGCGCATCGATGCGGATCTCGAGTGACCTCGGAGACCACCATGTCAGACCTGATCCTTTACGGCGCGACCGGATATACCGGGTGCCTGGCGGCCCGCAGCGCCCTCGAAGCCGGGCTGTCAGTCATCTTGGCAGGCCGCTCGGTCGAGAGCCTGGCCGCGCTGGCCTTTGAACTGGGCGTGCCCTAACGCTGCTTCGGCCTCGATAATCCGACAGCTATCGAGACCGGGTTGGCGGGTGCATCGGTGGTGTTGAACTGTGCTGGCCCCTACCGTCGAACTGCCGCGCCGCTGATGGAAGCGGCGCTGCGTGCCGGCTGCCATTATCTCGATGTCTCGGCCGAGGTCGACAGCTATCGCCGGGCCCGGGAATTGGACGCCCGCGCCACGGTGGCCGGCGTCATGCTTCTCCCGGGAAGTGGCGGCAGCGTCGCGATGCTCGGAAGCTTGGCAGCCCACGCCGTGGCGAGGGTCGCCGAACCGTACTCGATCGCCGTTGCGCTGCGCGTCTCCGGCCCGATGTCGCGCGGCTCTGTCCTGAGCGCGGCGGAAAGCGTGACATCGGAGGTTCTCGCACTCCGGGACGGCAGGCTTGTGCTGCTTGAGGCGACCCCGACCCTTGGCTTCGATTTCGGGCACGGGGCCGTCGACTGCTTCAGCGTCACGTTGCCTGATCTGCTGACCATCGGCCGGTCGACCGGCATCGGCGAGGTGGAGACTTTCGTCCATGTCGCAACCGGGGCCTTTCCGCAGGGCGACACGGAGACGTTGGCCGACGGACCTACCGACGCGGAGCGCGCGGCGCATCGCTATCGGGCCGTGGCAGAGGTCACCGGCGCGGACGGGCGCGTCGCCAGGTCGCGGCTCGACACGGTCAACGGCTACAGCTTCACCCCACTGGCCGCGGCCGAGGCCGCGCGGCGGGTGCTGGCGGGCAGGCTTCCAGACCCCGGCGGAACTGTTCGGCGCAGCGTTCGCCGAAGCCATCGCCGATACCCGGATCGTCGGTTTCTGACCGCGAGGCTCACGGGATCGGCAGGCAACATCGAAACATGAATCGAGACAGCGAGATGACAGGAAGACTTGCGGACAAGGTTGCCTTCGTCACCGGCGGGACCAGCGGCATCGGCGAAGCGATCGCCACCCGGTTTGCGTCGGAGGGTGCCAAGCCCCATTCGTCGCTGGGCTACCGATCGCGAGCGCCGGAGGCTGTTCACTGGCCCTCTCGTGGGCGGGGATCAGCCCCGCCGCAGGCATCCGCCTTGGCACGGAAACCCGTCATGCACCAAGATTGAAACCGGACCACCCGATAGGGGCAGGCCAGACAGAGAAACCGAAACAGCACAGACGCATCACGATTTCATCGAGCCGGCCACCAAAGTAACCGGCCGGGCGCTTACAAGAGCATTCCAGCGATGCCGGCCAGAAGAAGAACTGTGGTGACGTCTATCAGCGTGGTCTGCGCTCCGGCGATCAGCCGGCTGAGCGTGTCCCGGCCAGGTTTGTCGGTGCCCAACCAGTGCTGGATCGGAAAACACTGCATGGCCGACATCGGGTCCTGCCTGGCCGGGTCATACGGACTGACCCAAGCACCGAAGAGAGTGAAGAAGGTGAAGAAGAATACCAGAAGCAGCATCGGCCAGCCACAATGCGTCGATGCGCAACCGCGCTTCACTGACGATATGGTTCGGCGGTGGCATAACAAGCGACGCGTTTGGGCAGCGCGGTCGGCAGCAGACCGAACGGTCCTTTGATCGTAGAGCCTGCCTGGATGGCGATGTCGTCGTAGGCCGGCTCCGCGCCGCGCTTGCCGGACGGCGGCATGCCGCGGCACCGATGGATCGAACCAGACCGTCACCGACCCATGCTTGCGCAGCGTCACGTTGTGACTGGACCAGTTCAGGCTACGGTAACAGGGGGGCGAAAGCTTGGACATCCCGTCCGGCAATGTCCCGGCTTTAGAATATCAAGCCCCTTCGATAGCGATCAAAATTCGCCGAGGTCCGAATGCAGGCTTTCGATGGCGCGTTGGCGGTCCTGAGCGGCCTGGCCGAGGTGGGCGGAGAGGAGGCCGCAGAGAAGGTGGACGATGCTGTTGGCGGCGGCGTCGCTGTCGAAGAGCGAGGAGCTGCGGCCGTCGGCGGAGAGGACGAGATGGGCATTGGCAGCCGATTTCTGTGCCGTAGGATCGGCGATGAGGATGACGCGGGCGCCATTCTTGCGCATCTCCCCCAGCAGGCGTGAGAAGATCGGCAGGCGCCGCCGGAGACCGACGGCGAGAACGACGTCCCCCTTGCCGATGCCGACGATCTGCTCGGAGAGCGTGTTGTCGGCCCGGCCGATGACCGTGACCCGGTCCCGCAATTGACCCAAGAGCCAGGCGGCATAGCTGGCGACCATGGCGCTGGTGCGAAAGCCGAGGCAGAACACGCGCTCGGCCTCCTTCAGCATCTCCAGCGCGGCCAGAAGATCGCTCTCGGACAGGCGCTGGAAGGTGTGGTCGATATTGGCCTTCTCGACCTCGACATGCTGCCGGAGGGACTCGCCGATGCTGCGGCCCGTCGCCTCGCGGGTCTGCATGTAGAAGGGCGAACCCCACCGTTGCGCCGCGCGGGCATCACGGCGGGCGGCGGCGTAATTCTCGTAGCCGATGCGTTTGAAGAAGCGGCTCGCCGTCGCGGGCGAGACCTCCGCAAGCCGGGCGAGCTCCGCCGCGGAATAGCTCGCCAGCTCCCCCGGGAAGCTCAGGATCGTGTCCGCGAGGCGCTGCTCGTTCAGGGGCAGCGTCGCATAGCTGGACCGAATGCGTCGTTCGAGCGAGCTGGCGGGCAGGTCATTCAAGCGCGGTCGATCCCTTCGTTCGGCACCCAGGTGATGGAGATCGGAAGATCCGGGAAACCGCTGTCCAGAATCTCGTATGCGGCATCCTTGGGTATGTTCTGGTCCCGGCCCTGAATGGGCACAATATCCTGAGGACAGGCGGAGAAGGCAACGACGCAATCCATTTCGGCCCGCAGGATGATATGATCATCGGGGCTTGTCACGGTTGGCTGGGTCTTGAGTTCCCGGCCATCGGGCTGCACGGCGATATTCATGAAGATGTTGAACGACGCCAGAATGGGATGCGGCGCTTTCAGGCCGAGTTCCTCGAGAGCCTCATACATGTTGTCGAGGCAGTTGCGGTGATACTCCTTCACGTTGAGCCGCTCGTAGCGATGGGCATCGCAGGCGGCCATGAAGGTGTCGTGCACGCCGGGGGAGGTGTCTTCGACGATCGTCAGGATGGGGTTGCGGCGGTTGGTAACGAAGGTGTCGCCGACGAGCGGATTGAGCCGCTGGTTCCACACCCGGCTCGCCTCCATGGACATATGCTCCTCGAGATCGGCCGCGTTCCACGCCCAGCAGTCGACCACCTGGGTGCCATGGATGTTGATCAGCTTGACGGCTTGGCCGCGGGTAAGGCGAAGGGCCTTGCCGTGGCGGGCGGGCACGATGGTGCGGGTCATGGGGTATCCTCTTCGGGGGGGAGATGGGAGGGGTCGAACGGCAGGCCGCGGTTCATGATGTGGCGCAGGAAGCGGCGGGAGCGCTCTTCCCGCGGGGAGCGGATGAACTCGAGCGGCGGCCCTTCCTCGACCACCACGCCGCCGTCCATCAGGACGAGCCGGTCGGCGACCTCGGCGGCGAAGCCGATCTCGTGCGTGACGACCACCATCGTGGTCTCGCCCGCAGCCAGCTCCTTCATCACCGCCAGCACTTCGCCGACGAGTTCGGGGTCGAGCGCGCTGGTGGGCTCGTCGAAGAGGATGACCTCTGGCTGCATGGCCAGCGCGCGGGCAATCGCGACGCGCTGCTGTTGGCCGCCAGAGAGCTGGCCGGGGTAATAATCGCGCCGGGCAGCGAGGCCGACGCGGGCAAGGAGGGTTTCGGCAAGCTCGGTGGCCTCCGCGCGCGGCCGCCCCTGCACGATGAGAGGGCCTTCCATCACGTTCTGTAGCGCTGTGCGGTGGGGCCAGAGATTGAAAGCCTGAAAGACCATGCCCATGCGCTGGCGCTGCTTCTGTAGCACCGAATGCGGCAGCGCACAGATCCGCCCGCCGCGGTCTTCCGCCTCGCCGATCAGCTCGCCATCGAGAAAGATCCGCCCGCTGCTGGGCGGCGACAGCCAGTTCAGGCAGCGCAGGAAGGTCGACTTGCCCGAGCCCGAGGGCCCGATGATGCAGACGACTTCGCCCGGCATGACGGTCAGGTCGACGCCCCGCAGAACCTCGGTATCGCCGAAGGCCTTGGTCAGGGACTCGACGCGAAGGGCCGGCCTGGTCATTGCGCAGTTCCTTTCGTGAGCATGGGGCGCGGCCGACGGAAGCGGGTCGCCCGGCTTTCAAGCCGGCGCCCGAGGGCTTCCAGCACTGCCGACCACAGCCAGTAGGCGAGGGCGGCGAGCAGGTAGATCTCGAAGGGCGCGTAGGTGCGGGCGACGGCCTGCTTGGTCTGGAAGGTCAGCTCGGGGACAGAGATCACCGACAGAAGCGCGGTTTCCTTGAAGAGCCCGATCATCAGGCCGACGAGGGCGGGCAGCACGACGGGCCAGGCCTGCGGCAAGAGAATGCGCAAGAGCCGCTGCCGCCACCCCATGCCGATGCAGAGCGCCGCCTCGATCTGGCCCGCCTCGATCGACGCGATGGCACCGCGGATCGCCGTGGCCACATAGGCCGTGAAGTAGAGCGACAGTGCCGTGGCACCCGACAGCGCGGGCGATAGCAGGAGCCCCACCGCCGGCAGGACGTAGAAGGAGATCAGGATGAGGATCAGGGGCGGCGTACCCCGCATCGCGGCGATATAGGCGCGCGCGAGCCCCGAGACGAACCGGTTCCTCGAGGAGAGGGGGATGGTGAGGAGCGCGCCGAGCACGAGACAGGCAGCGGCGATGGCGAGGCCGATCTTCAAGGTGAACAGGGCGCCGGTCAGCAGGACCGGGATCGCGTAGGCGAAGAGCTCGAGATCGAGGGTCATGATCTGCCTCCCGCCGGGGCGAGGCGCCGGTCGAGCCGCGCGGCCAGATCGGTCAGCGCGAGGTTGAGGAGGATGTAGGCGAGGGCCACGGCCAGCAGAACTTCGGTCGGCTCGAAGGTGCGGGCGACAACGATCTGGCCTGCGAAGGTCAGCTCGGTCACGGCCACGACCGAGGCGAGCGGAGTTGTCTTGACCAGCAACGTCAGCTCGTTGACCAGCGAGGGCAGGCTGACGCGAACCGCCTGGGGCAGAAGAACCCGGGTCCAGATCCGCCATCTGGGAAAGCCGAGCGCCTCCGCCGCTTCCGCCTGACCGGAAGGGAGCGAGCCGAGCCCGCCGCGCAGGATCTCGGCGACATAGGCACCGGAATTGAGGCCCAGTGTCACGGCAGCGGCGGTGAAGGGGGGCACTTTGATGCCCGCCAGCGGCAGAGTGAAAAAGACGAGAAAGAGTTGCACGAGCGCGGGCGTGCCGCGCAGGAAGCTGACGAGGATCGCCGCCGCACGCCGCGGCAGGGCGGCGGGCGAGAGCAGGCAGACGACGAGCGCTGTGCCGAAGAGCCAGCTCAGGACCATGGCGCACCCGCTCAGCATGACGGTCATGTACAGCCCGTGCGCGAGCTCGGGCAACGCCGCCTGCAGGTTCGCCAGGTCGAGCATGATCAGAGCTGGTTCCTGATCTTCACTTCGACCGGCCCGCGCGACTGCGCGATGGGCAGGTCAGAGGCGCAGGCCCCGACGAACAGCGTGCAATCGATCACGACGCGGCAGACGACCGAGGTTCCGGCCGGATGCGACAGGTCGCGTGGCGTAATCGTGCCTGAGGTGTCGATCTCCACGTCGAGGAAGAGATTGATCGGGTCGGGAAACTTGACCGGAGAGAGCCCGGCCGCCGCCACCGCCGCCCGGAACGCTTCGCGGGAACCGGTCTCGTCTTGGAACCCGGCTTCCACGAGGCTGGTGCCGGTCGAGCCGGGCATGAGGAGATCATGCTTTCCGCAGCTGTCCTTTCCCAGAACCATGAGCGGGCGACGCCGGTTGGTGACCATGCGCATGCCCTGGTTGAGGCGGTAGGAATTGGAGAAGACGCGCGTGTGATGCGCCGACAGGAATTCCCCCGTGGAAGCGTCGGTATAGGCGTGCAGCTGCACCGGCTGGCCGCCTTGCAGATCGGTGATCGTCATCAGCTGTCCGCATTTGACCGGGATCGCCGTAACACTGCCGTGCTCTACGACAAGCGTCGCTTCGGGCGGCAGCTCGCTGCTCGCCGGCTCGATCATCATCAATGGCATTGCAGCATCTCCAGGGTCGCGTCGGTAGGGGCCTCGTCGGTGACGGCGTAGAGCATGTCGGTCACCACCAGCCCGTTGCCGGGAATAATGTCCTGCGGGCAGGGCGAGAGCGCGCAGGCCACGTCCATCAGCGCCTTCAGAACGAGGTAATCGCCGGCCCGGCTGACGGGATCGGTCACGCCCATGCGGCCATCGGGCGAGACGGGGCCGTTCTGGAAGAAGTTGAAGGGCTCGGGCACCTGCAGGATGTCGATGCCGTATTTCGCTAGCGGCTCGTAGAGGTTCTCGAGACAGTTGCGATGCCCCGGCACGCCGAAATCGACGGCGTAACGGGTGGGATCGCAGGCGGGCACGTTGGCGTCGTGGATGCCGACCGTGTCCTTGACGACCTGAAACATCGGTCGCCCCTCGGAGGAAACGAGGTAGTCGCCAAGCCCGAGGTAGATCGACCGGTTGTGCCGGCGGGTGTGGACGGGGGAGAGGATTTCCTCGTGATCGGCGAGCGAGAGGGCGACGAAATCGCCCGCCTGCTGGCCTTCGAGATCGACGATGGTAACGTGTTGCCCGGCCTTCGCTTCGAAGCCCCGGCCGAAACCACCCGGAACCACGGTGCCCTTCGGACTGACGGACGTCTGTTGATTGCACATGGGTTTTTTCAGGCCTGCATGCGCAGGCCTGCCTTTTCGCGTTGGAATTATTCGGCGGCCGGGATGAAATCGGTTTCCGGAAGCTCGAAGGTCAGTCCGAGGAACTCCTCCTGGAGCGCGGCCATGGTCCCGTCTTCCTTCAGCCCGGCGAGGCCGGCGTTGATCGCCTCGAGCAGGGCGGTGTCGTCCTGACGTACGCCCCAGGCGATGTAATCGGTGGCTCCGAGCGAGCCGGCGACCTCGAAGAGGTCCGGGCGCCCGGCCATCACGGCAGTCAGGACGCTCATGTCATCGACGAGGAAGTCGGCACGGCCCGTGGCGAGCGCCGTCACGGTCTGTTCCGTGGTCTCGACGCTGAGTGTCTTGATGGTTCCCGTCCCGTCCTCGTCCAGTGCCGCGCTGGCTTCTTGAACGACGCGCTCGGGAGTGCTGGATTGCTTCACCGCGGCAGTAAGACCAACGAGCGAGGCAGGGTCGTCGCCGTTGACCCGCTCATCGCCGACCCGGCGGAGCACTCCGTTGACTGTCTGGCTGACAGGCATGGTGTAGGAGATACGCTCGGCGCGTTCGGCCGTCACGTTGAGGGCGGTGGCGGTGAAATCGAACGAGCCGGCAATCAGACCCGGAATGATGCCGCTGAACGCCATGACGCGGTATTCGACGTCTACGCCCATATCCTCGGCGATCGCCTCGAGTAGCGACGGATCATAGCCTGTGATCGCGCCATCGTCGGTGGTGAACTCGTACGGCGCGAAGGTCGGGTCCAGCCCGACGACAATGGTGCCGCGTTCCATGATGTCATCGAGCGTATCGGCGACCGCAGCGCTGCCGATGGCGGTTGCGAGAACCGCGGATGCGCCGAGAACAAGGCGGCGCATGGGGGATGCCTGCTGTGTCACGAGATGGTCTCCTGGTCTGTTGCTTGCGGGAAGGGCTTCGACGCTTCCTGAGAAAGTTCTGTTTCTTCGGTTTTGTGTAATGAAATTAGAATTTCATTCGGCGGTTTGAAAAAAGGCGACATCTGCCGCCGTCTGCGAGAAGGTTTATCCACGGGGAGCGGGCTTTCCAGTCAGGCAGGGGGCGGCACCCTTCCGTAGCTGTAGTTTAGGGGGGCGTGACCAAACATTGGCCCCGTTTTGAGACGTCTGCCCAATATCGGGGCACCTGGATGATCGCTGCAAGAGCGAGTCGCTCGTGTTTTCGACCGGTGAGCGCTGCGTGAAACGCGACTTTCCCGTGGTCGAAGGGGGGGACTGTCGGACGCCGCTCTTCACCGACATCTCCGTGAGGATCTCGGCGAGGTCTCCCCCGACGCACGTGCGAGGGGTGGTGTTCGTACCGTCGGCGATCAAGTGAATGCCAACGTCGGTGCGCCAACGCGTGCCGGTCTTTCTCGGCAGGAAGCGGGGGAGGTGCCGGTCGATGTTCTCGACGGTGCCTTTTCAGTGTGGAGACCGAGCGTCGCGGACCCGGCTCCGTGTCCCGGCTTGGCCCGGAAAGGCGACAGGCTGGCGAACCCGGAGCCCTGGTCAAAGGTGATCGTGCGGCACGCAGGCCGGGGTGCATGCCGGGGATGATCGGGGCGACGCCTGAAGGGAAGAAAGAGCTCGTCGGCTTTTATAGCCTGCCCCGGACTTGATCCGGGGTGGGCATGCGGAGGAGCGCTCAGAGCTAGCGCGAGTTGCTGGTCGACATCACGGCGCGTGGCCTCGCGGTACCGCCAGAGGTTGCTGTCGGCGATGGCGCTTTGGGGTTCTGGAAGGCCCTCGGCGAAACCTTCCCGGCCACGCGACACCAGCGTTGTTGGGTCCACAAGACGGCGAAGGGGCTCAGCAACGTCCCAAAGTCGATCCAGCCGGCAGTGAAATCCGATCTCCGTGACATCTGGCAGGCATAGGCCCGCGCCGCGGCCGGGTCTGCGATGGACGTCTCCGCCGGCAAGTACGGAGCGAAGTACGAGACGGCCGTCACGTGCCTGACAGAGAATCGCGAGGCCTTGCTGGCCTTCTACGATTACCCCGCGGAGCATTGAGACCATCTGCGAACCGCCAACCCGATCGAGAGTGTCTTCGCCACGGTCAGACATCGGACCGTTCGAACCAAGGGGGCGCTATCGCACAAGACGGCTCGGCTGATGGTATAAAAGCTCATCCAGGCCGCATCAAAAGGTTGGCGACGTTTGAAGGGTGCCAACCAGTTGCCAAAGGTGATCGAGGGCGTCAAATTCACCAACTGCGTCGCCGAGACCGACGCCACCGACCGCGCCGCATGATCAGGCCGTGTCACCCAAATTCTGCCATAGCTTTCTTTTTGCCTCGAGGTTAGCGAAAAGGCGTCTACGAAACATGGGGCTGTTCAGGTCACGGATATCGTGGAGCTCTACCTCGATCCTCTAAAGCAGGATCGGTCCGATCAGTCCCGCGCATGGTCCTTGGTGAGCAGATCGCGGGCGCACCGAGCCCGACCTCGCCGGGTGCGGCGTCTCCGCCGAACGCCAACTACCCCTCGGACATGTCCTCGGTGCCTTGCGTGAACTCTGGCAGGTCGAAGGCGCGAACCTCGGGGTGATGCGTCGCTGCGCGAACCTCGACGAGGCAACTGTGCGCCGTGCAGCCTTGGCTCAGCTCCGAGGCGGGCACGTCGGCGGTGAGCACATTCGGATTGCCATGGCGCTCGACACCGGTTTCGGGGTCGGGATCGAACCAGGCACCGGTCGACAGGCGCACGCAGCGCAGGGTCATCTCGGGGTCGATGCAAAGCCCGGCCAGACACCGACCGCGCCCGTTGTAAATCTCGATGATCTGCCCGTGCGAGAGGCCGCGCCGCGCCGCCTCTTCAGGATGCATCGCAGCCGCCTCGCGACCCTTGATCTTGCCGGCCCCGCTATGCTGCGAGGCATCGAGCTGGCTGTGTAGGCGCCGCTCTGGCTGGTCCGATATCAGGTGGAGGAGCGTCTGCCGGCCCGCGCTGCCCAGCCATTCCTCCGGGGCGAGCCAGGTCGCGTGGCCGTGACAGTCGGGAAGGTCCATCATCTGGATCGTTTCGGAGAAGATCTCGATGCGGCCCGAGGGCGTCGAGAGCGGATGGGCCTCTGGATTGGCGCGGAACTCCGAGAGCATGATCCGCGTCTGCGGATCGCGGTCGGATAGGTCGATCATCCCGCGTGCGACGAAGGCGTCGTACTCGGGCAACTCGACGCCCTCCGCGTCCCAGCGAATGCGCAGCTCGTCATAGAGATGGCGCACCCAGTCCTCGGCGCTGCGGCCTTCGGTGAAAGGCTCGCCTAGCCCCATGTGTGCCGCGATCCCGGCGAAGATGTCGTAGTCGCTTCTGGCCTCGGCTTCCGGCGGACAGGCGGCGCGGGTCGCGAGCAGCAGGCCCTCGAGCGTGGCATAGCCAATGTCGTCCTTCTCGTGGCTCATCGAGGCGGGGAGGACGATGTCGGCCCGGCGCGCGGTGGCCGTCCAGGCCTGCTCGTGCACGATGATCGTCTCGGGCTTCTGCCAGGCGCGTTCCAGCCGGGTAAGATCCTGGTGGTGGTGAAAGGGGTTGCCCCCGGCCCAGTAGATCAGGCGGATGTCGGGATAGCTGTAGGTGCCCCCGTTGTAGCGGAAAGCTGCGCCGGGGCTGAGAAGCATGTCCGACAGCCGCGCGACCGGAATGAAGGCTTTCACCGGGTTGCGCCCCTGCGGAAAGCTTGGCCCCTTGAGGGCCGCGTGGGGGCTGCCCAGCATGTTCTCGGCGCCGTAGCCTACACCGAAGCCGCCGCCGGGCATGCCAATCTGGCCAAGCATGGCGGCAAGCGTCACGACCATCCAGAACGGCTGCTCGCCGTGCTGAGCCCGTTGCAACGCCCAGGCGATGTTGATCATCACGCGCTTGCCTATCATCCTTGACGCGAGTGCGCGGATCCGCTCGGCGGGCACGTCGCAGAGCGGTGCGGCCCAAGTGGCATCCTTGGGCGTGCCATCAATCGCGCCGGTCAGGTAGGCTTCGAAGGTTTCCCAGCCGGTGCAGTAGCGGGAGAGAAACTCCAGATCATGCGCCCGCTGGCGATGCAGCTCGTGTGCCAGGGCGAGCATGAAGGCGGTGTCGCCGCCGGGCCGGACGGGAACCCAGTCGACCGGGGCACCGGTCTCGAGGTTGGTCGAGATCGGCGAGACGTTGACGAACTCGACGCCGGCGGCGGCCATCTGGCGTAGCCCCTCGCGCACCCGGTGCCGTCCGACCCCCGCCTGGGAAATCTGCGCGTTCTTTGCGGGCACGCCACCGAAAGTGAGAAAGAGGTCGCAATTCTGTTCCAGATCGTCCCAGCTGTTGTGATTCTCCATCAGCCAGTTCATCGGGGCCACGATATGCGGCAGTATCACCCGCGCTGCCGCGAGGGAGTAGCTGTCGCGATGAGCGACATAGCCGCCGATCACGTTTAGAAAGCGGTGGACCTGGCTCTGGGCGTGGTGGAAGCGCCCGGCCGAGGCCCAGCCATAGGAACCACCGAAAATGGCCTCGTTGCCATGCTCCCCGCGTACCCTGTCCAGCTCGTCGCCGACGAGCCGGAAAGCCGTCTGCCAGTCTACCTCGACAAAGGGCTCCCGGCCACGCAACTCCGGGTGTGCGCCTGCGCCCTTCTCCAGCCAGCTCTTGCGCACCGCGGGCCGGCGGACGCGGGTGGCGGAGACCTGGGGCGAGAGCTGGTGTAGGCCGATCGGGCTCGGATCTGGATCACCGGTCAACGGCTTGAGGCGAGGTCCACGGGCCTTTTCGTGGATTTCGTAGGTGCCCCAGTGAGACATGGTGTAGCGCATCGGAGACTCCGGTCAGTAGCCGCGTTCGGGATCGACGCGGTTGATCATGTCCTGGCCGCCTGACAGCCAGCGATCGAGATTGGTCATGAGCTGCTGGGAGAACAGCACCTGGTCATTGCCTCCAACCCACGAGATGTGAGGGGTGATGGTCACCCGCGGATGAGCGTAGAGTGGATGGCTGTCGGGCAGCGGCTCTGGGTCCGTGACGTCGAGCGTGGCAGCGCCGACCCGGCCAGAGGCGAGAGCCTCGAGCAAGTCGTCCTGATCGACAATCGCGCCCCGCGCAACGTTGATGAGGTGCAGGCCTGGCTTGGCGACGGCAAAGACGTCCTTGCCGATCATGCCCCGGGTCGCCGGCGTCGCCGGGACGGCGATCACCAGATGATCTGCCTCGGCGGCGACCGAGGCTGGATCGCGGCGGATTTCGATGCCGTCCGGCTCCGAAGTCCAGGGGCCGCGCCGGGTGGCGACGATCGCGAGGTTGAAGGCGCGGGCGCGCAGCGCGACGGCCTGGCCGATCGCGCCGAAACCGACAAGCCCCACCGTCTGACCTGCCAGCGCCGGCAGGCCGTCACTGTTGCCAGCCTTGCTCCAGTCCCCGTTGCGCACGGCGTGGGAGGCGAGGGGTTTGCGATGCTGAAGGATTGCGGCGAGCACGTATTCGGCGATCGCCTGGGCGGTCAGGCCGCGCCCGCAGGTGACGGTGCGGCCGCTGAGCAGTTCCTGCGGATAAGCTTCGATGCCCGCCGACAGGCTCTGGACCCAGCGCAGACTCGCCGGCAGATCCAGAGGCGTCGGGGCACCCTTCCAGAACCGCGGCGCGGTGACCAGCGCTTCGGTGCCCTCTGGCAACTGCCAGGCCGGGTCCTCCGCGTTGGGCGTGATCACCTCTGGCGCGGCGGGGTGCGCGGCGAGCTGCGCGCCCACCTCCGGCCCCAGATGATTGACGATGCGCAGGCTCATTGCGGAAAGGTGTATGGCACGGAGTCGGTGAGGTTCAGCCACACGGTCTTGGTTTGCAGGTAGGCGTCGATCATCGCGGAACCGCCCTCGCGCCCGATGCCGGACTCCTTGAAGCCGCCGAAGGGTGCCGTCTGCGAGACGCCCTTGTAAGAATTGATCCAGACCGTGCCCGCCTTGGTTTCGCGGGACAGCACCATGGCGCGGCGCAGGTCACGGGTCCAGATGCCGGCTCCGAGCCCGAATGGCGTGTCGTTGGCGATCCTCAGGGCCTCTTCTTCGGTGTCGAAGGGGATCACCGATAGCACTGGACCGAAGACCTCTTCCTGGGCAATGCGCATGTCGCTGCGCACATCGGTGAAGATCGTGGGGGCGACGAAAAGTGCGGGCCCGCCGGAGGGGTCGGGCACCGGACCGCCCCCGCAAAGCAATGTCGCGCCATCCTCCTTGGCCCACGCGATGCATTGCTGGATGCGCTCGAACTGCGGACGCGTGGCGATCGGACCGATATCGGTCTCGGAGGACATCGGATCGCCAAGACGGATTTTGCCGGCCAGCTCGGCCATGCGAGGCAGCATCTTGTCGAGCAACGGGCGCTGGATCAGCGCGCGCGAGCCAGCCACGCAGCTCTGTCCGCCCGAGGCGAAGATGCCCGACACGATCCCCTTGACCGCCATGTCGATGTCGGCGTCTTCGAAGACGATGTTGGGTGATTTGCCGCCAAGTTCCAGCGTAACCGGAACCAGCCTGTCCGATGCGGCACGATAGACTGCCCGCCCGCCCGTTCCGCCGCCGGTGAAGGCAACCTTGGCAATGTCGGGGTGGGCGGTAAGTGCGCTGCCCACCTCATGTCCGAGGCCGGTGACCACGTTGATCACCCCCGGCGGGAACCCAGCCTCGCTGGCCAGTTCGGCATAGCGCAGGGCCGAAACCGAGGTGTATTCAGACGGTTTGATCACTGCCACGTTGCCGGCCGCCAGCGCCGGCGCGAGCTTCCAGGTCAGCAGCATCAGCGGCGAGTTCCAAGGCGTGATCATCGCGATGATGCCAAGCGGCTCCTTCAGCGTGTGCGCCATGAAGCCGGGCTTGTCAGTGGCCAGCGTCGCACCTGCGATCTTGTCGGCGAGACCGGCGTAGTAGATCAGCCAGTCGCCGATCTTCTTGACCTGTGGCAGCATCTCCGAGATCGGCTTGCCGTTGTCGGTAACCTCGATCCGGGCAAGCTCTTCGGCGTTCTCCACGACGAGCTCGGCAAAGCGCCGGAGCAGGGCACCACGTTGTGGCGCTGTCAGTCGTGACCAAGTGCCTGTGGTGAAGGCAGCCTTAGCCGCGGCGACAGCCCGGTCGACATCCTCGGGGCCCGAGCGTGCGATCCGTGCCCAGACCTTGGTCGTATAGGGGTTTTCGGTGTCCGTGTATTGCCCGGTGATCGGCGCAACCCGGGTGCCGTCGATGAAATTGGTATGGTGTTGCATCAATCTTCCTCAGCCACGGGCTTTCAACGAGCGGCGTTCGATGGTGGTGATAAGCCGGACCAGCGGCCAGAGCAGCATGAGATACATCAGCGCGGCCATGATCAGCGGTGTCGTGTTGAACATGTTGCCCTGCGCCACCCGGGCCATACGCAGCAGTTCGGGCATGGTCACCACCGAGGCGATGGAAGTCAGCTTGATCGACTCGAGGACGTTCGACATCAGGTCGGGCAGCACGTTGCGGACCGCTTGCGGCAGTACCACCCAGCGCATGGTTTGCGCGGTGCCGAGCCCGGTGGCGCGTGCCGCCTCGACTTGCCCGCGCGGCACGCTCTCGATGCCGGCGCGGACGACCTCGGCAAAATAAGCCGAGGTATTGAACACTAACGCCAGGACCACCGCCTGCATCGAGGACGTCTCGAAGCCTAGGAACGGCAGGCCGTAGTAGATGAAGATCAGCAGCACCAGCGGCGGGAAGGCGCGAAAGAAGTCGATGTAGGTGATCAGTAGCATGTTGAGCGACCGGATGCGCAGATCCTGCAGGACCGAGATCGCGATGCCGCCGAGAACCCCGAGCGGCACGACGATGAACGACAGGATCAACGTGGTCTTCAGCCCGATCAGCAGCTGAGGCAACGCGGCCTTGGCGATTTCGACGTTGAGGAACTGGAACAGGAAGGTTTCCATCAGGCTTTCCTCAGTGAGACCAGCGCAGGCGGCGTTCGAGCCGGCGGCTGAAAATGACGAGGGGGAATAGGATCAGCAGGTAGCCGATCGCGGCGGCAAAGAGCGGCGATGCGTTGGACGAATAGCCGAGCGCTGCCGTCGCTTCTGCCAGAAGGTCAGGCACTGCTACGACCGAGGCCAGCGAGGTGTTCTTCACCGTGGCGATGGTGCGCGAGGTGAGCGGCGCGATGACAAGGCGTATGGCCTGCGGCAGCACCACGTAGATCAGCACTTGCCAGCGCGTCAGGCCGGAGGCTCGCGCGGCCTCGCTCTGACCCTTGGGCAGCGCGTTGATCCCGGCGAAGACAAGCTCCTCGGTGAAGGCCGAAAGCACCATGGCAAGCACTATCCACGCAGTGCCGAAGCCGCTGGGTCTCAGCCCCAGATAGGGCAGGCCGAAGAAGCCTACGACGATCAGCATCAGTGGCGGCAGCGCGCGCAGGATATCGGCGTACAGCACGATGAAGAGGTTGATGACCCGGTTCTCGAGGGTGCGCAGCAGTGCAAGGCCGATCCCGATGGCAAATCCAGTGGTCACCACGAGCACTGAAAGCTCGACCGTGACGACGAGGCCTTTCCACAGGTCCGGAAGATAGGTCAGGATGACATTCAGGTTGAAGAACGCCTGAAGCAGATCGTTCATGGGAGCTCCGGGTCGTCAGGGACGGTAAGGTTGCAAGGGAAACTTCGGCGGCCGGTAGGGAGAGGTTGCCGAGACATGGCCCAGCCGCCGATGGGACTGCCGGTCTTGCCGGCGCGCCCTTACTTGCAGGTCGTCTCGTGTTTGGTGGCGTCGTGACCGGTCAGGCCTTCGGGGCCATAGCCTGCAACCGGCGTGCCGGTGATGCTGTTCTCGATCGCGGTGATGCCGGTCCATTTCTCGAAGATCGCGGCAATCTCGCCTTTGATCTTGAGGCATTCGAGCGCGGCGTCGACGCGGTTGCGCAGTTCTGCATCATCCTTGTTGAACGCATAGCCGAAATATTGCTGCTCATCGACGTAGAAGCTCGAGGGCTTGAAGATCGGCTGTTCCTTCGAAAGTTGACCGGCCGAGGCGCTGTACATCAATGCGGCATCCGCCTGCCCAGTGGCCACGGCCTGGGCCGAGTCAGAATGCTTGTCGAAGCGTGCGACGGTAATGTCATACTGCTCGGCCTGACCGGAAATCCAGCGATCGAAGAGGTTGCCCTTGTTGGTTGCCACGGTCGTGCCGCGCAGGTCCTCCAGCGAGGTGACATCGTCGTTGCCTGCATTCAGCAGCAGGCCGAAGGTCGCGTCGCCGTAGCCCTCCGCGAAGAGGATACTCTGCGCGCGCTCCTCGGTGATCGTCGCGGGTGCCAGGATCATGTCGAACTTGCCGGCCATCAGCCCGGGGATCGTCGCCGACCAGGGTTGGTCGATGACCCTGATCTCCTCACCGAGTTCTTCGGACAGCGCCTTTGCGATGTCGATGTCGATGCCTTCGAAGGTGCCGTCCGGCGCAACCATCGCGAAAGGCGCATAGCCGACATCGGCAGCCGCGACAATCTCGGCCTGGGACGTGCCGGCAGTCAGCGCGGCGGCACCTAGGGCGCAAATGGTGAGGCGGAGAGGGAAGAGAGTGTTCATCTGGAAGTCTCCTGTTGGGATATACGCCCGAGCAACTCAGGTCTTGTTAATCCGCGCGTTCTGCCTGTTACAACGCATATCCGTCGATTGGAACGCTGGCAGCATTCAGGTCAAGCTGACTTCCTATTATTTCCGTCGAAAACTCCCCTCCGATCCCCTCTCTGCCCGCAAATTAATCACTCAACCGTAGAACCGTGCACCTAAGCGCGCCGAGAGGTCGGCTGCGGTTCGCAACATCTTCGGCTTGAGCTCATCGAGATAGCTCTCGCTGAGGCGTGACTGTGGCCCGGAGATCGTTAGCGCCCCGACAAGCCCTTGCGCGGCGGAGAACACCGGCGCGGCAAGGCCGTTGATTTCAGCATCGCGTTCACCAACCGAGACGATGGGCAGTTGCTCCAGGGTGCGCAGCGGCGCGGTCAGGTTCGGGTCTTGCTTGGGGAAGGTGGTGAGAACCCGGCCCGCCGCTCCGCGATCGAGGCTGACTGTATCGCCCTCGGCCACGTGCTCGCGCAGCAGGTGGTCGCTGTCCTCACGGAACAGGCACATGCGGCGATTGCCCACCCTCTGGAAAAAAGACACGCATTCATTGGCATCGAGCACCAGTTGCTTCATGGCGGGGCGCACATGCGACTCGAGGTTGAAGCCTGAAGTATACGCCTTGCCGAGGCGATAGATCTCGGGGCCGAGGGCATATTTACGGTCTGCGGTGACGGTCACCATCTGCTCTTCCGCAAGTGATACCAGCATGCGAAGCGCGGTGCTTTTCACCATGCCCGTGCGGCGACTGATCTCGGCAAGTGACATTTCGTGAGTGCTTTTGTCGAAGAGCTTGAGTACCTGGAGGGCGCGAATCACGGCCTCCACGGATTTTGTTTTTCGCTCGGTTTGCGGGTCTGTCATTGCTCCTCCAAAGCGCCAACGCGCGTCATAAGTGACGTCTGCCTCGGCCCCTTTTTTAGAACATCATTTCGACAAGTGGAACACCTCAAGGAGCGATCATCTTGTTGATCGCTGCGCGGGAGGAGATTGCAAAAAAAATAGGCGAACATCGGGGAGGGCGGGGAAATCCTGCGACTGCGCTTGACCTACCTAAAAATCGTCGTTCTACCTTACGAACGTAACGTTTCGCACAGCGCAACTTCGGAGGCTCTCTTGTCCGACGCCCAGACGACCCGGCCCATCCTCGAATTGCGAGGGCTGACCAAATCCTTCGGGGACACGGAAATTCTCAAGGCCGTCGATCTCGCTGTGACGCAGGGAGAGATGGTCTTCATCATAGGTCCGTCCGGGTCGGGCAAGTCGACGCTTTTGCGTTGCTGCAATCGGCTCGAAGAGCCAAGCGACGGGCGTATCTACGTGGACGGCAAGGACATCTGCGACCCGAAGAACGATCTTAACAAGCTGCGCCAAAAGATCGGCATGGTGTTCCAGTCATTCAATCTCTACGCGCACATGACGGCGAAGCAGAACGTGATGCTTGCCCTGCGCAAGGTGCAGAAGAAGTCCAAGGACGAAGCCGACCAGATCGCCATCGAGATGCTGACCCGTGTCGGCCTGGGCGATCGCGTCGATCATTTTCCCTCACAGCTTTCCGGCGGGCAGCAGCAGCGCGTCGCCATAGCGCGTACGCTAGCCCTCGGCCCGAAGATCGTGCTCTTCGATGAACCTACATCGGCGCTCGACCCGGAGCTTGTGGGCGGTGTGCTGCAAGTCATGCGGAAGCTGCGCCAGGAAGGCATGACCATGGTCGTGGTCAGCCACGAGATGCGGTTCGCGCGCGATGCGGCGGACCGGGTCGTCTTCATGGCCGACGGCGTGATCCAGGAAATGGGCCCGCCTGAACAGATTTTCGGCGCACCGCAAGTCGTGCGCACTCGTGAATTCCTGTCTTCGCTCGACGGGCACTAAAGACCGGCCAAGAGGAACCAAGATGAGCCAGATCCGCCTTTCCTTCGACATCGGGGGGACCTTCACCGATTTCGTGCTCCAGGATTCCGCACGTGGCCGCACCCGCTTCTGGAAGACTCTTTCCACACCGCACGCGCCGGAAAAGGCCGTGGTGCGCGGGGTCAGGGAGCTGCTGGCAGCCGAAGCGGTCGACCCGGCGGATGTTGGCATGGTGTTGCATGCCACCACCGTGGCCACGAACGCCATTCTCGAGCGCAAGGGCTCGAAGACCGCGATGATCACCACCGAGGGGTTCCGCGACGTGCTGCTGCTTGGCCGGCAGAAGCGCTATTCGACCTACAACATGCACCTTGCCAAGCCAGATCCGTTGATCAGGCGCCGGGACATCTTCGAGCTCTCCGAGCGCGTTTATCTGCGTGGCCACAAGGCCCGCGCCCCGGAACAGGCCGAAATCGACGCTCTGCTGATCAGGATCGCAGAGGCGGGCTACGAGGCCATCGCTGTCTGCTTCCTGCATTCCTACGTCGATCCAACGCATGAGCGCCTGATCCGCGCGCGCGCCGAGGCGCTGGGTCTCGATATCGTACTGTCGCTCAGCTCGGATGTCTCGCCGCGCTATCGCGAATACGAGCGCTCGTCGACGGTCACCGCGAATGCTTATGTGAAGCCGGTCGTGGCGCTTTATGTGGACCGGCTGGAGAAAGCGCTGAAGGCCGAGGGGCTGACCGCCGATCTCTACATCATGCAGTCCAACGGCGGGCTTGTCTCGCCGGAGCTGGCCTCGAACTTTCCGGTGCGCATCGTTGAAAGCGGCCCGGCTGCGGGCGTTCTGATGTGCCGCGCCGTGGGTGCCGAGGAAGGGATCAAGGACCTTCTGACCTTCGATATGGGCGGCACCACAGCCAAGCTCGGCGCGATCGACAACGGCGAGCCTGCGATTCTGCCGACCTTCGAAGTCGATCAGGTCCAGTACACGAAGGGCTCGGGCCTGCCTCTCAACATCTCGGCGATCGAACTGCTCGAAATCGGTGCGGGGGGCGGGTCGATCGCGACGCCGCATCTCGGCGGCATCCGCATCGGCCCGGAAAGTGCAGGCTCAGAGCCAGGTCCGGCCTGCTATGGCAATGGCGGAACCAGGCCCACCGTGACCGACGCCA
This sequence comes from Palleronia sp. LCG004, assembly GCF_032931615.1. Lineage (NCBI taxonomy): Bacteria > Pseudomonadati > Pseudomonadota > Alphaproteobacteria > Rhodobacterales > Roseobacteraceae > Palleronia > Palleronia sp. LCG004. Next base: position 101,131 of record NZ_CP136760.1, read on the forward strand.
ACCTCGTGTTGGGGTATCTCAACCCCGGCATCTTCAACGGCGGCAACATGAGCCTCGATCTGCAGGCCGCCCGCGAGGCGATCCGGGTGCACCTGGCCGAGCCACTGGGACTGGGCATCGAGGAAGCCGCTTTGGGGATTCACCTCATGGCAACGGCGAACATGGAGCGCGCCCTGCGCATCGTCTCTGTCGAACGCGGACGCGATCCGCGCAACTACACGCTGGTCGGCTTCGGCGGAGCTGGCCCCGTGCATGCGGCGCGCCTGGCGCGGGCCCTGCATGTGCCCAAGTTGATCCTGCCGCGCGGTGCCGGTGTCGGCTCGGCGGTGGGTCTGCTGGCGGCGGATCCGAAGGTCGATTACGCGATGACCTGTCCGGTGCGTCTCGTCGAAGGGGCCGGTGCCACTGTCAAAGCCCTGCGTGACACACTGCGCGGCAAGGCTGACGCCGATCTCGACCGTCTGGTGGCGAACGGTGCGCGCAGGCACCGGCTCATCGCCTCGCTGCGCTATGTCGGTCAGGGCTATGAGATCTCGGTAGAGATGCCCGATCCCGACCTGCCCGAGGCCAAGTTCCTCGATGCCGCGCGGGCGCGGTTCGGCACAGCCTATGCCAAGACCTACGGCTACCATGACCCGGCCCGCCCGATCGAGGCGATCGACTGGAGCTTCGAAGCGGTGATGCCTATCGGTGCCGGCCTCACGGCACCGGATCGTCCGGCCGAGGGCGACAGCCGCATCGGAACCCGCGAGGGCTGGTTCGAAACCGCCGGCCCCGTCGAAACAGCCATCCACGATCGCTACCGGATAGTGCCGGGCACACCCGTCCTCGGACCCTGTGTCATCGAAGAAGCGGAGACCACCATTTTGCTTCTGCCCGGAGACCGCGCCGAGATCAGCGCCTGTGGCAATCTCGTCATCACGATCAACGTCGGAGAGAACGCCACAACGAAAAGCATGGAAGGTGCAGACGCATGACCATCTCGCCAATCACGCAATCGCTGGTCTGGAACACGCTGGTATCCATTGCCGAGGAAATGGGATCGACCCTGCGCCGGACGGCTTTCTCGGAAGCCGTGCGCGAGGCGGACGACTTTTCGACTGGCGTTTTTGATCGACATGGGCGGCTGCTGAGCCAAGGCAATTTCACTCCCGGTCACCTCGGCTCGATGCCTGCCGTGGTCGAGACGGTGTCCTCGATGTATCTCGGGGAGAGTCTCAGGCCCGGAGATGCAATCGTGCTGAACGACAGCGCTCTCGGCTCGGGGCATTTCCCCGATTTCTACATGGTAACCCCGGTCTTCGTCGACGGGGCGTTCTCCGGCTGGGTCGTGAACATCGCCCACCACGTCGATGTCGGCGGGGCCGCTCCCGGCTCGCAGAAGGTGATAGGTGTCACCGAGGCCTATCAAGAGGGCTTGCGCATCCTGCCGGTCAAGCTGGTGCGCGAAGGTGTCTTCGACGTGGAACTGCTGCGGATGATTACCGCCAACGTCCGCATCCCGGCTGCAGTCGAGGGTGATCTCGCGGCACAGCGTAACGCCAACGAGGTCGGCGTGGACCGCTTTGCCGAACTGCTGCGCTCGGTCGGGCGCGAGACCCTGGACGCGGCTGTCGATGCGATCCTCGATGCCTCCGAGGCGCGGATGCGCGAGGCGATTGCGGAGATCCCCGACGGTACCTACTCCTTTGACGACTGGCTCGATGGCATAGAAGAGGGCGAGGCGGGTCTGATCCCGGTGGCGGTGGATGTCACCGTCGCGGGGGACGGCATGGTCATTGACTTCTCGCGCTCCGGCGATCAGGTCGCCGCGGCGATCAACGCCTATTTCAACTATACCCGGGCGCATGGGTTCTTCGCGGTAAAGGTCTTCACCGATCCAGAGCTGCCGCAGAACGAGGGCGGCCTGAGGGCCATCGACGTGCGCGCGCGCGAAGGGTGCTTCTTCAATCCCAGGTTCCCGGCACCCTCCGGTGGCCGCGCGGCGATCCAGATCCGTATCTTCGAGCTGATCAATGGTGCCATGTCCAAGGCACTGCCGGACCGGGTGATGGCCGCCTACTCACATTGGTCGAACCCGATCCTGTCGGGGACCGATGACGACACCGGCGAACGCTTCATCTATTACGACCTGATCTTCGGCGGCTACGGCGCACGTCATGGGGCCGATGGGCTCGAGGGCACGGCACCCGTAATCAATTGCGCCAACATTCCCGTCGAGGTGCACGAAACTTACAACCCTGTCGTCATTCACCGTCTGGCGTTGAAGGCCAACACTGGCGGGGCAGGGCAGTATCGCGGCGGCTGCGGGATCGTGAAGGAGGTCGAGTTGCTGGCCTCCAACGCATCGTTGACCCTTCTGGGTGACCGCCATGTGAAACCGCCACACGGCCTTTTCGGCGGTGAGGCCGGCGCGCTCGCCAGCTCGACCCTGCTGCGCGGCGGTGAGGAGATCGCCCTTATTTCGAAACAGATGGTCGATCTGCAAAGGGGCGACATCCTGCGCTTGCAACTGGCTGGTGCCGGCGGCTTCGGACCAGTTGAAGACCGCGACGCCGCCGCCATTGAAAATGACATTGCCGACGGCTTCGTCACCGAAGCAGGTGCCGCGCGCGGTCAGGCCTGACCCATTCGACTTCCAGAGGACATCGCGATGAACGAACGCATCTCCGAAACGGCCGCGCTTGACGCGGCACATGCGGTGCACCCGCATACCAACCTGCGGCGCCATCTGCAGTCCGGTCCCAACATGATCGTCAAGGGCGATGGCATCGAGGTGATCGACGCCCAGGGGAAGCGCTACATCGAGGGCGCTGCCGGCCTGTGGTGTGCGGCGCTCGGTTTCGGATCGGAACGGCTGGGCGAGGTCGCCAAGCAGGTGATGACCGACATCGGCTATTATCACACGTTCCGTGGGGCCTCGACGCCTTGGGTCTCGGACCTTTCGGCCAAACTTGGTGCGATTGCCCCCAAGGGGCTCGGCAAGGTGCTGCTGCAGACCTCTGGCTCGGAAGCCAACGACACGGCGATGAAGCTGGTCTGGTCGTTCTGGGAAGCCCAGGGCGAGCCGGCGCGGGTCAAGATCATCTCGCGCCACAATAGCTATCACGGCACTGGCGCGCTGACCTCGCAACTGACTGGCAAGGCCAACTTCCACGTTGGCTTCGGCCCCTCCTTTGACCGGTTCCGCTACGTGACCGAGCCATACCACTACCGCAAGGCGCTCCCGGGGGAGACCGAGGCCGAGTTCTCCTCGCGGCTGGCGCAGGAGCTCGACGACATGATCCTCGCCGAAGGCCCCGAGACCGTCGCCGCCTTCTGGGCCGAGCCGGTGATCGGCTCCGGCGGCGTGTTCACCCCACCGGAGGGGTATTTCCCGAAAATCCAGGCGGTGCTTGACAAGTATGGCATTCTCTTCGTCGCCGACGAGGTCATCTGCGGCTTCGGGCGCACCGGCGAGATGTGGGGTAGCCAGACCTACGGAATTCGCCCCGACTTGATCTGCTGCGCCAAGTCGCTCTCGGCGGCGATGCTGCCGCTTTCGGCAGTTCTGATCGGCGAGCGCGTCTTCGAGGCAATGTTGAACCAGTCGGACAAGTACGGCACCTTCACCCACGGCTACACCTATGGCGGCCATCCGGTGAGCTGCGCGGTGGCGGCCGAGGTGCTGACTATCTACGAGGAGATGGACCTTATCGGCCATGTGAAATCGGTCGAGCCGGCCTTTGTGCAGGGCTTCGAGAGCCTGCGCGACCATCCGCTTGTCGGTGACGTCAACGCCGTCGGTCTCATCGGCTGCGCGGAACTTGTTGCCGACAAGCAGATCAAGGCGAAACATGCGACCGAGGTCCAGATTACGGCCCGTTTCGAGGCCGCCGCGCTGGAACGGGGACTGATCACCCGCAACATCGGCAACCGCATCGCGCTCTCGCCGCCGCAGATCATCACAGCCGCCGAGGTCGAGGAAATGTTCTCCCGCTACCGCGATGCGCTCGATGCCGTCGCCAAGGAAATCGCATGACCATGGACAAGCTGAGGAACCGACCCGCCGACATTTCGTCGGAAGAATGGGACATCCGGTGCGATCTGGCGGCCCTTTACCGCTTGGTTGCGCACTTCGGCTGGACCGATCTTATCTACACGCATATCTCCGCCCGTCTGCCGGGCGAGGAGCATCACTTCCTTATCAATGACTACCGGCGCATGTTTCACGAGATGCGCGCCTCGGATCTCGTCAAGATCAACTTGGAGGGCAAGAAACTCGACGCGGAGAGCCGCCCCGAGCAGATGGTCAACCGCGCGGGTTTCGTCATCCATTCGGCGCTCCACACCGCGCGCGAGGAACTGACCTGCATCGTGCATACGCACACCAAGGCCGGCATCGCTGTCGCTTCCCAGCGCGACGGACTTCTTCCGATGAGCCAGCATGCGCTGAAGTTCTACAACCACCTCGCCTACCACACCTACGAGGGCATCGCGCTCGATCTGGACGAACGCGATCGGCTGGTGGCGGATCTTGGGACGTCGCACCGCGCGATGATCCTGCGCAATCATGGACTGCTTGTCGGGGGGCGCACAGTACCCGAGGCCTTCGACCACATCTATTTCCTAGAGCGCGCCTGCGAGGCCCAGATCGCCGCGCAATCCGGGGGTGCCGAGCTTGTCATGTTGCCTGACGAGGAAGTGCGCGCACACACCGCCTCGCAATTTCGGCACGACGAGATCCCCTCCTACGTCGATATGGCCTGGATGGCGGCGCTGAGGCTGATCGACGCCGAAAACTCGGACGTCTGGACCTGATCACCGTCATACCCCTCTAGGACAAGGAAGGGCGCATGCCCCGCCAGCTTTCAAACCTTCTCGCGCCCGGGTTCTGGCGTGGGACCGGCAAGCTTGTGCTTGCACTTGCCTTCGGAACCTTCGGGGGGGCGCTCGCGCATCTCGCAGGCCTGCCACTCGCCTGGCTACTGGGGGCGCTGATTGCGGCCATCCTGCTTGCCTCTGCTGGGCTCGCGTTCGACGTGCGAGGGGCCAGGCGCTATGCGCTCATCGTACTCGGGCTGGGGCTCGGGCAAAGTTTCACTGCGCCGATCCTCGCTTCTCTCGCCGGAATGTTTCCGCTTATCCTGATCTGCGCGGTTCTGACCATCGCAAGCGGTGCGCTCGGGGCCGGCATCTACCGGCGCCAAGCTGGGCTGGACCCGAAGACAGCCTTTTTCTGCGGCGTTCCCGGCGGCGTGGTGCTCATGGCCATCCATGCCGAGCGTGCGGGGCTTCCTGAGCATGAGGTCGCGCTTGCGCAGACCGTGCGCCTGTTGGTGGTTGTGCTGCTCTATCCGCCCCTCATCACACTGCTGGTGCCGCATGAGACCGGGGATATCCTGAGTGTCGGCACCTCGATTTCCAGCTGGAGCTGGGTGCTGCCGCTCTGGTTCCTTGCCGGATGCATGGCGGCGGTGGTCGGGCGGCAGCTCGGCACGCCGAACCCGTGGATGCTGGCACCGACCTTGCTGGCCATCGCGGCCGCGTCACTGGACGTGCTGCCTGCGCAGATACCGCAGCCGATGATCGTCGCGGCGCAGATCGTGCTGGGCCTGTCGTTGGGGGTGCAGGTGACGCCGCAGTTTCTGCGCCAGGCAGGGCCGCTTTTCGTGGCGTCGGTAACGTCCTCACTGCTGATCAGCGCCGTGCTGATCACCCTCGCCTTTGCAGTCTATGCGCTTACAGATCTGCCGCTCGGGGCGCTGCTGCTCGGGATGGCACCGGGCGGCATGCCTGAGATGGCGGTCACCGCCCATGCGCTTGGCGTATCAGTGCCGCTGGTGCTTGGCTTTCATCTGGTCCGGGTCGTCGTGGCAAACTTTCTGATCGAGCCGGTCTGGCGGCTGGCCGATCGCCTCAAGCTATGCTGAGCAGGGTCAGTAACGTGGAGAGGGGCCTGATGGCCTCTCTTCCTCTGCGCCTCCCCGAAAGAGGTGTCATCGGAGGCTGCGGCACCTGCTGACATCCGAACACGTCTGCCTGCATGCCGACCCCGGTGGGGCGGGGTTGGCTGGTAGGCCTCAAAGGCTGTGTCGGAACGTTGTCCAGCCCCGAGTTTCAGCGAGGCGACATCGTTGCCAAGCTCCTGCACCGCGCTCAGCTTTGGAAAGGCTTGTCGGTCAGAGCTCAGCGAACCGTTGGCGTGGTTGATGGCGAAGGTCGCGTCGATACCCATTCAGACGTTGCCCTAGGGGGCTTCGTAGGGCCGGCCCCGGGCAAAACCGGACCGCAACGGAGCGCGGCGCTCGCCCGTCACATTGGTGCCGCCGATGCCCCGCTGCATGGAGAAGACGTTCGGTCTGGAGCCGAGGGCGGGGGGCTGGAGGAATACGATGCCCATGCTGACGCCGGGAGACAGGTTGGCTGGCATCGCCCCCGAGGGACAGGAATTTGCTGAGCCCGAATTTGCACTGAGCGTCGCGTGATCGCCGAGGCCAGGCCTGTCGACCGAGGCTTCGATCTTGAGCGATAGGAACGTCAGGTCGACGTCGGGCTTCCACGCGTCGGCCTCCGCCCCGATCGCGGTTAGCGCCAGCGCGAAAGCGAGGCTGCACAGTAGACCAGCGGGGCTAAACTCAGCGACTTCCGCTCGACCGTGATGGCCGGCGGGGGCGGCACCCGAAAGGTAGCTGCGTTGACCGGGGCGCTGTTCGAGGAAGGCGTGCTCATGGCCGGTATTGGCCTTCTGGCCTTTTCGACCGAGGATATCGATCAGATTGTGGATACTTCCGACAGGGTTCTTCCATCCGCTATGGATTCCTAGGCGGCTATCACGGTTATCAACAGCGCAATCGTCGACTGGCATCAAGTCAGGTTATGGCGGGGCTAATGGACTAGCGAATGCTCAGTCTTTCGGAGGCTGTTCAAAGTGTAGAAAGACGGCATGACCGTCGTGATCTGGGGGTGGCCTGCCCCTTTCGGATGGTCCGGTTTCAATCTTAGTGCATGACGGGTCGCGGCGCGGACTTCTACTTGCTGCTGCTGCGAGCGACTTCCATTGATATTCTGCAACTGCATAGATTGGTTACTGAAAGACCGGGTAGTCCAATTTGCCGACCTTAACTCTCTTTAAATGCTGCGCGATGGACGAATGGCCGGTCTCGTGAAACTGCACCGCAGCGCTGGGTCAGAAAGCGAATTGCGGGTAAGGGCCGAGAAGCTACGACTCGCGATCTGCATTCCAGGCCAACCCTGTTGCGCTGCCGCATGACCGCTCAGAGCCCTTTGCAATTTCAGCGAGGAAGGGGTTTCTCGCGGTCATAGTATAAGCGTTGGCATGTGAACGCGCAAAGTCGCCGTCACCCCTCCTCATCTGATGCTGCGACGCGCTTTCAGTGAACTGCCGTCCGCTGACTGCCCCGTCGGGGTCAGTTTTGCTCGCCTACTACGGCCGTACCGGCCATACCCACTGACATGGCAATCCTGGTCGAAGAGGCGGCAGTCCTTCAAGCCGGTGTTCCCATGAGCTGTCATACGAGGCGCGACGGTCGATAGAGTGGCCGATTGCTCGCCCACTCCGTGCCTAGCGATGCTACTCCGTGCTGCGGCTTTTGCTGCTTTGCCAAAAGACGAGACGACGCTCGGCAAGGCGGACAGTGCCGTACATCAGGACGCCGACGAGGCTCAGATAGATTATGAAAGCGAAGACCCGGGCGGTGTCGAGTTGAGATGCCGAGACCCTGATCAACTCGCCGAATCCTTTGCCGCCACCGAGGAACTCTGCCGTAATTGCGCCAGCCATGACCGCGAGGGACGCGATCTTCAGCCCGGTGAATATGTGCGGCAGGCCAGTCGGGATCTTCATCATCGTCAGAGCTTGCCAGCGCGTGGCACCCATTGTCCGGAAAAGCATGACCGCATTCCGCTCCGCCGACATGATACCCGCAGCAGTGCCCACGATGATCGGGAACGTTGCCATGAACGTCGCGAGTGCGAGCTTCGATTCGATGCCGAAGCCGAGCCACGCGACGAAGAGCGGTGCGAAGGCGATCTTCGGCATCGTATCGAGGGCAACGAGATAGGGCATAACCGCCCGCTCGCCGAACGATGTTTCGCCAACGATGACGCCCAGGGTCACTCCTATGACGGTGGCGAGGAGAAAACCGAGCAGCACTTCGAGGAACGTGATCCACAGGGCTCCGAGCATGTAGCCTCCGGTCAGGAGGTTCGTGCCGACGACCACCAACTCATTGGCCGTCTGGAGCGGGGTGGGCAGGATGATCGTCGAAACCACGCCGACGGTCGCCGCCAGGTGCCAGACAACGAGGATGATGACGCCGAGCAGAAGGATGGCGATCGGTTTCGGGATCCGGTCTGCGAATGATGTCGTTTCAGTCCAGACTGTATCCGACCGCCTATCCTCCGTGGGAAGAACAGCGTGACTGGGGCCGAGAGCATCGCTTGGTGTGATGTCTGTCATGGGGTCATCTCCTCCCCGAGGAGGTTGCGGATTTCGCTGACATAGTCGCCGAATTTCTGCGAGTTCATCATGTCGAGCGTCCGTGGCCGGGGCAGGTCAATTTGAACGGCGCGGACAACGCGTCCTGGTCGCGGTGCCATCACATAGACAGTGTCGGACAATAGGACGGCTTCGCCTATGGAATGGGTCACGAGGAAGGCCGTTGCCTCGCGCTCCATGCAGATCCGTTGCAATTCCATGTTCATGAAGTCGCGGACAATTTCGTCGAGCGCGCTGAAGGGTTCGTCCAGCAGCAGAACAGCGGGCTCGGTGATGAGCATGCGGCAGATGGCAGCGCGCTGTGCCATACCTCCGGACAATTCGGTGGGATAGGCATCCTCGAAGCCGCCGAGCCCCACGAGCCTCATGAGGTCGATCGCATCGTCTTTCTTGGCATTTGCGGCCTTCCGGCCTCCCCGGATCTGTATCGGCAGAAGGATGTTGTCGAGGGTCGTCCGCCAGGGAAACAGCGTCGCCTGCTGAAACATCATGCCGATGTCCTCGCGGGAACCAAGTACGGGCCGTCCTGCCAGGTAGACGGACCCTTTGCTCGGCGAAGTGAGGCCGGCCATGATCTTCAAAAGGGTCGACTTGCCGCAGCCTGACGAGCCGATGACCGACGAAAAGCTGGCCCGGGGAAGAGTCAGGTCCACGGAGCGTAGCGCCTCGAGACCGTTGCCGTAGACCTTTCCCACGCCTTGGAGTTCGTAGATCGGGGGAGCGGCCGGTGCCGCTCCCTCACTCAGTTCTCTGAGCTCGGCGATCATTGCTGGACCGCCTCGTTCCACGGATCGATGTACTCGTTGGTGTAGACTGCCTCCAAGTCCTCGATCGGCTCGTCGAGTTCACCAGACGAGACAAGGCTGTCCTGCCAAGCTTGCCAGGCGTCCAGATCCTGATAACCCCAGCCACGCTCCGGCTCGAACGGCGTCTGCCGGATGACGATCTGCTCTACGAGATTTCGAGCGAAATCCCGATCCTCGCCTTCCTGAGGGTTCTGTGCGGCAGCATGATCGATTACGGCCTCGATATTGTCCGGCTGCGCTGCAAATTCGGCTCCACGTACCAGAGCGCGTCCGAAGGCCAAGACGGTCTCCTCGTTCTCCTCGAGCCAGGACTCCATGGCAGCAAGGCCATTTCCGAAATAGACCCGAAACTCGGCCGGCGTGATGTTCCTGACGGGCATCCCACGGCCATTCAAGATCGCTGCATCATTGGTCGCAGCAACATAGGCGTCGATATCCTCTCTCAGAAAACCGGCAGTCGCCTGACCGCCATCTCCGACCACGAGGATCTCGTAATCTTCGCCTTCCTGCATTCCGGCTTCGCTGAAGATCGTTCGAGCAAACGCAGCTTCTGCCCCATCTGCGGTCCCAACCCCGATCGTCAGTCCGCGGAGATCTTCCGGGCTCTGATAGTCGGAATCTTCCGGGACCACGATCCCGTAGGAGCTGTTGGGGTTCAATCGGTAGATGAACTTGACCGGTACGTCACGATTCCGGGCCTGCAGGAACGGACCGGCACCCGGGTTCCCGATATCGCCCTGACCGGAGACAAGGGCTTGGAGAACGGCACCTGAACCATTCACGGCCTCTACCTCGACGTCCAGCCCCTCCTCCTCGAAATAGCCTTCGCCCATGGCGACGGCGATGGGCATATACAGAATGGCCGACGGATTGGGGACGACCACAGTCACCTGCTCCAGATCCTGGGCCGTAGCTACACTTCCCCAAACCGCGGCACCGACCATGAAGCTGGTCAGCTTCAGACACGAGTGAAGTCGCATTTTATATTCCTCCCTGTTGTCTCACCCAATCGTGTAAGACACTTGCACAGACCTGTCAAAAATGTTTTTTTCTTACAACAGCGCCGAATGCTGTGCGGTTTGGGGGTTTGAGAATGCCGGAGGATGGCGGAGCTGCTGCGAGACCAGTTGTTAGGAGGACGCGGGTCACCGCAGCCAGCGTGGTATCGCGCAAGATCCGAGCTGACATACTCTCGGGGGTTCTTACGCCTGGCGAACGCCTCAAGGTCGACGCGCTCTGTGCGCGGTACGAGGCGACGATCAACCCGACACGGGAAGCGCTCAACCGGCTGGTATCCGAAGGCCTCGTCGAAGTTGCAGATCAGCGCGGGTTCTCGGTCACCCCCGTGTCCCTCTCGCACTGGCGCGACCTTGTTCACACGCGATGCCTCGCCGAAGGCACCGCCCTGCGCGAGGCCATCACGCAGCGTACGGAGCAGTGGGAGGACGAAATTGTCCTCTCGTTGCATCGCCTCAAGAAGACACCGAGGTTTTTGCCCGGCAACTCGAAAGCTGCCAATCCAGAATGGGAGCCGGTGCACCGGCGATTTCACGACGCGCTCATTGCAACGTGCGGGGCGGAACTCCTGCTCAAGTTCTGCCACGATCTTGGTGACATGGCTTCCCGGTACCGCCACATCGCTGCAATCGCGCCTTCGGCCCGCACCACCTACAACGACGAGCATCAGGACATCGCAAATGCGTGCCTCGAAGGTGATATCGACGGAGCCGTCTCTCAACTCACGGAACACTACAGAGTAACGCTCGGGGTGGTGGAGGAATACCTTCGCGCCCTGGATGAGGAGCCGGAGGACGGACGTACCTGACCTCGGACGGCCCCCGAAGAATCTCGAACACGTTCGCAGCGCATCTCGCGCTTTTGAAGCTATGGAGGATACATGCAATTATTGTCGTTTGCCCGGGACGGGATTCCGGTGGTCGGGGTTCTGAACGAAGGGATCGTTCATGCCCTGGATGATCTTGTGCCGGATGCCCCAAGTTCCATGATCGACGTGATTGCCGGTGGCGACGACCTTGCTGCCCGGATCGCGGATGCGATCGGACACTCACAGTCAGGGCTTGGGGGGCTCGAGGAGCTGGACCTCCTCCCGGTCGTGCCGAACCCCGGCAAAGTGGTCTGTCTCGGCCTCAACTATGCGGAGCACGCGAAAGAGGGGGGCCGCGACGTTCCCACTCAGATGACCCTCTTCCTGCGCGCGAATACCAGCATGGCGGCACATGGAGAGACGATCCCGACCCCCGAGGTCTCCGACAAGATCGACTATGAGGCAGAGCTTGCGATTATCATTGGCAAGCAGGCCAAGAGGGTAGATGTCGAGAATGCACTCGATTTTGTCTACGGCTATGCGCCCTTCAACGACATCTCGGTCAGGGACTACCAGCGGCGGAGCAGCCAATGGACGGCGGGCAAGAACTTTGACCGCACTGGGCCCCTTGGACCCGTTCTGGCCACCAAGGACGAGCTTCCGCGGGGTGCTGCAGGTTTGTCCATCAGATCCATCCTCAACGGAAACGTCATGCAGGACGGCACAACCTCTGACATGATCTTCGATGTCGCTCGCATCGTGGCTGATGTATCCGAGTGCATGACGCTCGAACCAGGCGATGTGATCGTGACCGGAACGCCATCGGGCGTTGGCTTTGCGCGCAAGCCCCCGGTGTTCATGAAGGCGGGCGACCGGATCGAGATCGAAATCGAGGGGCTCCCGCGGCTCGTCAACACGATGGGATGACGCGGGAGCTGACCGGACAGATCGGGAATGGCCCCGGCACTTCAAGTCCTGGCCATCCTCCCACCGAAAAAGTTGCAGAACATGGGGGAGAGGGCGCTCCGTCCTCTCCTTTCCTGTCCGGTTGAACCGACGTGGAGGATTTTCGGCACAGCTGAAACAATTATTTCCAGACCATCCCCGCTGATCTGTTTCCATCACGTCCGCCGCCACGGTTTGACGGGAATTCTACTGTCGGCACAGCGAGCCTCCCCTCCTTCAATCGTATCCCTTGCCGACGCAGCGGTTATCTCGCGCGTGCAGCGAACGGCATCGAAGCCCAATCTGCCGTTCTCCGCCCTCCAACCTCCGCAAACGCTGAATGATGGACGAACGGCCGGTCTCGTGAAGCTGTGCCACAGCGCTCGGTAGGAAAGCGAATGTCAGCGATGGGCCGGAACCTACAACCAGCGATCTGCGCTGTAGGCCACCTTGCCGCGCTGCCGCATGACCGCTTCGAGCTCAAACTGACCGTGTCGATCTTGGGAGAGTTCGCAGTTGCAGCATGGGTGCGCCTGTCACGATCGCTCCAGCGCTGCCTTTCGTCAGCGCTCAAATGCCGAGGAGGAACTTCCCCAAAGCTGTCTTAGGAAGACAGCTTCAACGCTGAGCGGCGGCATCTCGGACGCACTACGTTACGCATTGCCCGTAGACTGACGTAATTTTTTGAGAGCATTCGAGACGGCAGCGACAAGGATGTATTCGTGCATTTGGCCTTCTTCTCCGAGCACGCGGCCTTCGGATGATTGAGGAGCAGTGAGCTTGTTACACCAAGAGTTGCCTCCTTACTGGATGGAAACGTCGAGGTCGTAGCTGACAGTCTTCTCGCTATTTCGGTCATTGCCCATCAAGTAGAGTCGGACGACGTAGGCACCGCTTTCCGGCAAGCTGATCGTGACGCCGGAGTTTCCCGATACCGAAGAATTGTAGATCGCCTCGCCCGTCCTTCCCGGCGGCAGGACATTGAAGTTGATGGACCCATCGCCGTTCGTCCCGTTGACCTGAAGATCGAATTAGAGGGTCTGGCCTTGATTGGCTGTCAGGCTGTAGTCGAAATAGTTTCGCCCGACGATCGCCCCCTCGAGCATGGTTCCGTAGTTCCCACGTTCGAATTGGACCTCGGCGGCCGCGTCCGATGCCGGGGGCTCGCTTGCCGACCCAACGGCATCGTCGAAATAGGGGCTATCGCCGGCCCGGGCGATATCCGGCCAGCTTTGTCCGTCCGCATAGAGACGAACCATCGTGTCGCCCGCACTGTTGTACGAGCACTGGAAGTCGGACAGCCGGTTCTCGAGATAGATCTGTCCATTCACGGCGTGAGTGCCGTCCGTACGCTGGCCCTCGTATGTGGTCTCGGATCGCGCGCCGAACTCCTGATGGAATCCTTGGAATGCGACCATACAATCTTCCCTCATGTAGTCGGGCGATTGCGCAGATGCCGGGATGGACGCAGCAAGGACAAGGATCGCGGCGGCCGATATTCTGTCTATTCTGGTTATGTTACGATCCAATACGCTGTACTCAGGATGTCATTCGGTGGCCGAGCGTAGCCTTTCTAGGGCCGTCTCGCATTCTGTCGCGCTGCCGATGATTTCGCCATCGAGGTCGTCCGCACTCGTGGCCATATCGCGAGCGGCTCAGTTCAGCACCTGATCGACCTCTTCGGACGTGAGCAGACCTTCCTCTTGCGCCGCGATAACGGTGGAGCAGATGCCGGCGCTTAGACCGGTGGCAACGCCCACCCCGGCGGCCGCACAGATCTCCACGACACCCTCAAGGATCGCCCCGAATCGCGGGACGCGCCCCACCGGCACACTATCGCAAGAAGCGCGAGATTGAGGAGCGGTGCGAGGACCGCCGCAATTGGCCAGAGCGGTTCCGGCAGAAGGTCCACATGAAGAACCCACCGCAGACCACGGGGCCCCAGGAAGACGGCCGATGGCGGGTCGCGGTCTGCACCGAAGAGGCCGAAGCGCCCAATCGCAAACAGCAACAGGGCGACCACATACAGCCGCGCCAGAAGGTGGAGTGATCCTCGGCACGCTTGAGCCCATCGCATTGGCCGCACGGCGACCTGCTTACCCGGCCGCGCGCGCGACGCGGAAGGTCCCGCTGTCAGCGCCGCCGTCGTTGATGTCGTCACCAGCTTGCGCACTGAGGCCCAGAGCGACTGAACGTGGAGGGGACAGGCATCGTACATGGCATCGCCCCCGGCGCAGATGGAACCAGCCGCGATATCGGGGACGATCAGTGTGCCAGGCAAAGCTATGCGAGGTCGCATCTCATTGAGATTACATCACAACGGCGAGATCCCGGACTTCGCCGCTTTCCGAGACGAGGCAGCGCCAAGTTTCGCCCTCGGCGGTCAGCATCACCTCGGTATTGGCTTGCGAAAAATCGGAGCTGGTCACGCGGGCGACGGGCCGTCCGTAGTTGGTGTTCACGCCCTGTACGCAGCCTTGTTCGGCGGCGACGCTACCGCTACGAAGCGGCGCGTCCATGCTGTCCATCTCGGCCATATCCTCGACGCAGCCCGCAAGACCGACGAGCAGGATGGTGCAGACCAACGTAGCTGAAAATTTAGTTTTCATATCAGACCTCCAAAGTTTCTGTTTAGTAGTGATTCCAGCAGCCAACTAGGCATCGCTTCTTAATTGCAGGAGGGATACTTGCAGCGATCAGCGTTGCTTACGTCGGGCGGGCAAACACCGCCGCTGTTTACGTCTGCCTTCCTCACTTGGCAGATGCCTTTCGCACCTCCGGCGGCGGTGTAGCTCATCGAGACAGTGCCATTCTCGACCATGATCTAGACGGATGTCGAATTGGAGCCTGCTTCCCATGAGCGTTCGTCGTATTCGGTGACCTCGGCTTGGGCACCGTTGATGTAAACCGGCCCACCCTGATTTGCATGGACGTCGATCCCAGTCGGGCAAGTGCCATTGAGGAATAGTATCTCGGCCGCGGCAGGCACGGCTACCGACGTCAAAAGACAGATGATCAAAAGATGACGTTTCATTCCTGATAAACCTATAAGAATAAAGCGAGGAGCCCCGCCGAGGTTTGAGGAACAACGACCAGAAATAAATCGTCGTCGAGCGTATGAATGCAGCTCTTTTTTTAATTGGCAAGAGATTAAACAGCTACACCGCGAAAGGTCGTAGTGAGCATCGTCGGTATAAGACCGCTCTCGGCGTCAGAGATCTATGCTCCGAGTGGACCTACGGCGCGACGTCCCGATGCCAAGCTTGGCAGGAGCGGCAATGGCGGCTTCTGCGGCGGCGACGGTCGATTTTGCTCATGCCGCGAAAGTCCGGAATCCCTCCGTCCTCCCTCGTGACCTCGCGATCGCAGCGGAAACTGAGCGCGGGCGGCGAACGGCAGCTCGAAGCCCAATCTGCACAACGCTGCAAGCTCTGCCCCCCTGAGAAGGGGTCCATCCAGAAGCAGGATTTTGGGCCAGATGGAGGATGAAGGAATGGGAAAGATCGGATCCGGATCAGGGATCGATCCGGTGGATCGATACCCCGGCGGAGCGCACAAGCCGGAAGAAATTGTCGCGAAGCTTTGGCAGGTCGACGTGCTGGTATCGCAAGGCCGACCGGTGTCCGAAGCGGTGCGGTCGATCGGAGGTAGGGCAAGAGCGCGCCAGCGGTCCGGGTGCCATGCCGAACCAGTTCACCCATTACCGCTGGCGCAGGGAGTTCGGCGGGCTGAAGATCGACCAAGTGAAGCGCCTCAAGGAGCTTGAGAAAGAGAACGAGCGTCTCAGGAAAACCATTTCCGATCTCCATGCTCGAGAAGCTGATCCTTCGGGAGGCCGCCTCGGGAACCGAAGGTCCGCGTAGTGAAACTACTGAGCTCCGCTCGCCGCCGGGCCTGTGTCGAGCATGTCCGGCAGACATTCGGCGTGTCGGAACGGTTTGCCTGGCCGGGTGCTCCGCCAGATCTCCGCGGATAAGCCGATCGCCTCGATTACGATGAATGGTGCCTGCGACACCCGCGGATGCCGCGATACTATCGCGAACCGCGGGACGGACGTCGCTTGTTCCGCCCCGCCGCAACACTCAGCCGTGGAAAAGAGAGAGCCCCGGGGCGGTAGGTCGGAACGAAGCCCTCAGGGCCATCAGGCGCTTGGGCCGAGCCATCTGGCGAAGATGGAGCGGCTCCCATCGCCGAAGTCGCGTCGAGACCACGGTGAACTGCTTCAAGCTGCTCGGTCGGAAGCTCGTGGCCGTTCGGCATCGGCATCGGACCGATGGCGGCTCGCTGCCTCACCTTCGAAAGGCAGACCGCCGACCTTCAGATCCGGATATCCATCCTGAATCGCTTCACCGCCCAAGGCATCCCCGACACTCGACCCGTCGTCTGACCTTAATACTAAAAAGGGAAAGCTGGGCTTTCAGATCCTCCGTGCAACTGAGCCTCGACGACACGCCCGTGCAGATACTTGCGCCCGGCACCGGCAAAACACGGCCGGTGCGGCTCTGGACTTACGTGCGCATCGAGCGGCCGTGGTCGGTACCCGCACCGCCGTCCGCGCTCTACCGCTTCTCGGAAGATCGGAAGGGCAGACGATCGGCAAGCCCAGCACGGCTTCGCGCAACAAGGCCCCCGCGCAGCATCGAGCACGGAGCCGATGTCCGTCTTGCCGGACAGTGCCGCACTCCAAGCGTTGTCGACTTGCAATGTAAAACGTACGTTTTACATTGGCGTTCATGGACACCGAAGGAGGCTCTCCATGGACATGACAACGAAGCTGACCGCCACGGCTGAGCGGCTCTTTGATCGGCACGGCTACATGGCCACCGGCATGGACCGGCTGACAGAGGCTGCGGGAATGTCGAGCAGGACGCTCTACAAGCATGCCGGCAGCAAGGCGCAGCTCATGGCGCGGGTGCTGACCGAGCGCGACCGGCGGTTCATGGCTCGGCTCGAGGTGGAGACTGTCGACGCGCTGTTCGCAGCCCTCGAGGACTGGGTCCGCGTCGAGGGAACACGGGGATGTCTGTTCCTCCGCTCTCGTGCCGAGACTGGCGGCGACACGCCCGAAATCGCCGAGGCGGTCGCGATGCACAAGGCGGCGTTTCATCGACGGATCGAAGAAGTCGTCGCAACGAACCTCAGACGCGAAGACCCGGTCCTGGCCGAGCAGGTGCTGGTTCTGCTCGAGGGGGCGACCCACGCGGCGGTCTATCGGGGCGCGGACGCAGTTTCCGCAGCGCGGGCGGCGGCGGCCATTCTGATCGAGAGGGCACGACCATGAGCCCCGCCCTTCGCATCGGCGCGACAGGCTTCGGCCTGATCGCGGTCTGTTACGGCTTTGCCCGTTTCGCCTTCGGATTGTTCCTGCCGCAAATCGACGGAGAACTGAGCCTCGGCTCCTCGCTCAGCGGGATCATCTCCGGTGGCTCGTTTGCCGGCTACTGCGTCGCCATCGTCGCATCGGCGGTACTGACCGAACGGATCGGCGCACGCGCGGTCGCCACCGGTGCCGCCATCGTCGCTGCCGTCGGTATGGCCGGGATCGCGCTCGCGCCGTCGCCGCTGATCCTCGCCATCGCCGTGGTGGTGGCGGGATCGAGCACCGGCCTCGCATCCCCGCCCATGGCCGCAGCCGTGGCGGCCGCGGTGCAGAAGAGCCGTCAGGATCTTACGAACACCGTGATCAATGCCGGGACGAGCGCGGGAGTGGCCCTGTCGGGACCGATCGCCCTCGCCATCGCCGGCCAATGGCGGCTGGCCTTCGGTGCGTTCGCCGCCGTGGCGGTCGTGTTGGCCATCGCGGCCGCAATCTCACTTCCGGCTTCCTCCGGCGGCAGGGGTGCTGGCGGACTGCCTCCGATGAACGGCCCGGTGATGCGCCTGATCTCCGCGTCTTTCCTGATGGGCGCTGCCAGCACCGCCCTGTGGTCCTTCGGAGGCCAGCTCGTGTCGCAGCAACTGGGATGGGGGCCGACCGGAACCGGCATCCTGTGGACCTGCATCGGTGCCGGCGGCATTGCCGGGGCATGGGCCGGTACGCTCGTCGGCCGGTTCGGTCTCGACGCGGTTCACTGGACCTTCCTGGGGTTGATGACCGCAAGCATTCTCGCGGTTGGATCGGGCATCGCCACTCCCGCCCTCGCCTTGATCGGAGGCGCTGTCTTCGGGGCGGCGTATGTGATGCTGACGGGGGTCTACCTCGTCTGGGGCATCCGCGCCCTGCCGGACCGTCCCGCGACGGGGCTCATGATCGGGTTCCTGACGATCGCCGTGGGCCAGACCGCCGGCGCTCCGCTCTTCGGGTTTCTGATGGCAGGTCCGGGCGCAGGTCCGGCGGTGACATGCTTTGCCGTCCTTGCGCTTTTTGCAGGGGTCTTTCGAGCGAGAAGCACGACCGAGAGCGCGGTAACCTAGCCACCGGAACCTACCATGGACGGGTTCGTGGCAGACCTCCTACAGTACTCGCGCTTGGCCGCTCTTGTTCGGAACAGTTCCCGAAGATGTGGAGAAGGACGCACCGCTCCATAGGATCTGCCGCCAGAATTTGGGAAATCCGTCCGCGCTACTGAGGCGACGACGGTTGCCAAGGCCAGGGCGGAGATCTCCGAACGAAATTTTCGTCCGGTCCTGCTCGATCTCGACCGCCCCAAGGATCAGGAGGGCAGTCCCTGTGCGTGACATTCCGGTCTGAAGCCGACCAGTCATCAGTTCGGCGAGAGCGCAATTCGGCCAGACGCACCGGGACACACAAACCCACGGCGATGTTCGCCGAGAACGGCCTATCCTCCCGACCGCGGCAGCTGCACCGTCAGCCAGTAATCCCCGAGGAGGTTGAGAAGTCTGGTAAAATCTGCACCCGCGGTCTCCTTCACGATGTATCCGGCGACATTGTAGTCATAGGCCTGCTCGATATCGGCCACGGCCGTAGATGTGGTGAGCATGAAGCAGACCAGTCGTTTCAAAGCCGGCCGGCTCCGGATCTCGGCAATGAGCTGGTGCCCGTTCATCTGCGGCATGTTGATGTCGATCAGGACGATCAGGGGCCAGTCCAGCGACAGGTCCGCATGGCGCCCTTCGAGGATCTCGAGCGCCTCGACCCCGTTGCGGGCGCGAACGATCGTGTTCTGGAGGCGGGCTTTCCGGAAGGCCCGGGTCACGGACTTCGCCTCGAAGTCATCATCCTCGACCATGAGGATATTGACCGGGCTTAGATCCTTTGAGCTGAGGTCACGTAGCATCGGCAGCCGTCCTTTCCGAAGGTTTGGGCCATGTGAAGATGAAGGTCGCTCCGTCCCCCTTGCCGTCGGACACGATCCGGATATCGCCGCCCTTCAGCCGGACATGCTTGCGCACGATGGAAAGGCCCATACCGCTGCCCTCCACCTCGTCACGGGACTTTAGCGTCTTGAAGAGACCGAAGACCTGATCGTGATACCGGGGCGGAATGCCCGGACCGTTGTCCTCCACGCGGATCTCGTAGTCCGATCCACGGTCCTGCAGGTCGACCTGGATCACGGGCTCGGCCGTGTCGGTATGCTTCAGGGCGTTCGAGATCAGGTTCAACAGGACCGTTTCCAGCGGCGTCGGTGCGAAGGTCGCCGCCCGGAACGCGTCGCTGTAGAAGATCGACGCGCCATCCGGCGGGGATAGCAAAAGAGCGAGCCGGTCTGCCAATACATGCCCTGCTACCCGTTCGGACGTGACATCCTCCCCCGATCGGCCGATCCGGGAATGGGTAAGCAGGTCGTCCAGAAGGAAATTCATGCGCCGGACCCGTGACCGCATGAATTCCATGGTTTCACGGGTATCGTCGTCGAGCTTGTCCGCAAGGTCCTCCGCCAGCCATTCCGCCGAACTCGCGATGGCGCGGAGCGGTGCCTTGAGATCGTGCGAGGCCACATAGGCGAACTCGCCCAGTTCCTCGTTCGAGAGGTTCAGTTGCTCGATGAGTTTCTCGCGCTCTTCCTCCCGCTCGATGCGCTCGGAGACATTGCGGGCGATGATCGTGAACAAGGGCTCCGTCTGGCCCGGGATAGGACTCAGGGTCATTTCAGCGGGAAAGGCCCCGGTCTCGGCATTCCAGCCGTTCAGGATGCGCTCGCGCCCGGTCAGACCGATTTCATCCGCTTCGAGATAGGCCTCGATCGCGTCTTTCTGCCAGCTCCATGCCTCGCTCGCGAGAAACTCCCCGATATGGAAGTCCTGGACCGTTTCCCAATCGGCACCGAACAGACGGCTGAACGCATGGTTCGCGCTCACGATGGTACCATCCTCCCGGATGACGACCACGGCATCCGCTACGCCGTCGAAGATCGCCCGGGCACTCCGTTCCTGCTGATCGAGGCGGCTGATCAAACCGTCGAAACTGCCAGCCAGCTCGCCAATCTCGTCTGGCCGGTCGAGAGGTAGATCGGCTCGGCACCCCTCGGAGGCCGCCCGCTGTATACTGGCATTCATATCGAGAAGCGGCCGGACGTCCTGGCGAATTCTCCGGTTGGCAAGGGTCGTTCCGGTCAGCAGGACGAGTAGCCCCGCGACAAACAGGGTAAGCGTCACAAGATGGCTGCCGGCCACGGCACTGCGGGGTGTTATGACAGCGAAACTGACGTCGAGACCGCCTTGCCGAAGAGCCTCGACCGTCCGCGTACTGATGATCCGGTTGCCGGCCCGGATTTGTGCGGGAGCAGACGCTTCCGTCTTGAGGGCATCAAGGATCTCCGGTGCGAGATCGGGAAGCGCATTCAGGCGAAACTGTCCGGCTTGTTCCGATGCATCCCAGAAGTAGCTGTTGCCACCGGCATCGAGCAACACGACATCGGAAGTCAGGTGCAGGGATCCGAAGACCAAGGCGTTGTGACGTTCCAGATCAACATTCATGACGACCATGCCGAACCGATCGCCCGTGTCGCCGAACACGGGCAGGACAATACGGAGCATGACCGTGCGCGGTTCGCTGATCACGCCGTTCTCGCGATCGTAGCTTGGCTCGATGATTGCCGGCTCGCCGGGAGGTAGCGCCTGGCCACGGACGACCAAGCGCTCTCTGCCCATGTCCAGAAGCTGATCATCGGGAACGCGGACGATCCTTTCCCCGGCTCGATCAACGCCAAGAAGTTCCTGGCCTCCCGTAGTCAGGAGGCTCAGCTTGGCGACGTCCGGCCGCATCACATGAAAGGCGGCGAACTCCTCTGCCAGCCGGTCCAACCAATCCCGCGTTGCATCTCCGGTCAGCGGGTCGTGACCGCCATTCGTGGCCGCGCGTTCGATCCCCTTGATCGAGGGCATATTGGCCAGGATGACCGTGTCCGAGATCAGCCGGGAAATTCCTTGCTCTTTCCGCGCGGCGATCGCGTTCGTCAGGACGGTGATCTCGCGGTCCAGGCTGCGCTTCTCCAGCCGGTGGGAGACGAACGTCCCCGCCAGGGTCATGGCGAGCACGGCGATTCCCGCCGTCGCCGTCGCCGTGACAATCAGGCGGTTCTGGAAGCTGCCCCGGGCGGGGCGCGACATATTTCGACCTCGGGTGAGCATCGGAAATATGTCCCAAGCGATGGTGAAGGAGGGTTTAATCCTGCGATCCAGGGGAATGTGCGCCCGTCGACCCGGGCGCGGTTCGACAGGATTTTGTGAACCATGCGCGGCCAGGGTCGCCGGTAGGTCCGCACCGGAGGCTTGCATGGTCCAGGAAGAAGTCGCCCACCCCTACGGTGCATTTCCGCGCATCCTTCACGTCGAGGACGATGCCTTCGACCGGGCCGCACTTGCCCGTCTGCTTCGCAAGGCTTTCGGCACCGTCGTTCTGGACGCCGTGGGTCGACTGTCCGAGGCTCGCACGCTGCTGAGATCGGTTCGATACGACAGCGTCTTCGTCGATCACATCCTGCCCGACGGGCTAGGGACGCAGTTCGTGCAGGACGTGGTGGACCAAGGCCTGTGCCCGGGGAGCCGCATGACGTTGCTCACGGGTCTTGCCGACATCGCGGATCATGGCCGAGCCCGCGATCTGCGCGGCTGCCGGGTGGTGTCGAAGAATGAGCTGACTGTCGAGCTTCTCAGGCACCCTCTGCGCGACGATCGCCCGATCCGCGGGGAGGAACCATGACGGACGTTTCCCCGGAACACGGCGAGTTTGACGAGATCGTCTACCGCATCTCCCACGACCTCATGGCCTCGGTCCGCGCCATTCGCAATCTGCCCGACTGGATCCAGGAAGACCTGGACGAAGCCGGGATCGATCTTCCCGAGGAGGCTCGGCTCTCCATGGCGCTTCTGAAATCCCACAGCCATCGCATGGACCGCATGATCGAAGGTCTCTTGATCTATTGCCGCGTGGGGCGGCTTCAGAAGGTAGGGCCGATCGAAACCAGCGGGGCGATCCGCCGGATCGTCGAGACCATGAGTATTCCCGACCGCGTGGTTCTGAACATGCAGCTGACACCTGCGGTGATGCAGATCGGGCAAGCCGATTTCGAGCGGCTGATCGCGATCCTCGTGGAGAACGCCGTCCGGCATAACGAAAGCACCGCGCCGCATCTCGCGATCTCCTCCACCGTGGAAGACGAATGGTGGTCCCTCCACGTGGCCGACAACGGCCCCGGAATCCCGGCAGAGTCGCGCGAGATGGTGTTCAAGCCCATGCACAAGCTGGTCTCGCGTGACAAGGACGAGGGCAGCGGCATGGGCCTTGCGATCGCGCGCAAGATCGTCGTGCATTACGGGGGAAAGATCGACGTCGACGAGAATGCCGCGGCAGGGGGCGGAGCGGTTTTCGCAGTCGCCCTGCCGCTCGGCGACCGAATTGCGTCGGACTAGCCGGCCACCGAGCTTTGATCGGGAAACGAACGATCGCCTTGCGCGGGGCTGTACTGCAAACCGGACAGGCAGGGTGGGCCTTCGACCGGGCGCACAGTTCATTGGTGAGAAATCGCCATCAGGCGTCTTTGGCACACCGCCATAGATGAAGAGAAGAGCTGCCCTATGAGACTGAGCGACATCGGATCCCGACTGAAGCGCCTGCTGACCGGATCGGGATCCTCCCGACAGACCGTCGCCATGGGTGCCTATCTCAATGCGATCGCGAGTGACGCGCTCTATGACCTCCTGAAATCCCAGGGCTATACAGCTCTCGCCCTGGAGCCGGCGGAGGATCAGGCCACGCCCGGTCGCCCGCTGACCTGCGTGATCGTCGAGGACAGCGCCTTCGACCGCATGCATCTGCGTCGGCTTTTGAGATCGGCGAACAGCGGCATGACGATCCTCGAGTTCGAAACGATCGCAACTGCCCGTGCCTACCTCGCCACCGGGCCAGCCGATATCGTCCTGCTCGACCACCTGCTGCCCGACGGGGTGGGGATGGATCTGGCCCACGAGCTGATCAAGGACATCCGCCTGCGCGGCGCGGGCATCGCCATGATCACCGGGGCCCCGGTCGACAGCGCCGATGGCGAGGTACCTGTGCTGGCCAAGGCCGATCTCTCGGCCGCCTCCCTATCCGGGGTGGTCGCCAAGGCGCGTACCGGTCGAAGCCAGGGCGGGGGTGAGGCTGGGTCTCTTTCCCTGCCTGAAGAGGCCGTCGAGATCCTGGAGCGACTGATCGTGAACCTGGACGCGGGACGGCAAGCCTTGGAACAGGGCGATCACGAGGTCGCACACAACCGCTACAGAAAATCTGTCGAAGATGTTCTGGCGTTGAAAAAGCATGTCCCAACCGTGCCCGATGCCTGAGCGAGCACCCTCGTGCGGTTGTGGATGCCACGCGGCCCGTGTGAGGCAAATCTTTCTGACTGAAGAGCCAATCTCGGCTCGACGTCATGATATCTTCCTGTTTCCGAAGATATTCTCCGCCCCAAAGGCAGAAGCATTGCCTTCAGCCGGGCAACCTGTGTTCGACCGGCCTTTCACGGACGCGCAAGTCGCTGTCGTGCGGCGTCGCCAAATCGGTACATCGAGACTCCAACAAGAACCCGCTATCGAGAGCGCGTGGTCACGCAAGAACAGAGCCCCCACGTAACAGCGGGGGCTCTGTTCATAGAAATCTTGCGTCTATTCTGCGGCGATCGAGAAGAACATGGTCTCGCCCGAATGGTCGTCGACACCGTCATTGTCGGTCGAGACCCACATCGTGCCGTCTTCGGCGATGGTAAGACCTTCGACTTTGTCGAGTACGTATCCGCCCGTCGATCGCAGGTGCGGTAGCAGGTCCACGACCAGCTCCGGATCCAGCACGGCGGGCGTCTCGCCCAGGTCGACCATATCCTCCATCGCCGACATCGGTACCCGGGTGATGACCTTGGTCACGGCGCGCGTGTCGTGCTGGTTGTCGCGCTCGACGAAGTACACGTGATCCCCGTGCGCCACGATCTCCGACAAGCCGACCCAGCCGGTTGTGGGCTCGGTCAGCGGGTAGTGGATCACCGACCATTCCTCGGTCTCGAGATTGTAACCCAGAACCTTGGCGTGGTTTTCAGGATCGTCGCGCCATTCGCGTTGCACGGCGACATAGAGCATGTCGTCCACGCGGGTGATGCCCTCGAAACCGTACCGGACCTCGACGGCCGACAATGCCTCCGGAAGCGTGATGTAGTCCTCGATCGCGCCGTCCCCGCCGACATGATAGATCGCATGCGGCACCAGGCGATCCGAGCGTCCTTCGGAGGCGATCCAGAAGCCACCCTCGCCATCCAGCGCGATGCCTTCCATATCCATCAACTGCGCCGGCGCGCCCTCGCGCGTGACGCGGATTGCGTCCACGATTCGCGCCGGTGCCTCGCTGACATCGATGTGGAAGATCGTCGGCTGCATGCCGTAGAAGCTATCGGAGACCGCGTAGATGGTGCCGTCCGCGGCCATTACCTGACCCGAGATTGCGCCCCAGCCGGTCAGCTCGTCCATGCCCGCGGACGTGAGATGCGGATAGACCGCCGCAGCTTCCTGATATTCAAAGATCATGACATGGGCGCGCGCGCCGGCATCGTCGGTCTCGTTGGCCGAGATCAGAAGATTGCGCTCGGGGATCGTCACATAGCCTTCCGGGCCGATGCCCGAGGGAAGCAGCTGCCTGAGTTCGGGATTGGCCGGATCGGTGATGTCGTAGACACCCACGATCGAGGCGCGCTCGGCACCCACGAACACGAAAGGCGTGCCGTCGAACACGTCGAACGTGACGCTCTCGGGTTCGACGCCCTTGTTGCCGGACCGCCCTTCCGGGTAATGACCGACCTCGATGATGGCGTTCTCGAAGGACATGCCCGCATCGTAGACGACCTCGCCATCCTGGCTGAAGATCGTCCAGCCGCGCGATCCGCCATCCATGTCGCCTTCATTGGCCATCGCGAAATGCGTGTCGTCGATCCAGGTGATGCTGTCGGGCTCGCGCGCGACGGTGATCGTGTCCTGGAAGACCAACGCACCCTCTTCGGCGGTGTCCACGTTCTCCAGCGTCACTTTACCTGCCGAGAAATGGTCGATGACCTCGCCATCCGACGATAGCACGACGATGTGGTTATTCTCCTGCAGCGTCACCACGACCTCGTTCTCGCCGTTGATCGAGACGAACTCGGGCTCGGGGTCTTCGGGCGCGATATCGGCAAGCCCGGTGACGTCCGCCACGCGGGCAGTGTCGCACTCGATCAGACCATCATCGTCCAGATCGACCATGAAGACCGATCCCGCGGGCAACTGGCCGACGCGGCCGTCGCCGAGATCTTCGTCACGCTCGTTCTCGATGGCCACCGCCAGAAACGAGCCGTCGGGCGCGATGCCGACGCTATCGGGCTGACCGGGCAGTTCGCAGCGGCCGATCTCCTCTCGGCTCGCCACATCGATCTCGACGAGGTAGCCCGACGGATCGGTATAGCTTTCCGAGGTGTTCACGCCCGCCAGCGCATGGCCGCCGATCACGGCGACCGACGTCGGTTCACCTTCGGGCATGAACACACCCGCGGCGCTCGGGTTCGCCGGTTCGGTGATGTCGATGAAACCGATCGAGCCGCCGGGGCTATCGGTATAGACCAACGTCATGCCGTCTTCGGTCACGTCGATGATCTCCGCCGAGGTGTTCTCGGAGTCGGGCAGATTGTCGGCGACGCGGAAGGACGCAATCCGGTTGAAATTCATCTCCTCAGCCAAAACCGGCGCGGCAAGACAGATGAAGGCCGACGATATCGTCAACGCGCGGCAATCCATGTTCTTTCGTCTCCTGCAAGGATCTGCGAGCGAGTGGCTCTCGGCACGCTTCGGCGCGGTTATGATCACGGATGTGTGACAAACGCGTGACGGTCGTGAAACCGAGTTTGCACGAACATGGGTGTGCGTTGTGGGCGGCGTGCTCGCCGCCCGCAGGATAATCCTGGGGACCCGGTCCGTGGGCTCTCAGGTGGAACGACGCTTGCGGCGCGAGACGGCTCCCAGCCCGCCGAGGCCCGCCGCGAGCAACGGCAATGCGGCCGGGAGCGGGACCGGCGAAGGTGCGTCTTCGATGGTCGCGGTCAAGCCGCGCAGCTTGAAGGCGTCCTTTTCGCCAAGCGCGCCCACCCCAAAATAGCTGCCCGCATAATCCTCCTCGAACAGATAGGTGACCTTGCCGCTCTTGCGGTCGGAGATCTGCGTGGACTTAAGCCGGACGGCATTGTTGTCGGCGTCGAGGCCATAAAGGCAAAAGCTGTCATGGAGATCGACATAGTCGAAGGTCAGTGAGTCGATGCGGTCGACCTTTTCCGAGAAGGACAAAACGACGAATTCCTGTTTCCCGTAGCCGTCGATCAAGTGGCTGTCGCCCCAATAGCTCGACATTCCGAACCCGTGATCCCACTGCGTCAGGCGTTCCTGCCGATAGCTGCCGGCGTGGTAGGACAGGCCGGTGACATCGATGGTGACGCCCTCGGAGGCGAAGGAGAAGCCGAACGCCGTCCGGCCGTTCCCGGCGAAGTCGTAGGTCAGCGTCTTGGCGGACCCGGCGGTGGCGGCAGCGGCAGAAATGATGAGGGCGATCGCGAGGCTCTTCACGTTGATAACTCCATGAAACGGAAGAATGAGGTATCGGCGGATTCTTCCAGCCTCCGGAGGATCTGACATCCTCGGGTCGAACCACGAAGCGGTGCTGAACGAAAGAAGAGCATGTCCGCGTCGCTCGACGACGGCCGACTTAGAGAAGAATGCCTGCAAGAGCGATCCAAATCTTTACGGCAGGTTAATGACCTCTGTCCCTGTCTACCGTTGGACAGTCCATCCCGAGATTGCCAGGCTCGCGGCAGAGCCGTGACGATACGGAGGCTGGTCCCGGCCCTGATCCAGCTCTGGACTTCAATTGTCGCAATGCCGCCCGTCGCTGTCGGTGGAACGCCGTGGCACCGCCCTTCGCAAGCGGACGTTTGCGGTGCCTTGCAGCAGCGGGCCAGCTTCGCATGGTCGATCTGCGCGACCTGACGGACGGGGCGTTGGCGGTCCGGGCGCGCCGCTCGCTCTGATCATCCGTAGGGGTCGAGCTCGTCGGGCCATCGTCGCGGGTGTTCGGTGACGAGCAGCAGCACATCCGCGCCCGGGAGGGCCGCGCGGGCGTCGCGGATCAGGCGGAGGTTCAGGGCATCCACCTCACGGGCGATCAGCGGACGGCCCGGATCGTAGTAGGCGGTCAAAAGGAACGTCCGCCCGAGTTTCACCACCGACAGGTCGCGCAGCGTCCCGCCATCCTCGGCGATGGCCGGGCGCAGGGCCCGCCGCGCCGTCGCGACGTGTTTCGGAAGGGCACTGGCCGATGCCAGCTCTCGCAGTCCACCACGAAAGTCACCGAGATAGACGACAGCCGCTGCGAGGCAGAGCAGCAGGACGATCAGCGAGTCTCCGATCGGGGCGATGCCCGCAAGCGCGCCGTCCCGAAGCACGTAGATCGCCGCGAGCCCCGCGCCCGCAGACACCGTGATGAGGCCATCGAAGAACGCCGCCTTCATCTCCAGCCGCAGGATCGCGCTTTGCCGTCCCGTGCGCCGCCAGGCGAGGAAGTGACTGACCCAGAGCAGCGCGCACACCACGCCGATCAGGATGAAATAGCCGATCATCGGGCCGTAGAGCAGCGGCTCGGCCGGCACCCCGGAGAGGGTATTGAAGATCGTGCGCAGGGCGTTCGCGACAGCGAACAGGATCAGCCCCAGCAGCGACAGGGCCCGGAACGTCGAAAAGATCGCCTCCTCCGCGGCATAGCCGAAGGGGCGGTCGCGGTCGGGCGGCGTGTCGCTGCGCAGACCCACCCTGCGACCGACGAGCGCCGCGAAGAACCCGATGAGCGAGAACAGACCGTCGAGCAGCACTGCGCCGGAATTCGACCACAGTCCTGCACCAAGACCCATTGCAGCCATGACGAGGTTGCCCCACATCGCGAGTGTCAGAGACCGCGCCTCAATGCGTTTAATCTGATCTGCCACTGGATCTCCCCCTCATCGCGATGAGGCAGCGTAGCGGGTGCAGGCACCGAAAGACGATGGCGAAAACTGCTTTTCCGTGCAGGCGGCTTCGTGCGGCCCTGAGCTGTCGTCTGCCATGTCACTGTGCACGCTCCGCCGCAGCCGATCGACCTGGACATTCGCCACAGGTGCTTGTTCCGATCGCAGGCTCATACGTGAAACAGGCGGCCACGGTTCAAAGTTCGATTGCCATCGATCCCCTTGCCTTGTGAGACCACGAGAGGAAGCCTACTTCAATCATGCGAGATGGGCCCGAAAGTGGCACTTTGCGCAACTCATCAAAGTCATCGCCCTGACCTCGATCAGGCAACCCTGATTTTCCTGAGGATCGGCCGATCCGGTATGTCGCCGGACCGGTTTTACAACCTGTGAGGTCGTGATGGGAAAAGGCAACAACAAGCGCGGAAACAAGGAAGCGAAGAAGCCGAAGCGGGAAAGCCCGAAGGTTCTTGCGACGGCCAATTCCGGCGCGGCGAAACCAGTTTCTCTGGGTGAGAAGAAGGGCAAGTGAGCCGCCCGGCGGGCGAACACGAGGCGTTCGCCCGCTCCGCTCGACATTTCTCGGACGACTCTGGCTCTCGGCCGAATGACTTACATTGGTTGAGGCAGCATGCACACCGCCGCTAGAGCCGGACGGGACTGCGGTGGCGCGGACTGCACGTCAGTGCTTTCTGTTCGCTCTGCGCACACGGGCCAGAGCCGACCTTCGCTGAGTACGGCTATGAAGCTTCATCGAACCGGCCATTCGCGCATCGCGCAGCATTTTTCATCCTTGGATGACCGCTGAGCGAGTTTTCCTGTCATTCGCCGCAACTGCTCGATCTCTGCCGTGATTCCGAGAGGGCTTGGCGGAAGGGCGGTAAAGCCGACTTTCGCTGCAGTGGCTATCCCGTCGCCCGGCAATGAGGGGGCGGCGGCGGCAGATCACTCATTGCCGATAATCCATTCCAGGAAAGCCAGCGCGGGCCCCGACGGTCGTCGAGGTCCGGTCACGTAGTAGGATGTGCCGAGATCAAGCTCTCCGTCCGGCCACATGCGCAGCGCCCCCTCGCGGACCGCACCGCTGGCAATGGAGCGCCAGCCCAACATGACACCGCGCCCGTCCAGGACCGCCTGTGCGGCCTGCACATAGTTGTTGAACGTTTGCCCCGACAGCCGGCTGCGTTCGATCCGCCGGGTGCGCAGGTATTCCTCCCAGCCGGCCCAATGCTGGTTGTGCGGGCTGCGCACGTGAATGAGTGGCGCCGCATCAAGATCAACTCCCTTCCCGAGAAGGCTTTCGAGCAGTTGGGGTGCCGCCACCGGGCAGACGCGTTCGTCGAACAGCTTCACCGTCGTGCCCTCGCTCCAGCCGCCGGTGCCGTAGCGGATGGCGACGTCGACGCCGGGGGACAGATGCGGCAGGTCGGTTGCCGGAGCTTGTACGTTCACGGTCACATCCGGGTGCGCGGCGTAGAAATCAGGCAGGCGTGGCATCAGCCAATAGGTGGCCATGCCCAATGTGCAGGACACTGTCAGCTGGGCACCGTCCTGCCCGCTGAGTGCCCGGATGTCCTCCAGCGCCGCCGCGATCTGTCCCAGCCCGTCACGTACCGCACGCGCGAGGAGCTCGCCCGCCTCTGTCAGCTGCGCGGGACGAGTGCCGCGGTCGAGGAGAGAGGTGCCGATATGATCCTCGAGCGCTTTGACGGTCTGGCTTACCGCGGACGCGCTCACGTTGAGCCGGGCGGCGGCGAGCCCCGCCGAACCGTGCCGGGCGACGGCCTCGAAGGTGGTCAGCAGGCGCAATGGGGGCAGGCGATCCATCAAGTTAATCCCGGACTTAAGTTAACTTCACGGTAATCCGGCTTTTGGCGGAAAGGAAGACGTGGAATGCTTCCTTGCAGAAACCTCCAAATTCACTCCAATAACCTGGAATCACGCATGAATGTCATGACCTCCCCCGCTGCCGATCCGGTCCTAAGGGACAAGGGTCTGGAGCTTCTTCTCTCCGACGGGAAAGCTCATTACTTCAACTATCACTGGCTGCGCGACAACTGCCCCAGCTCGTTCAACAGCTCCACGCGCGAGCGCAGCTTCGACATCTTCCACCTCGATACCGCGCCCAAGGCGAAGACCGCCGAGGTGACCGGCGACGTTCTGGAAATTTCGTGGGAAAGCGAAGACCACGTGACGCGATTCCCGCTGGCGTGGCTCGAGGCTTACAAGACCCCGCAGCGCCGCCCCGATCCCGCCGACCTGCCGCGCAGGGCGTGGTACGGCGACCATTACCCGAACGTGCCGCGCTTCAGCCAGCCCGAGCTGCTGGCGGACCCCGCATTGCGGGCGAAGTGGATCGAGGCGCTGCTGGTCGAGGGCTTCGTGATCCTCACCGACATGCCCGACAGCGACGAAGGTCTTACCAAGACCGCCGAGATGATCGGGCGTGTCCGCCCGACCTTCTTCGGCGACTACTTCGACGTGAGGACCCACATCAACCCGACCAACACGGCCTACACCGCATCGGCGCTGGAACTGCACACCGACACGCCCGCCGAGGAGCACGCGCCGGGCGTTCAGTTCCTGCATTGCCGCGCCAACACGGTGGAAGGCGGCAACAGCCTCTACGCGGATGGCGTGGCCGTTGCCAACGACTTCCGGGCGCGCGATCCCGAAGGGTTCAAGGTGCTCTCGGAGACCCCGGTGCCGTTCTTTTGCGAACACGACACCTACGACATGCGCTCGCGCCAGACGATCATCGAGCTGGACCAGCACGGTGAGGTCTCGGGCCTGACCATCAGTCAGCACATGCTGGACATCTCGGACCTGGATCAGGAACTTCTGGACAGCTGGTACCCGGCTTTCTGCCGCTTCGGGAAGATGCTGCAGGAAGAGAAGTACATGATGACCTTCCTGATGAAGGCTGGCGAATGCATGGTCTTCGACAACCACCGCATCGTACACGGCCGCGCAGCCTACACGGCCGAAAGCGGCGACCGCTACCTGCGCGGCACCTACACGGACCGAGCCGAGATGCGGTCCACCTACCGTGCGCTGGTGAGCGAGGGGCGTTTCAAATGAAAGACCTGACCCAGACGACCGGGAGCGTCGGGGAGACTGACGCTTTGCGCCAGGATCTCTCGGCGGCCTTCCGCATCTGCCACCAGATGGGCTGGAGCGAGTCGGTCGGCAACCATTTCAGCGCGGCCGTCAGCGAACACGAGTTTCTGCTGAATCCCTGCTGGCAGCACTTCGCGACGATCCGTCCCGAGGACCTTCTCCGGATCGATGTCCGTGACGGGCGGGTGGTCGAGGGGGAGGGTACGCCCGACGCGTCAGCCTGGTGCGTGCATGGAACGCTGCACCGCAAGAAACCCGAAGCAAGGGTGATCCTGCACGCGCATTCGCCTTACGCAACGGCGCTGGCTTGCCTGAAGGACCCGACCATCGTGCCGATCGACAATAACACCGCACGATTCTACGGGCGCACGTCCTATGATCTCGACTTCGGCGGAATTGCCGATGCCGAGGAAGAGGGCGAGCGGCTGGCGGACTCGCTGGGCGACAACAGCGTGCTGGTGATGGGCAACCATGGCGTCACCGTGACGGGCGAGACCGTCGCGGCGGCCTTCGAGGATCTCTATTTCTTCGAGAAGGCGGCGCAGACGCTGATCCTGGCCCGGTCAACTGGCGCACCGTTGTCGGTGCTTTCGGATGCGGTGGCGCAGAACACCGTCGACGGCTGGCGGACCTATGCCGGAATGGCAGAACGGCATTTCGACTTTCTCAAGTCGCAACTCCCGGCGCTCTGAGCGCTCGCATGCAGGCCCCCGCCGGTGTATCCAGCGGGGGCATCCACGCGCGAGGCCTGTCATCAAACGCTACCCCTCCATCCAGGCGCTGCGTGCCATCGAGAGTGTCGCCCGCAACGGTGCCCTCTGGCGTGCCGCTGCCGAGCTGAACGTTACGCGCAGCGCGATCAGCCACCAGTTGCGGCTGCTCGAGGCCGATCTCGGTTTCAAAATTGTCGAACGCACCGGCAACAAATCCGAAATCACGCCCCGCGCCCGTGCTTATGCCGAGGACGTGCGCCGTGCGCTCAGCATGATCGCCACCTCCACCGCGCGGGTGGCGCA
Organism: Palleronia sp. LCG004; assembly: GCF_032931615.1. Classification (NCBI taxonomy): domain Bacteria; kingdom Pseudomonadati; phylum Pseudomonadota; class Alphaproteobacteria; order Rhodobacterales; family Roseobacteraceae; genus Palleronia; species Palleronia sp. LCG004. The sequence goes on from NZ_CP136760.1 coordinate 133,776, forward strand.
GGAGGGTTTGACCGGCTCGCTGACGATCAGCGCCACACCCGGCTTTGCCGATGGCTGGCTGTGTCTGCATCTGGGCGATTTCATCGCCGAGCATCCCGACGTGGTGGTGACCGTGCTGAGCTCACACAAGATGGCCGACACCACCAATCCCGAGATCGACACCTTCATCACGTTCGGGCACGAGCCGCGCGCCAACCTCAGGACCGAGCCGCTCTTCGCGGTCGAGTTCACGCCACTGTGCAGCCCGGCCTATCTCAGCCGGTTCGAGAGTTTCAACGACCTGCGCATCTTGCAGCAAGCGACACTGTTGCACATCACCGATTTCACCGACTGGGAGGACTGGATGGCCCTCTCGGGGTTGCCGTCCGAGGATGCCCGGCGCGGCATCTGCTACTCGGACATGAACATCGTCCATACGGCGGTTCTAGCCGGGGAGGGGATCGCCATCGGCGATACGGTTCTCTGGGGAAAAGATCTGCGCGAAGGGCGTCTGATGCGACCTTTCTCGGCTTCTTTGCACGCAGACACCGGTTATTTCGTTTGCACACCCAAGGAAAATATCGAAAATCCCATTGTTGAAGAGTTTCATAAGTGGCTGAAATCAAGGGTAGAATTTAGCAGGCTCAGCTCCCCTCGCAGGGTGTGACAAAGGAAATTTGTCACGGCTCTGAACGAGTTTCATTTGCAGTTCACCTCTTCGCCCCGCACCCTTAGACCACAACGGACAGGAATGAAGAGCGAGGCGATTGTGTCAGACACAACGCAGATCGAAACACGTTCGGTCGGAAAAAAATTCGGGAAGTTCCACGCTTTGCGAGATGTTTCCCTCGGGGTCTCGGAAGGCGAGTTTCTCTCCCTGCTCGGTCCATCGGGCTCGGGCAAGACCACCTTCCTCACACTGCTTGGCGGATACGAGCCGGTGACTTCGGGCCAGCTGTTTCTCGAAGGGCAGGACATGACCACCTGGTCGGCCAACCAGCGCGGTTTCGGCATGGTGTTCCAAGGCTATGCCCTGTTTCCGCATCTTACCGTGGCCGAGAACATTGCCTTCCCGCTGAGGGTGCAGAAGCGCAGCAAGTCGCATATTGCCAACCGCGTCGCGCAGATGGTCGAGATGGTCGGCCTAGACGGTCACGCCCACAAGAAGCCCAAGGCGCTTTCTGGCGGGCAGCAGCAGCGGGTCGCACTGGCCCGGGCGCTGGCCTACGAGCCCAAGGTGCTGCTGCTTGACGAGCCGTTCTCTGCCCTCGACAAGAACCTGCGCGGGCAGATGCAGGAAGAACTACGCCGCCTGCACCGCGAGCTGGGCACGACCTTCGTCTTCGTCACTCACGACCAGGAAGAGGCGCTGGCCCTGTCGTCCCGCGTGGCGATCTTCAACGAGGGTGAGCTGCAACAGATCGGCACACCGGCCGAGGTCTACGAGCGCCCCGCCAACCGCTTCACCGCGGAATTCCTCGGTGACATCAACATCCTGTCGCTTGCGGGTCTTTCCGGCGCGCCGATCGAGCTGCCAACCAATTCGGGTGCCTTCGACACGCTGGCGATCCGCCCCGAACACATGCGCCTTGCCACTGACACTGACACCAACCAGCTGCCGGTAACGATGCGCGACCGGGTCTATCTCGGCTCGAAATCTCGGCTGCTGCTGGAAACCCGGGCGGGTGAAGAGCTGATGCTCTATTTCGACAACGGCCCCGGAGTGCCGCCGCCCGATCCTGGCACCGAACTTCGTGTGGCATGGAACACCGGCGACAGCTTCGCCATCTGACTTCGGTCACACGACAAATCCCCGACCGGCGGCGCAGGTCGCCTCGGGACGACGAGACCCGGATAATAAAACGCAACAGGTAAGACTAATGAACACTCATTTTCAGAACGACCTTGCGGAGATCCTGAAAGAACGCGCCGCCAAGGGGCAAATCTCGCGCCGCCAGATGCTGCAGGGCTTTGCGGCTCTGCTGGGCACCACCGCGCTCGGCGCGGGCGCGGCAAAGGCGCAGGACGGCCGGCTGGTTTTTGTCAACTGGGGCGGCGATGCACTCGATGCGATGGACGAGGCCTTCGGTACCCCGTTCACCGAAGAGACCGGTATCGAGGTACTCTACGACGGCTCCGGCCCGACCGAGGGTGCGATCACTGCGCAGGTACAGGGCGGCAACCCGTCCTGGGACCTCGTGGACGCGGATCCGTTCACGTCGCAGGCGCTTGGACGCAAGGGGCTGATGGAGCCCATCGATTACGACATCGTTGACGAATCCAAGCAGCGTGAGGGCTTCGGCTGGGAATACAGCTCGTCCTGCTATTTCTACAGCTACGTCATCGCCTACGATGCGACGCAGTTCGACGAGCCGCCCACCTCGATCGCCGATTTCTTCGACACCGAGAAGTTCCCCGGCAAGCGATCCATGTACAAGTGGGGCGCGGGCATGTGGGAAGCGGCTCTGCTGGCCGATGGCGTGGCGCCAGAGGATCTCTATCCGCTCGACCTCGAGCGTGCCCATGCCAAGATCGACGGCTTCAAGGAGCACATCGGCGCCTTCTGGGGCGGCGGTGCCGAAAGCCAGTCGCTGCTGCTGAACGGCGACGTGTCGATGGCGCTGATCTGGAACACCCGCGCAAGCCTGCTGCACAAGGACACCGAGGGCGAGATCACCTTCACCTGGCAGGACGGCATCATCGGGCCGGGCGGGATCGGCGTGCTCAAGGGTAACCCCGGCGGCACCGAGGCCGCGATGCGCTACATCGCCGCCACGCAGGACCCAGAGCGTCAGGTGGTCCTGTTCCAGATGCTCGGCAACGCGCCGTCGAACCCGGCGGCCGATGCGCTGATCCCCGAGGACGAGCGCCGCTTCAACGCGATGGACCCCGAGAACAGGCCGAAACAGATCGCTCTGGACACCGACTGGTACGAAGAAAACTACGGCGCCGCGCTCGACGCCTATCTTCAGATCATCTCGGCCTGATCAACGCCTCCGCCTGATTTTCAACGACCGCCGCCCTTGACCCGGGCGGCGGACCGGAGACCCCATGCGCGCCTTTCTCTTTCTCATATGTCCCGTGCTGCTGTTCCTCGGTGTCAGCTACCTGCTGCCGTTTCTGGGGATCGTGCAGCTGAGCTTCACCGACCCTGATCCAGGGCTGGCCCAGTACAGCCGTGTGCTGACCGAGGATCTACCCACTGGCGTAATCTGGCGGACCCTGCGCCTGTGCGTGTTGGTCACCGCCGTGTCGGTGAGCTGCGCCTACGTCATCACACTGCTCTGGGTGCGGGGCTCGCCGCTGGTGCGCTCGATCACCGAGCTTTGCATCATGATCCCGTTCTGGATCTCGGTGCTCAGCCGCGCGTTCGGGTGGTTGTCGATGTTGTCCAACCGTGGCCTGCTGAACACCTGGCTGCAGGATATGGGCCTGATCGACAGCGCCATCCAGATGACCCGCAACGAGTTTGCCGTGGTCGTCGGTATGTCGCACTACCTGATCCCTTTCGCGGTCTTCCCGCTCGCCACGGCCATGCGCAACGTGGATGAACGCGTGCTGACCGCCGCCGACGGCATGGGCGCCTCGCGGCTGCGGATCTTCTGGCAGATTTTCCTGCCGATGACCTCCAGCGGCATCCTAGGCGCGACCTTGCTCGTTTTCGTCTTCTCCATCGGTTTCTACGTGACGCCCGCGCTGCTGGGCGGCGGACAGTCGGTGCTGGTGGCAGAACTGATCTATCTCTGGATCTTCCAGATCCCGCAATGGGGCATGGCCGCCGCGATGAGCGTGGTGCTGATGCTCGGGGTCGGGGGCATCCTCTACGTGCTGATGCGCCGCTACGGGGAGATGGCGAAATGAACAGGCTTCGTCCCGGCGTCATCGCCACGCTCCTCTCGGGCCTCGTCGCGGTCTTCCTGCTGATGCCGCTGATCGCGGTGATCCCGGTCAGCTTCACTTCGCGGCGTTACCTTTCGCTGCCGGATGGCGACTGGTCCTGGCGGCATTACGCCGCGCTCTTCGAAGACGCAGAGTGGGGCCAGAGCCTTCTGACATCGGTGCAGGTCGGCCTTTTGGCCAGCTTCCTAGCGGTGGCGCTGGCGGCGGCCTTCTGCATCGGCATCTGGATGCTGCGCCCTCGCGGTGCGGGGTTGATGACCGGCTTCGTGCTGCTGCCGATGGTGGCACCGCCCGTGGTGTCTTCGCTGACGCTGTATTTCTTCCTCAACAAGATGGCCCGCTGGAACGACATCATCGCCTACGACAAGCTCGGCGGCGTAGTGCTGGCGCACATGGTCATGGTCGTGCCATACGCGGTGGTGGTGATCATGGTCTCGCTCAGCCAGCTCGACCGGCGTATGGACCTTGCCGCCCAGTCGATGGGGGCCAACGTACCGACCCGCGTCTTCGGGGTCATCCTGCCCAACATCCGCTTCGGCCTGATCGGCGCGTTCTTCCTGTGCTTCCTGCTCAGCTGGGACGAGATCGGCGTGACGCTCTTCATCACTTCGGTCGAGACGATCACCCTGCCGCGCCGCATGTGGATGGGACTGCGTGACAACGTCGATCCTTCGATCGCCGCGCTTTCGGTGCTGCTGATCTGCGTGGTGACCCTGCTGGTCGCCGTCCGCGCCGCGATGCTGATGCGCAAGGAACGCTCGCGCTGATCCCGCCCCATTCCCGCGCCGGCAGCCCCGGCGCGGACCGAACCCACCCCGGACCTTCCGCACAAAAGAAAAGTGTGACTCATGCATTTTGGACTGACTGAAGAACAGGAGATGATCGTCTCCACCGTCCGTAGTTTCGTCGAGAAGGAGATCTACCCACACGAGTCGCTGGTCGAGCGCACCGGAGAGGTGCCCGCCGAGATCGCGCAGAACATCAAGCAGAAGTGCCTCGATCTGGGCTTTTACGCCTCGAACTTTCCCGAGAGCGTCGGCGGCCCGGGCCTGTCCCACGTCGATTTTGCGCTGGTCGAGCGCGAGCTTGGCCGCGGCTCGATGGCGCTTACCCATTTCTTCGGGCGCCCGCAGAACATCCTGATGGCCTGCAAGGGTGACCAGGTCGAGAAGTACCTGATGCCCGCAGTGCGCGGCGAGAAGATGGATGCGCTCGCGATGACCGAACCCGATGCCGGCTCGGACGTGCGGGGCATGAAATGCTCGGCCGTGCGCGACGGTGGCGACTGGGTGGTGAACGGCTCCAAGCACTTCATCTCCGGCGCAGAGCACGCGGACTTTGTCATCGTCTTCGTCGCCACCGGCGTCGACGAGACACCGCGCGGACCGAAAAAGCGCATCACTTGCTTCCTCGTAGACCGCGGAACGCCGGGCTTCGAGATCGCCCGTGGCTACAACTCGGTGTCGCACCGCGGCTACCAGAACTCGATCCTCTATTTCGACAACTGCCGTCTGTCGGACGCTCAGGTGCTGGGCGAGGTCGATGGCGGCTTCGATGTGATGAACGAGTGGCTCTATGCCACGCGTATCACCGTTGCGACCAACTCCGTCGGTCGGGCGCGCCGGGTCTATGACCATGCGGTGCAGTATGCCGCCGAGCGCAAGCAGTTCGGACAGCCCATCGGCAAGTACCAGGGCGTGAGCTTCCAGATCGCCGACATGATCACCGAGATCGACGCCGCCGACTGGCTGACCCTCGCCTCCGCCTGGCGTCTCGACCAGGGGCTGCCCGCAAACCGCGAGATCGCGTCGGCCAAGCTCTATGCCTCGGAAATGCTCGCCCGCGTCACCGATGCGGCGTTGCAGATCCACGGCGGCATGGGTCTGATGGACGAACTGCCGATCGAACGCTTCTGGCGCGACGCGCGGGTGGAGCGCATCTGGGACGGCACGTCCGAGATCCAGCGCCACATCATCAGCCGGGAGATTTTCCGGCCGCTGGGAGCCTGAGCCATGTCGCCACTGGGCCGGTTCTTCTCGCCGAAGGCCGTCACCGTGATCGGTGGCGGCACATGGTGCGAGGCGGTGGTGCGCCAGTGCCGTGCCACCGGCTTCACCGGGCCGATATGGCCCGTGCATCCGAAGAAATCCGAGGTCGGAGGGTTGCCCGCCTATCCGGACCTCGCCTCCTTGCCGGACGTGCCCGACGCGGCCTTCATCGGCGTCAACCGGGAGCTGACGGTGACCATGGCGCGCGAGCTCTCAGCCATGGGATGCGGTGGTGCGGTCTGTTTCGCCGCCGGCTTCTCGGAGGCGGTTTCCGAGCTTGTCGATGGCGACGCGCTTCAGGCGCAGCTGGTAGAGGCGGCCGGAGAGATGCGGGTTCTGGGGCCGAATTGCTATGGCATCGTCAATGCGCTGGACGGCATGGCGCTCTGGCCCGATCGGCACGGCATGTCGCGGGTCGAGACCGGCGTGGCGGTGATCGGCCAGTCCTCCAACGTGCTCATCAACCTGACCATGCAGCGGCGCGGCTTGCCGCTCGCCACCGTGGTCGCGGCCGGCAATCAGGCGCAAACCTCGATGTCGGATCTCGGGATTGCGCTGCTTGAAGATCCGCGCATCACCGCGCTCGGCCTGCACATCGAAGGGATCAGCGATCTGCCTGCCTTCGAGGCGCTGGCCGGCCGTGCCGCCGAACTGGGCAAGCCGATCGTCGCTCTGCGTGTCGGTGCGTCCGAGCAAGCGCAGGCTGCGGCAGTGTCGCACACGGCCTCGCTCACCGGCTCGGACGCGGGTGCTCGGGCGCTCTTGCGGCGGCTGGACATCGCACAGGTAGACACGCCGACCGAGCTGATCGAGACGCTGAAGATCCTGCATGTCACCGGCGGACTGCGCTCTGCGAGGATTGCTTCGGCCTCCTGTTCCGGAGGCGAGGCGTCGTTGATGGCGGATATGGGCGAAATCGCGGGGGTCACCTACCCGGCGCTGACCGATACACAGAAAACCGGCCTGCGCGCGGCGCTCGGGCCCAAGGTCGCGCTCGCCAATCCGCTGGATTACAATACCTATATCTGGGGCGATGAAGAGGCGCTGACGGCGACCTTCACGGCGCTTTGCACAGCGGAGCTCGGGCTTGGCTGCGTCGTGGTGGACTATCCCCGCGACGACCGTTTCGAGGCGCCCGATTACGATCAGGTCCTGCGTGCCGTTGCGAAGACCCGCGAGATGACGGGCACGCCGATGGCGCTGGTCTCGCTGCTTTCCGAGGGGCTGCCGGAGCCGGTGGCGATGAAGGCGCTCGAGATGGGTATCGTCCCGCTTTGTGGCATGGGGGACGCGCTGCGTGCGATCCGGGCTGCCGTTACCGGGCCGGGACGGAGCAATGCGCGTGCCGATCCCGTGACTCTGCCGGTGAATGGCCGCGGCGCGGCGCGGGTGTTCTCCGAGGCCGAGGCCAAGGCGCTGTTGCAAGGCTTCGGTGTGCGCGTTCCCGGGTCGGGGCGCGCCGGTGAGGCCGACAAGGCCGCGGAGACCGCAACGCGGATCGGCTTCCCGGTGGTGCTCAAGGGCGAGGGCATCGCCCACAAGACCGAAGCCGGGGCCGTGGTGCTGAACCTTTCCAGCGCGCAGGCGGTTACCGAGGCCGCCGCGAAGATGCCCGCCGAGAACTTCCTCGTCGAGGAGATGATCACCGGCACCGTGGCCGAACTGATCATCGGCGTCACGCGCGATCAGGCGCACGGCTTCGTGCTGACGCTGGGGCTGGGCGGCATCCTGACCGAGCTGATCCGCGACACCGCCTCGGTGCTGATCCCTGCCGCACGCGAGGACATCGCGGCGGCGCTGCATAGCCTTCGCACCGCGCCTCTGCTGACCGGCTACCGGGGCCGTCCCGGTGCCGATATCGAGGCGGTGATCGACACGGCCATGGCGCTGCAACAGCTGGTGCAGCAGCACGCCGGTGCTCTGCACGAAATCGAAATCAACCCGCTCATCTGCCGCGCGACGGACGCGGTGGCGGCGGATGCCCTGATCAGGATGGAAGAATGACCCAGAACGTTCTAACCGAGCGCCGCGGCGCGGTGCTCGAAGTCACGCTGAACCGGCCCAAGGCCAATGCCATCGACATGGCGACCTCACGAGAGCTGGGCGAGATCTTCACCGATTTCCGCGACGACCCCGAGCTGCGCGTGGCGATCCTCACCGCGCAGGGCGAGAAGTTCTTCTGCCCCGGCTGGGACCTCAAGGCCGCCGCCGAGGGCGAGGGAGCCGACGGCGACTATGGCAAGGGCGGCTTCGGCGGGTTGCAGGAGCTGCGTGGCCTCAACAAGCCGGTGATCGCCGCCGTGAACGGCATCGCCTGCGGCGGCGGGCTGGAGCTTGCGATCGGTGCCGACATCATCCTTGCCGCGGATCACGCCAGCTTTGCCCTGCCGGAGATCAATTCGGGCACCGTGGCCGATGCGGCGACGCTGAGGCTGCCCAAGCGCATTCCCTATCACATCGCCATGGAGCTGCTCTTCACCGGGCGCTGGTTCGACGTCGAGGAAGCGCATCGCTGGGGGCTGGTCAACCGCATCGTCCCCGCCGCCGATCTCATGTCCGAGGCCCGCAAGATGGCCGACGAGCTGGCCGCCGGTCCGCCGCTGGTCTTTGCCGCGATCAAGGAGATCGCGCGCGAGGCGGAGAACATGAAGTTTCAGGACGCACTCAACCGCATCAACGCCAGCCAGTTCGAGACGGTGGAAAAGCTCTACCGCTCCGAGGACCAGAAGGAAGGCGCACGCGCCTTCGCCGAAAAACGAGATCCGGTCTGGAAGGGCCGGTAAGGAGATCAGATGACCCTGCAAATGAACCGCAAGCCCTTCATCACCGCCGCCATCACCGGAGCGGGGGCCACGCAGGACAAGAGCCGGCTCGTGCCGCGCTCGCCGAAAGAGATCGCCGACGCCGCCATCGATGCCGCCAAGGCCGGCGCGGCGGTGGTGCATTGCCACGTCCGCGACCCCGAAACCGGAGCGCCCTGCCGCGACGTGGCGCTGTTCCGCGAGGTGACGGACCGCATCCGTTCGTCCGAGGTGGACATGGTGCTGAACCTAACCGCCGGGACCGGGGGGGATCTGACCTTGGGCGATGTCGAGCGCCCGATAGATCTGGACGCCGCCAATACCGACATGGCGGGCGCGACCGAGCGCATGGCGCATATCCGCGATTGCCTTCCCGAGATCTGCACGCTCGATTGCGGCTCGATGAACTTCGGTGATGGCAATTACGTGATGACCAACACCACCGAGATGCTGCGGGCCATGGGCCGGATGATGACCGAGCTTGGCGTCAAGCCGGAAATCGAGGCGTTCGACACCGGACACCTCTGGTTCGCCAAGCAGCTGGTGAAGGACGGCGTGCTGGCGGATCCCGCGTTGGTGCAGCTTTGCATGGGTATCCCGTGGGGCGCGCCGGGGGACATGAACACCTTCATGGCGATGGTCAACAACGTGCCCGCCGGCTGGACCTGGTCGGCGTTCAGCCTCGGCCGGGACGAGATGCCCTATGTGGCCGCCGCAGCCCTTGCCGGGGGCAACGTGCGGGTGGGTCTCGAGGACAACCTCTATCTCGAACGCGGTGTCATGGCGACCAATGCGCAGCTCGTCGAGAAAGCGGGGAACATCCTTGCCAACATGGGTGCCTCGCCGATGGGCCCGCAGGAGGTCCGCGACCAGCTTGGCCTCGTGAAGCGTGACATGCCGGTGCCTGCATGACCCCGCCAGTCGGGACAGCAGCGATCATCGGGGGCGGCGTCATCGGCGGCGGCTGGGCGGCGCGGTTCTTGCTGAACGGCTGGAACGTTGCGGTGTTCGATCCCGACCCGGAGGCTGCGCGCAAGATCGGCGCGGTGCTCGACCGGGCCCGCGCCTCGCTGCCCGCGCTCTACGACCGGGCTTTGCCGCCAGCGGGAACGCTGAGCTTCTGCGCGACGCTTGATGAGGCCGTGCAGGGAGCCGATTGGGTGCAGGAGAGCGTCTCCGAGCGGCTGGAGCTGAAGCACAAGGTCTACGACCAGATCGCCGCGCATCTTCCCGAGGGCGGGTTCATCGCTTCCTCGACCTCCGGTTTCAAGGCGTCCGACCTTGCGGCGAACGGCGCGCCGGTGGTCGTGGTCCATCCGTTCAACCCGGTTTACCTCTTGCCGTTGGCCGAGATCACCGGCGCGCCGGAGCTGCGCGCCAAGGCTCTGCCCGTGGTGCAGTCCATCGGCATGTATCCGTTGGAGATGCAGACGGAGATCGATGCCTTCATCGGCAACCGCTTTCAGGAAGCGATCTGGCGCGAGGCGCTGTGGATGATCAAGGACGGCATCGCCACGACCGAGCAGATCGACGACGCGATGCGCATGGGCTTCGGCTTGCGACTTGCACAGATGGGCCTATTCGAGACCTATCGTCTGGCAGGCGGCGAGGCAGGCATGGCCAGCTACATGGAGCAGTTCGGCCCTTCGCTGCACTGGCCCTGGTCCAAGCTCACCGATGTGCCCGATCTCGACGCCGCGCTGGTGCAGGCCATAAGTGAACAGTCGGACGCGCAGTCCGGCCATATGACCATCGCCCAGATGGAAACCCTGCGCGACGACAACCTGGTCGCCACCCTGCGGGGCCTGCGCCGCACCGGCAGCGGCGCAGGGGGCGTGATCACCGCGCATGAGGAGAGGTTGGACACCGGCGGCGAGATCGATGGACTGCCGGTCACGCAGCGCCGCGCCGTGCCGGTGACCTGGACCGACTATAACGGTCACATGAACGAGGCCGCCTATCTCGAGCTTGGCACTTGGGCCACCGACGGCATGATGAAGCTGGTGGGTGCCGACGATGCCTACGTTGCCAGCGGCAAGAGCTTCTTCACCGTAGACACCCGCATTCGGTACCTCGATGAGGTGCATCGGGGGGCGGTGCTGACGGCGACCACGCAGGTGCTCGACGGGGCAGGCAAGACGATGAAGCTCTTTCACCGCATTCTGAAGGAAGACGGCAGCCTCGTGGCCACCATCGAAACGCTCATGCTGCATACCGATCTGAACACCCGTCGCGCCTGCCCGCCGGAGCCGGCGGTGGCGGAGGCGCTCGAAACCCTGGCTGCGGCCCATGCCGGGCGCGATGCGCCCGGCGCCGGCGGGTCTGTCGGCCAGCGCAATTGAGGAAGAGAACAAAGATGTCTCCTGAAGAGAAACAGACCCGCGAAGAGTTGGCCGCTTGCTATCGCCTGGCCGCGTTGCATAAATTCACGGATCTGATCTACACCCATATCACCGCCCGCGTGCCGGGAGAGGATGGGCATTTCCTGATCAATCCCTACGGCTGGCGTTGGGAAGAAATCACCGCCTCGTCGCTGGTCAAGATCGACGTTGACGGCAACAAGGTCGACGGCAGCCCGCACCGGGTGAACCCGGCGGGGTTCACGATCCATTCGGCGGTCCACATGCACCGGCATGACGCGGCCTGGATCATGCACACCCATACCCGCGCAGGGGTGGCAGTGTCGTGCATGGAAGAGGGGCTGCTGCCGCTCAACCAGATTTCGCTGCAATTCCACAACCGCACAGCCTACCACGATTTCGAAGGCATCGCGCTCGACCTCGAAGAGCGCGAGCGCATCGTGGCAGACTTCGGCAACCACCCGGTCATGGTGCTGTGCAATCACGGGCTGATCGCGACCGGGCGAACTGCGGCCGAGATGTTCTCCAACATGTTCTATCTGGAACGGTCCTGCGAGATCCAGGTGGCAGCGACATCCTCGGGGCGCCCGCTCCGCATGGTCGAAGAGAGCATCGCCGCGCAGGTCCACGGGCAATACACGCAGATGAACGAGGAAGACGGCGATCTGCAACTCGAGTGGGACGCCCACCTGCGCTCGATCGAAGGGATGGGCAGCGACTACCGCGCTTGACATATGAAGGTTCGCGCATTCCCGGCGCGGACCTTTCCACGGGGCCATGCCTCCTGGCAGGCTCCTGAAAAAAATCGGTTCGCGACGCGCATTGCGGAAGGTGATTCATCGCCACCACGGTATGACGGAGGTAGCGATGCGCGGATCGGACGAGGTGACGGGGTTGCTGCTCAGCTATGTCGATCTTGAGGAGCGCATCCCGTCCCGGCATCCGCTGCGCAACACCATGGGCTGGCCTGCCTGCCTGCCTGCAGCGCTCATGAGCCGGTGGTCGCTGACGATCTGGTTTGACCCCTGGATGAGCTGAAAGGCCACGCCAACAGGCGGGCGGGGCCTACAGCGGACTTATAATGATGCCGCCATCTGGACTTGCCTTTTGATAAAGGTGCTGTTCGGCACGGCGCTCTCGCAGACGACCTGGTTTGTCGAGAGCCTTTTGCGCCTGAACGGTACCCGACTTCAGCACGTTGAGCCACCGCCGGAAGGCCGTTGCCCTCAGCATCCTATATCGTGGCTCCAAGGGTTGGTTGTGCCGATCCCCTCTCGTGATCATGTTGCGCATGACCCTGCCGGGCGATGGACAGTACCGGGACCTAGGTTGAGGGCGAATGGCACGCTCGCAAGCATGGCGGCCCCATATGGCGTATGTGGCGCAAGATCCGCCTCGGGATAGATGAGAAAACGCAGGAGTTCCGCGCCGTCCAGATCACCGGGAGTCAGATTGGTGACGCACCGGTCCGGCCCGACCTGCTTGGCCAGATCTCGATTGGCGAAGAAATCAGGTCAGTGATCGCCAATGGTGTCTATGACACGGAGTGGTTGCAGAGTTCTGTCTTCGAAGGATTCACATCGTGAATTCATGCGGTTCGACGGCGTGCATGAGCCAGCCTGCACCCGCCCGCTGTCGCACGACGAAATGGTCCAGCTACACGGCTTCGCTTCGCAAGCGCGGGTCGCTACTGATCTGGCTGGACAAGGAGATGATGTGGCTCGCGCCGCACGACGACAGCCCAGTCGCCCCGCGTTGTTCTCTAATGCTGCGATCCAATTCGGTCTGACCATCAAGGTCTTGTTCAAGCTGCCTCTCCGGCAAACGATCGGAATGGTCGCCGGCCTTCCGAAGTTGGCGGGCCTGGGCGGTGCCGGACTACACGACGCTCGGCCGTCGGAAGAAGACGCTCGCCATTCAGATCCTGTACAGACGCGCCGATGGCGTCCTCAAGCTGCTGGCTGAAAGTACCGGCCTCGAGTTTCTGGGCGATGGAAAGCGGCAGGCGCTCAAGCACGGCGTTAAAGGCTCTCGTTGATGGCGCAAGGTGCATCTTGTCATGGATGCCGCGCCGTTTGAAATCCGCGCCATGGAATTCACTTTTAGCAACAATGATGACAGTCCCAATCTTACCAGAATTTCTCAACCAGATCCACGAAGGCGAAGAGATCGGCACCGCGACTGCCCTTTCTCGGCAGATTTGCGCAGCAAATCGCCTGCCGGGCACTGCATGGAGCGTATGGCACGCGCCGTTGCCGCGCCGCCATCATCGACCGTCAGACCACGCCTTATCATCCCTATCCGCAAGAACGAGCGCCCGTGGAAAGAGGACTGCCCGGCGGCAATCATCCGCAACGAAACCCTTCGCATCACCCGGCATTATGACAGGGCGTTCTGGAAGCTCCCATCGCCAGCATCCTGCGGATGCGCCTGCCGGGCTGTGGAAGGACCGGATACCATGACCGGAGCCGGATCGAGGCGAAAACGCGGTGCCTCTAGGCTTTCTGTTAGCGCATCGCCGCAAGAGGCGCGGACCGGCAAACCGCCGAAATCCAGATCCGCATCGCCCTCATCAATTGTTGCAATGCGCTCGGCACCGCTATCGTCTTTGTGGTATAACGCTGACGGGGAAAGGGGCATCATGCCTCATTCATGAGTTGCGCAACAACGCCCTTCTGATGTCTGCTTTGGGGCGGCCCGACACGTTACCCTTTCGACGGGCCTTCCATTCGCTGCGCTGCGTGAAGTCCGCTTCGAGCCCTCTCTGATTAACGCTGCGATAGAAACGATTATCGGCTTCTCGCGGTCTTGGTCCTCAACCCTTCGGATGGGGCCAGCCCGTCATCGACGCATGTGCGACCTTCAGCAGTGTTTCTCGATCGGCACCGTCCCGGGCAAGGACTGACATGCCTTGCGTCACGGCAAGGGCGAGATCGGCCAGCACCTCCGACTGCGTTGCCTTTGGCAGCAGTCCCTGTTTGATGTCGCGCTCGATCCGTGCGACGATGACGCCGCGAATGGCGCGTCGCTCCCCGGCCGCGGCCTGTCGCACGTCCGCGGCCCCCTTCGATCCGGTGGCCGCGGCACTGGCGAGCAGGCATCCCCGCGGTGTCGCGTCGCTGGTGAAGAGCCTCGCCGCATTCTCGATCATGCCCGCGACGGCATCCCGGGCGGTCGGGGCAAGATCCATCGCCTTCTCAAGATCGCGCGGATCGCCCGCATAGAGCCGCAACGCTTCGAGGAATAACCGCTTCTTGTCGCCGAACGCCCCGTAGATGCTGGGAGCGGTCACGCCCATCGCGGCGGTCAGATCGCTGATCGAGGTCGTCTCGTAGCCGCTTTCCCAGAACGCAAGCATCGCCTTCCGGAGGGCATCATCTCGATCGAACGACAAGGGGCGGCCGGTCTTGCGGCGTGGCTCAGAGGGGCTTTCCATAGCAATCGTTAGTAAACCGGTTGACCTCACCGCTCAAGATCCGCATGTAAATATATAACGACCGATATGAAACTCAGGAACACCTTATGTCCCTCACGAATTTCCGCGCTCTCGGCCGCTCCGGCCTGGTGGTCAGCCCGTTGTCCCTTGGCACGATGACCTTCGGCCCCGGCGAGTGGAATGCCGACGAGGCGGCGTCGCGCGAGATCTTTCAGGCCTATCGCGACGCGGGCGGCAATTTCGTAGATACCGCAGACATCTATTCCAGCGGTGCCAGCGAGGAGCTGGTCGGCAAGTTCATCCACGAGACCGGGTCCCGCGACGACATCGTTCTGGCCACCAAGTTCGGCTTCAACGGGTCCAGCAGCCCGCTGACCGCCAAGGAGGGCGGCGGGGGCAATCCCAATGCCGGTGGAGCGGGATCGAAGAACATCCATCGCGCCCTGGACGCGTCGCTGAAGCGGCTCGGCACCGACTATGTCGACCTCTACTGGATGCACATCTGGGACGGCGTCACGCCGGTCGAAGAGATCGTGCAGACGCTGGGCGACCTCGTGCGCGCCGGCAAGATCCGTCACTACGCCTTCTCCGATGTGCCCGCCTGGGTCGCGATGAAGGCCGCGACGATCGCCTCCGAACGCCGGGTACCGGGCCCGATCGCGATGCAGCTCGAATACTCGCTGGTCGCGCGCGAGGTCGAGGCAGAGCATTTTCCCGCCGCGCGGGAGGGCGGGATGGGCGTCATGCCCTGGAGCCCTTTGGCCGGAGGGTTTCTGACGGGGAAATACAGACGCGACGATACCGCCGATACCGGCCGGCTGAGCGGTGCCAATCCGTTCGGCGACAGCAAGTTCACGGACCGCAACTGGGCGATCCTCGACACGCTCCGGGAGGTGGCGGCCGAGCTCGGCTGCGAGCCGGCACAGGCGGCGCTCGCCTGGACCATGGCACGTCCGGGCGTTGCCTCGACCCTCGTAGGTGCACGCACGGCGGCGCAGCTGAAAGGCAACATCGCGGCCGCCAGCATCGGCCTGAACGACGACCAGATGAAGCGGTTGAACGACGCCAGCGCGCCGACCCCCGGCTTCACCTCCTCCCTCGCCTCTCCCACGATCCGGAAGATGCTCTACGGTGGGCATGAGGTTACCGCTTGGGGGGAATGAGAAAACCGGCGGCGCGGGATGAAATGCAAAGCGGACATCTCGCGCAAGATCGGGAACGGCCGTTTAATGCCGCAAGGCGGGCATTGGCACTGTGCGCGATGCTTGGACGTCCGGTTCTGTGAAGCCGTGCTGCAGCGATGACCCGACAGGCGAGCGGATATTGAGGGCAGCGAGCGGCAACCGATCTTACGTTCCTGCTGCCCGGTGCGCCACACCGCCGCGGGCTGACGTCGAGACCATGCAGTTCATCGCTGCGCCGAACATCGAAGCGTGAAAGAGAGAACAAGTGGTTATGCGGGGCACCGGATGCTTCTCCATTCTGGGAAGGATCGCCTGATCGGCGGCGGCTCGTGCCAAGGTCTTAAGCCTCGCTTAAGGTTCGGACGGTCTGTGCCTGCCGGAGGCTTCAAAAATGCGCGTATTGATCGTCGAGGATGACGCGGTTCTGGCGAATGGGCTGGTCGTGGGATTGCGTCTCGGGGGCTTCGGGGCCGACGTGGTTCATACGATCGGCGATGCGCGGGTCGCGCTGTCGGGCGGTGGCTTCGAGGGCGTGGTGCTCGATATCGGGCTGCCGGACGGATCGGGCATCGACCTCCTCGTCGAGCTACGGCGGGCAGGGAACGCGGTGC
This sequence comes from Palleronia sp. LCG004, assembly GCF_032931615.1. Lineage (NCBI taxonomy): Bacteria > Pseudomonadati > Pseudomonadota > Alphaproteobacteria > Rhodobacterales > Roseobacteraceae > Palleronia > Palleronia sp. LCG004. The sequence goes on from NZ_CP136760.1 coordinate 150,095, forward strand.
CGATCCTCCTTCTGACCGCGCGGGATCAGGTGGCTGATCGCGTCGCGGGGCTCGATCATGGGGCGGACGATTACATGGGCAAGCCCTTCGACATGGACGAGCTCGGGGCGCGGCTTCGCGCGCTTCTGCGCCGGGGCGAGGGACGTGCAGCGCCCGGCCTTGCCTGGAACGGTCTCACGGTCGATCCGGGGCGGATGACCGGGCTCATGGACAGGCGTGATCTGCGATTCTCGGCGCGGGAGTTCGCCATCCTTCATCATCTGATGGAACGTCCGGGCACGATCCGTTCGAAGGGCGAACTCGAGGAACGGCTTTATGGCTGGACCGGCGAAGTTGAGAGCAACACGGTCGAGGTCCACGTCCACAAGCTGAGGGCGAAGCTCGGAGCGGGGTTCATCGAGACCGTCCGCGGTGTGGGCTATCGCGTTGCACCGGAGGGAGGCCCATGTCGATCCGCCTGCGGCTGATCCTGACGCTTCTTGCCGCGACGGTCGCGGTATGGCTGTCGGCGGTCCTGTGGATCCAGCATTCCACGCGCGCGAAGGTGGAAGACGTGCTCGACGCGCGACTTGCGGAATCGGCGCGGATGGTTTCCTCACTCCTCGCCGATCGTCGGATCGACGTCGCCGATGCGTCAACGGCCTTCGAAGTGCCAATGGCGGAGGACGCGACATATTCCAGGCAGCTCACATGCCAGATCTGGTCGCTTTCAGGTGCCTTGATAGGTCAGTCGAGCGGGGCGCCGGAGACACGTCTGACCGACGGTACCGAAACGGGCTACGCTTTCTCCTCGATCGACGGAGAGCGGTGGCGCGTCTACACCGTGGTCAATCCGGCGCTCGGTGTGAGGGTCATGGTCGGCGACAACGTGGCGGTTCGCGACCGGCTGGTGAGGGACGTGATCGGAGGGCTCCTCTGGCCTGCGGCTGTCGTTCTGCCGGGGCTCGCGGTGCTGATCTGGATCGGCATTGCCGGTGGTCTCGCGCCACTCGACCGTCTGGCCGCGTCGTTGCGCGAACGGGAGGCGAGCGACTTCAGCCCTCTCCCCGCCGGGTCCGCCCCGGCGGAGCTGCGCCCGGTCCGCACCGCATTGGATGGCCTGTTCGCCCGCGCTGCGAAGCGGCGGGAGACCGAGCGGGATTTCACGGCATTCGCCGCGCATGAGCTCAAGACGCCGCTGGCAGGGTTGAAGACCCAGGCCTGGGTCGCGCGCAGGGCAGAGGATGACGCGACGCGGAGCGCGGCATTGCAAGAAATCGAAACCTCGGTAACCCGGACCGACCGCCTCGTCCGGCAACTCCTGGAGCTGACGACGGTAGAAGGCGATCATCTGCCCGCCCAGGTCTTCGGGCTCGACGAGATCGTTTCCGAGGTTGAGCAAGAACTGGCATCCCTGGCAGCAGATCGAGGAGTGAGCATCGTCACCGAGCCGATACCGGCGAACCTGGCGGTGCCGAGGTTCCTGCTTCATGCGGCAATCCGCAACGTCCTGGAGAATGCGCTTCTTGCATCCGGGGCAGGCGGCACGGTCCGAGTTCGCGCCGCTTGCGATACGCATCGCTGCCGGATCGAGGTGGCCGACGATGGCCCCGGCATCCCCGAGGCGATCCGTGACATCGCGACGGACCGCTTCGTGCGGGGCCGCAGCGGCCCGGGCAGCGGGCTCGGCCTCGCCATCGTGGCTGTGGCGATGGAGCGGCTCGGCGGGACGCTTGAGTTGATGCCGGATCGACCGGGCCAGACAGTGCGCCTGACGGTGCCGTGCGACGTCAGGCCGGGCGGCGGGCGATGAGGTCGATCACGGCGGAGCGGCCGACATGGGCCGTGCCCTCGGCAAGGTCGGCCTCGAAGGCGTCGAGGGTCACGATCCGCCAGTCGGAAAAGGCGTCGCGCAGCATCCGCTCGGTATAGAGATGGTCCGGATGGGGCGGTCCGCCGGTGCCGAACTCGAGCTGCTTCGGCGTGTAACCGTGGAGGAGGATGATTCCGCCGGGGCGCGTGCTGCGCTTCATAGCATCGAACATCCGCAAGCGTTCCGCGGGTTGGGCGAACTGTATGAAGATGCCCACGACAACATCGAAGGCAGCGTCGGGCCAGTTAAAGCTTTCCGCATCCGCCACTTGGAACTCGACGTTCTGTCCTCGATCGGCTGCAAGGCGACGGGCTTTTTCCACCGCAACGGGAGACGCATCGAAGGCGGTGACACCAATGCCACGCTCGGCCAGCCAGACGGCGTTCCGCCCCTCGCCGTCGGCGACGCAGAGCGCGCGCCCGGTGGTCGGCAGATGTGCCGCCTGGCGCGGCAGGACGGTGGCGGGTTCCGTTCCAAAAAGGTAGCCGTCACTTGTATATCGCGTATCCCAGTCGGGCATTCTCAGAACCTGTTCGCCGGGATCTTGAAATAGCTGTGCCCGTCGGCCTCGGGTTCCGGCAAGCGGCCGCCGCGCAGATTGACCTGAAGAGCGTGGAGCATCTGCTTGGGCAGACCGAGCGTCGCGTCGCGCGTTTCGCGGATCTCGACATATTCGTCCTCGGGGATGCCGCCACCCAGATGCTTGTTCGACGCTTTCTGCTCGGCCACGGTACTCTCCCAGGCGGGCTCATCACGGCCGTCCGTGCCGTAATCGTGGCCGATGAAGATCCTGTGCCCGTCCGGATGATCGAGGATCGCCGTCAGCGACGCATAGAGATCCCGCGCCGAGCCGCCGGGGAAGTCGCAGCGCGCGGTGCCGACATCGGGCTGCATGAACGTGTCGTGGGCGAAGATCGCGTCGCCGATGACATAGGTCACGGAGCCGAGCGTATGGCCGGGCGAGAGCATGACACGTCCGTCGCATTCCCCCACCCGGAACGTATCGCCATGGGCGAAGAGCCGGTCGAAATCGGCATCGGGGTCGAAGGCGTCGGGCATGTGGTAGATCTCGCGCCAGAGGCCGGCGATGTCTCGTACCTTCTCGCCAATGGCCGTAGGCCGCCCGGTTTGCGCCTTGAGCCAGGCCGAGGCCATCAGGTGGTCGGCATGGGGGTGCGTGTCGAGGATCCATTCGAGCTCCAGCCCCTCGCGGTCGAGATAGTCGAGCGCCCATTGCGCGTGGTCCGTCGAGGTCCGCGCGGCCGCCGCGTCGAAGTTCAGGACGACATCGATCAGCGCGGCCTTCCTCGTCGCCTCGCAGATGGCGATGTACTGGCACGATCCCGAAACCGGTTCGTAGAATCCCACCACACGGGGGGAGCCGGTGCCGGTGGAGGGGCTGACTTTCGACAGGATGTCCATCTTCGCCTCTTTCATTCTGCTGCGGATTTCGAAGGGAGCCCGGCAAGCGCGGACCAGGCGTCGTACTGGCTGAGGAAGACGCGGCCGTTCAGCGCGTCGAGGAAATGCGTCGTCTCGAGCCGGTCCATGACGGGGCCTTTCACCTCGCTGAGATGAAAGCCGATCTCGAGTTCGGTGAGACGCCGGTTCACCGCCTCGAGGCTTTCGAGCGCCGAGAAGTCGATGTCGTTCACCGCCGGGCACATGAGGACCACGTGGCGGAGCGCGCATCCTTCGCTGACGCGGTCCTGGACCAGCGTCTCGAGGAACCGCGCGTTGACGAAATAGAGGCTTTCGTCGATCCGCAGGGTCAGAAGATGCGGGTCGGTTTCGACATTGTGTCGGTCGACGTTGCGGAAGTGATGCGTGCCGGGAACGAGGCCCACCTCGGCCACGTGGGGCTTCGAGGTCTTCACGAGATGGAGGAGCAGCGAAACGGCGACGCCGGTCGCCACGCCGATCTCGACCCCGGCCCCGAGCGTCAGGAGGATCGTAATGGCGACGGCGGCAAAGTCACCCCTGGAATAGGCCCATGTGCGACGCAGGATCGACAGGTCCACGAGGCCCAGAACCGCGACGATGATCGTGGCTGCCAGCGTGGCGTTCGGCAGATAGAAGACAAGCGGTGTCAGGAACGCCGCGGCGAGCGCCAGTCCAGCGGCAGTGAAGGCCCCGGCCGCGGGCGTTGCGGCACCGGCATCATCGTTCACGACCGAACGGGCGAAGCCGCCGGTCACCGGGTAGCCGCCGGTGAAGGCCGCACCCAGGTTCGCCGCGCCGAGGCCGATCAGCTCCTGGTCCGGATCGATCCGGTCGCGTCGCTTTGCGGCCAGCGTCTGGGCGACGGAAACGGATTCCACGAAGCCGATGATCGAGATCAGGATCGCCGGGATCAGGAGCTGGCGGACCAGATCGGGTGACAGGCCCGGCAGGGTGAAGGGCGGCAGGCCCTGCGGCACGTCCCCCACGACGGCCACGCCCGCCCGATCGAGCGACAGCGCCCAGACCGCCAAAGTGGTCACGATGACGGCCAGCACCGGCCCGGCCTTCGTCAAGATATCGGCAAGCGTCGGACCGGCACCCAGCCTCAGCAACGCCGGTTTCATGCCCCGCCGCACCCAGAAGAGAAAAGCGGAGGCCGGAATCCCGATGGCCATGGTGGCCGGATGGATCTGATCCAGATTGGAGACGATCGACGCGAACATCTCGATCAGGGTGTGCCCCCCGGCCTCGATCCCGAGAATGTGGCGCAGCTGCGAGGCCGCGATCAGGATGCCGGAGGCGGTGATGAACCCCGCGATGACGGGATGGCTCAGGAAATTCGCAAGCATCCCCATGCGAAAGACGCCGAGGATCACGAGAAACCCGCCCGACAGCCCCGCGAGCGTCAATGCCGCGGCGGCATAGCCGGCCGTCCCCTGTTCGGCGACCTGCCCCACCGCCGTGGCGGTCAGAAGCGACACCACCGCAACCGGCCCGACGGCCAGCGACCGCGACGTGCCGAAGATCGCATAGAGCATGATGGGCGCGATGGAGGCGTAGATCCCGGCCTCGGCGGGCAATCCGGCCAGCAGCGCGTATGCCAGCGATTGCGGGATCAGCATGATCGTCACGATCAAGGCCGCCAGCGCATCGTTTCCGAACGTGGCCCCGTCGTAGCGGCGGCCCCAATCCAGAATGGGGAGGTATCTGCGCAGCGTGCGGATCATCGTGGTCCCGGTTGTTCAGAAGGGCCGGCGGCGTAGCCGCTGGTGGAAAAGATTATGCCCGTTCGGTCGGCGCGTCCTGCTGTGCGAGGCCCGGGGCAGCCAGCCATTCGCGGCCCTTGAGCATGCCTTGCCAATAGATCGGCGGCAATATCTGCGCCTTGAGCATCCATGCGAGCTTCGTGGGCCTCGTGCCGTCGAGAACCCACTTCGGAAAGGTCGGGAGCAAGGTGCCGCCATACCCGAATTCGGCCAGCACGATCTTGCCCCGCTCCACCGTCAGCGGGCAGGAGCCATACCCGTCATAGGCGGCGACCGCCGAGCTACCCTTGATGTCCGCCACGATGTTCTCGGCCACGGTCGGGGCCTGCTTGCGGGCGGCGGCGGCCGTCTTGGCGTTCGGCGCGTTCATCACGTCGCCGAGTGACCAGACGTTGTCGTAGGTCTTGTGGCGCAGGGTGTGCTGGTCGACGTCCACCCAGCCGGCGGCATCGTCGGCCAGTGGCGAGACGCGGATGAAGTCGGGTGCCGTCTGCGGCGGGCAGACATGGAGCATGTCGAACGCCATCTCGCGCGTTGTCGGCTCCTCGCCTGCCTTCGTTACCTTGAACGTCGCCTTTCGCGCGGGCCCGTCCACAGCGACGAGGTTATGGAAGAAGTCGAGCGTGGCGTCGTACTTCTTCACGTACTCCATCAGCGCGGGCACGTAATCCTTGACCCCGAAAAGCACGCCGCCGGCATTGGCAAAATGAATGTCGATGTCCTTGAGCCGCCCCTGCCTGTGCCAATGGTCGGCGGACAGATACATCGCCTTCTGCGGCGCACCGGCGCACTTGATCGGCATGGGCGGCTGGGTGAAGAGAGCCGTCCCGCCCCGCATCTTTTGCACGAGCTCCCACGTATAGGGCGCGAGGTCGTAACGATAGTTCGAGGTCACGCCGTTCCGGCCCAGCGTCTCTCCCAAGCCTTCGACCGCGTTCCAGTCGAGCTTCAGCCCCGGGCAGACCACGAGCCGATCGTAGTTCACGACCCGACAGCCTTCGAGCACCACGGCGTTCTTCTCCGGCTCGAAGGCCGCGACCGCGTCCTTGATCCAGGTGACGCCCTTCGGGATCAGCGCGCCCGTGGTTTTCGCTGTGTCGTCGGCGGTGAAGATGCCGGCACCGACCATGGTCCAACCCGGCTGGTAGTAATGCACCTCCGCCGGTTCGACGATGGCGACGGAAAGGCCCGAGCGGCGGGACTGCAACGAGGCCGCCACCGCGATGCCCGCGGCCCCGCCGCCCACGATGACCACATCGTACTTCGCGTCGCCCGTATCGGTCGGCACGCGGCCGCCATTGGCGATCCGCCGCGCGACGGGGTTCAGGTCGAAACCGGCCGCCTTTCCGCGCGCGAGGATGTCGGCCATCGGGCGATGACCTGCCTGGCTCAGCGCCCAGAGCGTGGCGGACCGCGTACCCGACCGGCAATGGGCAAAGATCGGCCCCGGCAGTTCCTCGAGCGCCTTGGCGAAAGCCGCGACCTCGGCATCCGAGATTTTTCCGGTCTCGACCGGGATGTGACGCGCCTCCAGGCCCTGCTCCCGTGCGGCCACCTCGATTTCCGCGAAGGCAGGCTGATCGTCATCCTCACCGTCGGGGCGGTTCACGATGATCGAGCGGAAACCGCGCGCTTTCAGGTCGTCCAGGTCGGTCGCTGCGATCTGCGGTCCGACCGAGATCCGGTGGTCAAGTTTCTTCACGTCCATGGTATTCTCCTCCTCGGAGCCCGACGGCGATACCCTTGAATGGTAAGACGACCACCCCTTGCAGTGAAATTGACTTTGCAGCACGTCGTGATCGATTATATCGATAACGAATGACCACGCTTCGCCAATTGCGGTTTCTCGTGGCCCTCGAGGAGACATGCAGCTTCTCGCAGGCCGCCGGGCGCTGCAATGTCACCCAGTCCACCTTCTCGGCGGGGATCCGGGAATTGGAGGACGCTCTCGGCGTTCAGGTCGCCGAACGGACGCGGCAGAACGTATCCATGACGCCCCTCGGGACCGATCTCGCTGCCCGAGGACGGGATATTCTAGCCTCCGTGGCCGATCTCGAGGATCATGCCGCGCGCGAGGCGGGGACCGGCGGCGCGCTCCTGCGCATGGGGGTGATCCCCACCGTCGGCCCTTTCATCCTGCCGCGCGCCCTGCCGCTGATCCGTGCGCGGCTGCCGGGGCTCAAGGTCTCGCTGCGCGAGGAACTGACGGACAGCCTTGTGGAGTCGCTGCTGGCCGGTCGGCTCGACCTCGTCCTGATGGCCCTGCCGCATCCCGTCCCGGCGCGCGTGGAAACCCGCACCCTGTTCGAGGACAGTTACCACCTCGCCACGCGGCTGGACCATCCGCTCGCCAATGCCGGGTCCGTGGAGGGCGAGGACCTGAATGGACGGCGTCTCCTCCTTCTCGACCGGGGGCATTGCCTCCAGCGCCATGCGCTTTCCGCCTTCCCCGAGGCGCTTCTCAGCGAGGATGAGAGCTTTGCCGCGACCAGCCTGCCCACGCTCGCGGCCATGGTGGAGGAGGGGCTGGGTATCACGCTGCTGCCGGACCTCGCCATCGCCGCAGGCGCGGTGACCGGGCAGCATCTCTCCCTCACCGCGCTTCGCGGGGCACGACCGCGGCAGATCGTGCTTGCCTGGCGCAAGAGTTCCGCCCGGTCCGAAACGTTCGAACAGATCGGAGCGTCCCTGACCGAGGCCCGTGATACGCTTTTCGCCGAGGCGCATTTGCCGGATTGACGGCCTCAGCCGTCGACGAACGCATCCGATCCCATCTTTGGGTAGAGGACGACGCGCGTGTTCATCGGCACCTGTTCATAAAGCTGCACGATGTGCTCGTTCGTGAGGCCCGCACAGCCGTTCGACACCGCGCGCCCGATCGTGCGCGGATCGTTCGTGCCGTGGATCCTGAGGAACGTGTCGCCGCGCCCTTCCTGAAAGAGATAGAGCGCGCGGGCCCCGAGCGGGTTGTCGGGACCGCCCTCCATCCCCTCTTCCGCGTAGGGCTCGTAGAGTTCGGGCTCGCGCTCGATCATGCCGGGCGTCGGCATCCATGAGGGCCATTCCTTCTTGGCCCCGACATAGAATGCGCCCGCCTCATAGAGGTCGTCGCGTCCGACCCGGATCGGATAGACCCAGGCGCGGCCCTCTGGCAGCGTCCAGTAAAGGCGAAAGTGATCGGGAAAGACGTGCAGTTCGTGGGGCGGTAACGGATGACGAAGCGTCACCACATGCGGCTCCATCACCGGCTGGTAGTTCTGCGCGGCGAGCGCACTGGGCAAGAGGGCAGCTGCTGCGCCGCCCGCGAGAACTTTTCGGCGTGTGGGAGCCATCAGATCACCCTCACCTGCGTGCCGACGGGGCAGATGCCGAACAATTCCTCGATCTGGTGATTGTAGAGCCCGATGCAGCCGTCGGAGGAAGGTCGCCCGATCTTGCGCGTGTCGTGGGTGCCGTGGATGAGATAGGCGGGCCAGCCGAGATACATGGCGTGCGTCCCAAGTGGATTGTCGGGCCCCGGCGGCATGTATTCCCAGCCGAAGCGCTCGCGTTGCGATTGGGTGGGGGTCCAGTCGGGACCGACTTTCTTGCGCACGATCTCGGTATAGCCGCGCTTGGTCAGCTCGTCCGACATCGGGACGGAGGTAGGGTAGATGCGGTAATCCGCGCCGTCGCCGCTCCAGTAGTGGACGGCCCGCGATGTCGTGTCCGAGATGAGCGTGGCGACGCCCAGATCGTCGAAATGGTCGCGCCAATCGGGCATGGTAAAGCTCGACGCGTTGCGGCGAAGGCCGCCTGTCTGGGCGATAGCCGGCGCGGCGAGACCCGCACCAATCGCGGAAACCCCGATCAGAAGGTGACGGCGGTTGATCCTGGAACTCATACTGCTCTCCTCTTTAGTTGGTTTTGGTCAGGTTCTTCCACGAACCTTAAGCCTGCCTGAAGGCCATCAGCCTCGCCGCGTGGCGGCAATCGCGGCTTCGAGCGTTTCCCGATCGATCGCGCCACCGAAGAGCGTGGTGCCGACGACGAAGGAGGGCGTGCCGCGAAAACCGAAAGCAGCCGCCTGCATCTGGTTGCGCTGCATAAGTCCATCCCATCTCGAACGATCGTCGCGATAGGACGCCATGGCCCGCTCTGCAGGTACATGCTGCGTGACCGCTTCCTCGACACGCTCGATGCTGAGCCGCCCCTCCAGATTCATCAGTGTCTCATTGACCGCGCGGTATTCGTCGAGCTCGACGGATCCAAGTCCGAGTTGTGCCGCGCGGACCGAGGGGGCACCGAAGACCGGCCAGTCCTTGAGGACGAGCCTCACGCCCTGATCAGCTTCCGCCACGGACTTCAGCATGGGATGTGCCTCCCAGCAGAAGGGGCATTGATAGTCGAAGAACTCGATCACCGTGACGTCGCCGTCGGGATTGGCGAGGATAGGTGCGTCGGGATCGTAGAGGACCTCGTCCACGGTGAGCTGGTTCTCCTGCGCGCGGGCAAAGCTCGGCAAGACAAGGGCCGCGCCTGCGGCGGCGAGGATCGAACGACGTGTCGGCATCAGTAAAGCTCCGTTCCGATTTGGGTTGGGGGAAGTGACCCCGGCGGGCGCGTTCCGCGCCCCGATTCCTCGGGCGAGAGGACGACGACGCGTGTACCGCTTCGGACGCGGTCGGCCAGATCGACGATGTCCTGGTTGTAGAGCCGTATGCAGCCCGACGAGGCGGCCTGACCGATCGTCCATGGCTGTGACGTGCCATGGATGCGATAGAGCGTGTCGCGTCCGCCCTGGTGAAGATAAAGCGCGCGCGCCCCGAGCGGATTGTCGAGCCCGCCCTCCATGCCGCCGGCATGCGGCGCGTAGAGTTCCGGCTCGCGCGAGATCATGTTCTCGGTCGGTGTCCAGGACGGCCAGTCGCGCTGATAGGGGATCACCGCCTCACCGTCGAATTGACGGCCTGCCTCCCCCACCGCGATGCCGTAGCGGATCGCCCGGTTGTCCTGCAGGATATAGTAAAGGAACCGCTCGTAGGGGTCGACGACGATGGATCCGGGTGTTTCGTAGGTCCAGTAGTCCACTTCCTGACGCGCATTGCGCTCCGACAGGAACCGCGCGTCGACGGCGGGAATGATCGTCTCGCCATCGTCGACCGCCCCGTACATCTGCAGGATTCCGGGATCGATCCGGGGCGAAACCGGGATCGTTGCGACATCCGGTCCGGGGCGGGCACAGGCTGCGAGAACAAGAGAAGCCGCAAGCGCGAGGATGGGTCGGATCACTGTATTTCTCCTCCGAGGTCTTCGAGGCGTGATGTGAACTCCGCGCGGGAGATCTCGCCCGTATGGGCCGCGACGAGCCGGCCGTCCGCATCGTAGAAGAGCGTCGTCGGAAGCCCCATCGCTCCCAGACCACCGAGAAGATCACCCTCGGGGTCGAGCAGGATGCCCTCGCCGGGGAGGTCCACATCGTCGAGGAATCCGGCGATCCGGGGCGGCGTCTCGGCCTGATTGGCGAAGACCACATCGACGCCTTCGGCCCGGGAGGCGACGTCCATCATCATCGGCATCTCGCGACGGCAGGGCGGGCACCACGTGGCCCAGAGATTGATGGCGAGCGGGCGTCCGGCACGTTCCGAGAGCACGACCGGTGGGCCTTCATAGGCAAGGAACGGGGTATCGGGCAGGCCGCTACCGCCATCGGAAGCGATCAGGAACGGCGTGATCGCTCCGGCGAACGCCGCTGCAAGGGTGCCGGATATGACCGGTGCGACCATTCCGGATCGACGAATGGCGAAGACAAGGGCTGTGCCAAGAAGACCGATCGTTCCCGTCCGGACGGAGAATCCGCCCTGCCAGACGGCGAAGATCTCGAATGGATGCTGCGAAAAGGTCTCCCAGTTCTCAACCACGAATCCGATCCGCGCGAAGACGACCCAGGCGATGAGCAGGCCGAAGACCGGCACGTCCGCGCCGCGCCATCGTGCAACGAGCCCGGCGACGATCGCAAAGGCGAGGGCCGCCATGATCGCGGCGAAGCGGTCGCCGTCGAAGAGGAGGGGTCCGATCTGCACGGCGCTCATCGCGACACCCCCGCGAGCGAACCCAGCATGTCGGCGGAACCGACCTCGCCCACCAGGCGGGTGCCCGGGACTTCGCGGCGGCCCGCGTCGAGGAAGACCATGGTTGGCGGACCGACGGAGCCGAGCTCGTCGAGGAGCGCCTGGGATGCGGGGCCGAAGTCCGAGACGTCCACCGAGATGGGGGCGAGGTCGGCGAGGGCCGACTGCACGTCGGCATCGGCAAGGGCGTGCCGTTCGATCATCCGGCAGGACGTACACCAATCTGCAGTGACGTAGACCATGCTTGGGCCGGTCGCGGCGTCGAGCGCGCCGTCGAGCCCGGCGCTGTCCGTAACGTTCGCGAAGACGGCCTTCGGGTCATCGGCCGATGGATCGCCGGCGAGAACGGCGAGCGGACGCAGGGGGTCATGGGCACCGGACGCCGCGCCGACCGCCTGTAGGCCGCCACCAAGCAATGCCAGGAGGCCGAGGCTCGTGGCACCGCGCCGGAGGCCGCCGGCTTCCGGCGACAGGCGGTCGAGGGCACCTAGAAAGACGCCGGTGCCCACGAGGAGCGTGGCCCAGAAGGCGAGGGCCAATGGGCCGGGCACGATCCGGCCGATCATCCAGATGGCAAGGCCGAGGAACACGATGCCGAAGGCCTGCTTGGCCCGCTCCATCCACGCCCCGGCGCGCGGCAGGATCTGCGCTCCGAAGGCGCCGATGGCGAGAAGCGGCACGCCCTGCCCGAGGCCGAGCGCGAAAAGGGCTGCGGCACCAAGGGCCACGTCGCCTGTCCGCGCGATATAGAGGAGGGCACCGGCAAGGGGGGCGGTGACGCAGGGCCCGACGATAAGCGCGGAGGTGAAGCCGAGCCCTGCGGCACCTCCGAGCGATCCGCCGCGTCCCCCGATCCGCTGCACGCGGGTGGTGAGGGCGGAGGGAAGCGCAATGTCGAACGCACCGAACATGGTGAGGGCAAAGACCACGAAAAGCGCCGCGATGCCGCCCACGGCCCAAGGCGATTGCAGTGCCATCTGCAGGTTTTGCCCCGACCAGGCCGCCACGACTCCGAGGAAGCCGAAGGCAGCCGCCATGGCGACCACGTAGGTTCCCGTGAGCGCGATGCCGCGGCCCATGGTCAGATCCTTGCCCTGGCCGGTCACCATGCCCGCGACGATGGGGAACATGGGAAAGACGCAGGGCGTGACGGACAGGAGGAGCCCGAGACCGAAGAATGTCAGCACGACGAGGCCTGCGCCGCCCTCGAACCCGGCGATCCCGCGATCCTCGGCGAGCGTGATCCCGGCGGTGCCGGACGATGCCGGCAGTGCCGGGTCGGCGTCGCTGGATGTCGGCGCGGATGTCATTCCGCGCGGTCCGGAGAAGGGGCCGCCCGCCTCCGATGCGCCGGTTTCTGCGCTGGCTGAAGCGCTGGCCGGGATCGCGTCGAGAGAGACCCGCTGCGGCGGGTAGCAGATGCCCTCGTCCTGGCAGCCTTGCCAGGTGATCGTCACGTTCCCGTCCGTGGCCGGCAGACTTGCTGTGGCGGTGTCGTAATAGATCTCCACGCGTCCGAAGGTCGGGTCGTCCTTGACGATCCCCGGTGCCGTGGCAATCGGGATCTCTCCCTTCGGACCCTCGGCCGAGAGGTGCTCGCGGTAAAGGTAGTACCCGTCCTCGATGTCGAAGCGAAGACGGGTTTCTCCGTCCTCGATCTGGGCACTCAGGCGGAAAGCCTCGGCTGGAGGAAGAGGCTCGCCCGACTGTGCGGCCACCGGGGCCGCGAGAGACATGAGGAGCGCGAAGAAGAGTGCTATGCGTATCATGGGCTCGATCTGCGCCGGCAATCTTATGCCAGGCTTAAGGTCGTGCGGATGGGCGGATGTTTCGCACGTAGGCCGCGCATGAGGCCGCTGCGGCACCTGCTCTTCCGCAAGGCCAACCAAGTGGCAACGCCGCGACAGTTGCTTGTTGTGGGCGGAGGCCCAGTGATCTGGGTCGGTGGAATCAGGGCCCTTCCTCGTCTCCGCGACCGGCTCAACGGGTTCGATTTCCTCGAACTTGACCGGCCGAACGGGTTTCGCCGGCTCATGGCAGGCGGCGGGCCAATCTCATCGGGAGGAGGATTCAACTCGATGGCCGCTCACAAATTTGCTGTGGCCACTGAACTGATACGGGTCACGGGCAGCTTCGTCCGCGAAGTGTGAGTTCGGGGTTGGCCGATGTCCCGACCGCGGCGAACGGCCGGTTTGGTGGGCCGCGCCGCGGCATCCGGAAGAGCGGTGAACTGCAGGATCGCGCCGCTTGCGCCTGCCTGAGCGCCGCGGACGGAAGCGGTATGCTGCAACGCCTCTACTTGCTCCGAGCCGTTTGCCGAAATGCTCTCACTCTTCCGGGCGTGCCCGGTAGATTGTGCGGGACGAATATCGCAATTCGAGATTATGCAGCGTGCGACGGAGAAGCTTCCATTTCGCCGGTCGATGTCAATATTCGCTGAAGATGCGGCGCAGCTCGGCGCTATCGTCGGTGACGGTAAGACCCATCATCATGAGGATCAGCGCCTTCTGGGGGGCGAGGTTGTCAGCGCTCAGATCGTAGTAGTCGCCGCCTTCGACCGTGAATCTTCCGTTGCTGCCACGGTTGGCGATCGCGACCTTCACACCCTGCTCCATTGCCGCGGAAAGGGGCGGGCGCTGGCCTGCATGTGCGGAACCTGTCGCGAAGGCCGCGACGACGATTCCGTCGGTGCCGTCCGCCACCAGCGCCTCGATCAGTACCGGGTTCGCATCGACGTACGAGTAGAGTATTTCGACCTTCGGTAGATCTTCCGCGCTTTCGATTTCATCCAGGTTGAACTCGCTTTCGGTCGTATGTCGCCGCGTGGGCGTGCGGTAGAACGCCGCTTCGCCGCCCGAAACGATACCGAGCGCACCGACGTCGAGTGATTGCCAGCTATCGACGCGGCTGACTACCTGCTTCACCACGTCTCGCCCCGAGTGGATCAACTCGTTTGCGACGAGCAAGACGCCCTTGCCGGTACTTTCGGGCGTTCCAGCGGTAATGACCGCATCTACAAAGTTGCGACTTGCATCCTCTGACAAGGTGGTCCGCTGGCGCTGAGCCGCCGTCACCACAATGGGCTTCTCCGTATCGAGTACGAGGTTGAGGAAGTATGCCATGTCCCCGGAGGTGTTCGACCCGATCGTCACCACATAACCGTCGATCTCAGGCTCTTCCTCCAGAGACCGTTCGATCGCCTTCGCCGTATCGATGAACTCTTGCCAACCAAGGGTTGAGCTGCCGACGCGGGTGACTTCTTCGGTTTGCAGTTCTGCCAGCGACTCTACCACGGGCAGCGCCTCGATCACCGCGTCGACAGAGAGGCGCCCGTCGGGCGTGTTGGCGATTGTGCCCCCCGTGGCGACCACTTTTATGAGGGGAAGATCGCTCTCTTGGGCCGTAGCGGTAAGCGATGTCAGTGCAAGTGCCGCACCGACGGCAGCAGTCGTTGCAAACTGCCTTATCGAGAAATCAAGCATATCTACGGTCCCGTTTCTGTTGCATCCGCATCCATGCGCCGCAACTGGACGTTCCCAAAGTTCATGAGAGCCGACGTCCTGCCGAAGTGTGCAAGAAGGGCCGCAATCGCGAAATCGTCGTGCAACCTGCCTGCGAACGCAGCAGGTTTCGAGAAATTCGTGGACGAGAAATGTGTCCGTGCAGGTGAACTTCGAGGTCCGGTGATACTATGCCCCGTCCCGAATGACCGCTTCAGGGAAGCCGTGTCACAGGGCTATCGGGGACTACGAACATCAGCTTGGGGATCGGCGCGAAAGGCGTTCCAATGCTGCAATTTCCATAGCGCTCAAAAGGCATAGCGGTGAGTTAAGCCACCAGCGGCCTGACCGTCTATGAGACGGCAGTGTCTGCGTGTCCTGTCGAGGGTAACCTGCGAAACGCCCGCGATCCGTTCAACAGGCCGTAACGCGGCCGCGTCCGCTTGATCGGGTTCTTGATGCCAACGCGATAGACACCGGCAGAGTTAATTCGCGTCGCCACGCTCGACACGATCTGCGCGGTCGCGCCGGGTGCGGTGATGAGCAGATAAAATCTGGGAGAGCTACATCGACGGCACGTACCACGAAGACCCGGCGCGAATCGTCGCATCCGGTTTGTGATGAATCTCAAAGTCCAAGGTGCCGGCGACGAGTTCCGGCTGCATGGTCATCGACGACGGGCCGATCCGCCGTTGTCCGGCCTCCGACGTCCGGAGGACGTCGGGAAGGATCGCAGACGACGCGGACCAGAGCGATGTGCCCCGGCACCAGCTGGCCGAGGCTTACGGATCGTGTCCGGCGTTCCCTCCTTTGCCTTGGGCGGACTGATGGAAACGGCCCGCGAGGCTTAACCCGTGACTGAAATCCGGATGAGAACTGTTCGGCTTCGCAGTATCGCCGTCTGATGGGCTGCGTAGCGCCGAGGCGGCTTGGGTTTCTGCCCCAATCGTCCGGATCTGCCCAAGCCGCATCTAGCGCATCCGCATGACGAGCGGCACGAGAATGACGAGGGCCAGGATCCGCGCGAAATGGTGCAGCGCGACGAATGCCGGATCGTATCCGAGCGCGAGCCCGATCGCCGCCATCGCCTCGACCCCGCCGGGGGCGTAGGCGATCCAGACCTGCCCGAAATCCAGCCCGGTGAGCGCCGCGGCCAGCGCGGCAAATCCCAGCGACAACAGAAACGAGACCGAGACCGTGATGATCCCAGCTGCCGCAAAGCGGGCCATCTGGCGACGATCCACGCGGCTGAGCCGGGTGCCGAGCGTCGACCCGGTGATCGCGAAGGCGAGGAAGATGACCCAGCCGGGGGCCGATCCGGTGGCGAGCCCCGTCGCGTGGGCGACGGCGCTCACGACCATTCCCGTCAGCAGGCAGGCGGCGGGGATGCCTGCGCGCGCGCCCGCGAGCCCCACCGCCAGCGAAATGGCGAGAAGAACCACCAGCTCCGGAAGGGCCATCGCGTGAGTGACGATGCCGACCTCTGCATCGGGCGCGTCGAGAAAGATGGCGAGTGGCGGGACTGCGACCACGAGAACGAGAAGGCGCAGCACCTGCAGGAACATAACCGCGGTCGGGTCGCCTCGACCTTCTATGGCGATCGCGACGGCGTTCGACATCGTGCCGGGCGAACTCGCCAGTGTCGCGGTTTCGGCGTCGAGCGAGAACACCTTTGTCAGGACAAGCCGTCCAGACAGGATCGTGGCGATCAGCGACAGGATCAGGATGGCGAGGCTGGAACCCCAATCGCCGATTTCCAACAGCAGCGTCCCGTCGATCCCGGATCCGAGCGACAGGCCGATCGCCGCGAAGGCCACGTTGCGCAGCTGGGCAGGCAGCGCAACGGGGAGGCCGGCCGCCGCCGCCGCCCCGACGGCAAGCGTGGCACCAATGAGCGCCCCGGCCGGAATGCCAGCGAGGGCGGCCAGTGCCGCCCCCGTCAGACCCGCCGCGAGGGCAGTAGACCAGGATCGATGCGCTGCCGTCACTCAGACGAGACCGCCTCGGTCCGCATCGCCCTCCATCCTGCGCGCCCGGCGCGTGAGGTAGACCGGCAGCGCGACGACAAGGACCGCCAGCACGTAGAGCACGATGCTCTTGTAGTCCGAGACGAGAATGCTCCAGTCGCCGCCCGAGATGGACAATGCGCGACGCAGGTTGTTCTCGAAGAGCGATCCCAGCACAAAGCCGAGGATCACCGGCGCGAGTGAGAAGTCCATCTTCCGCAGGAACCAGCCGAAGATCCCGAGGCCCGTGATCAGCAGCAGGTCGAACGGATTGCCGACGATCGTGTAGATCCCGATGAAGGCAAGAATCGCGATGAGCGGCGTCAGATAGTGCTGCGGGATCGTCAGCATCCGCGCAAAGAGCCCCACGAGCGGCAGGTTGATGACCAGCAGCGCGACGTTGCCGATATACATCGACGCGATCAGGCCCCAGGCCACGTCGGGTCGCTGCGTGAACATCAGGGGGCCGGGCTGGATGTTGAACATCAGAAGTGCCCCGAGGAGGATGGCCGTCGTGCCAGACCCCGGAATGCCCAGTGTCAGCATCGGCACCATGGCACCGCCCGCGGCCGCGTTGTTCGCGGCTTCGGGTGCCGCGAGGCCGCGCATGTCGCCATGGCCGAAGGTCCCCTTGCTGTCGGACAGCCGCTTTTCGGTTCCGTACGCCACGGCCGAGGCAACGGAGGCGCCCGTGCCAGGCAGGATGCCGATGAAGAACCCGATGACCGAGGACCGGGCGATGGTCCATTTCGTCAGGGCGATGTCCGACCAGCGCACGAAGCTCTTGTCGACCGGCAGCGACTTCAGCTTGCCCGAGACCTGATGCTCGACCAGCGTCAGCAGCTCGGCCATCCCGAAGAGACCGACGACGACGATCAGGAAGTCGATCCCGGCGAGAATGTCGGGAATGCCGAATGTGTAACGCGCCACGCCGGTATTTGCGTCGACCCCGATCGTGGCGAGCATCAGTCCGATCGTGGCCCCCAGGAGCGTCTTTGTCGTGCTCTTGCCCACCAGTGAGGCGAGCGAGGCGAAGGCGAAGACCATCAGCGCCACGTAATCGGCCGGCGAGAACGTCACCGCGAAGGCCGAGAGCAATGGCGCGAAGAGCGACATCAGGACCACCGCGAAGGTGCCGCCGATGAATGACGCGACCGCCGAAAGCGAAAGTGCGCGCCCCGCCTCGCCGTTGCGGGCCATCGGATTGCCGTCGAGCGTGGTCATGACTGCGCCCGCATCGCCCGGAACGTTGAGCAGGATGGACGAGATCCGGCCGCCGTATTCGGCCCCGTAATAGATCCCCGCGAGCAGGATCAGCGCCGATTCCGGCCCGAACCCAAGGCCATAGGCGATGGGCAGCAGAATCGCGACGCCGTTGATCGGGCCCAGGCCCGGCAGCGCTCCGATCAGCGTCCCGGCAAAGCAGCCGGCGAGGACGAGGAACAGGTTGAACGGGTCGAGCGCGACCCCGAATCCGGTTGCGAGACCGGAGATGACGGCTTCCATCAGCTCTCTCCTTCTGACGCGGCGGGGCTGGACGGCTCGAACAGGGTCTCGAAGATCTCGCCCGCCGGCAGGTTGAGATCGAGCAGCATGACGCAGAGCAGGTAGCCGGCGATGCCCGCGGCAAGGCCGAACGCGGCGGAGCGGAGAATCCCGGCCCCGAGCATCGCCGCCATCGTCGTGCCGAACAGGATTGTCGACACGATGAAGCCAAGCGGCTCGTAGAGTTCGGCATAGGCGACGAGCAGTATGATCGTCGCCGCGAGGCGGAACCACGTCCGCCCGGTCACGCCCAGGCTGTCGGTATCGGGCTTCCACAGGATGATGAGCAGGCAGACGATCGCCACGATGGCGAGCAGTCTGGGCCAGCTTTCCGGGCCGAGCGGGTCGTACTGGAATGGGGCGCTGATGGCCGTGAACGCGATGACCGCATAGGCCAGCGAGACGACCAGGAGGACCCCGGCGAAGATACGGTCAGCCATCCGGCCCCCCTTCGATGTTCTGATAGGCAAGGACCGGTCCGGCGGTGCAGCCCGCCGGACCGGTCGCAGCAACGCGCGTTACTGAATCAGGCCGGCTTCGGTCGCGACCTCGCGCAAGACCTGTACGCGCTCCTCGATCGACTGCTCGAGCTCCTCGCCGGACAAATCGAGCGGAAGGAGACCTCTCTCGTGCTGGATCTGCGACCATTCCTCGGTCTGGTAGGCAGCGTCGAACGCGTCGACCCACGCCTGATATTCCGCATCCGAAACGCCGCCGCCGACATAGAAGCCCCGCAGGATCGTCCACTCGACGTCGTATCCCTGCTCCATCACGGTCGGGATTTCGTCGAAGGGCGCGTCGAGGCGTTCCGGTGCCATGACGCCGAGGATCCGCATCTGGCCCGATTCGAGATGGGGCACCATCTCGCCGATATCGCCGGTATAGACCTGGATCGCCCCGCCCAGAAGCGACGCGATCGCATCGCCACCGCCGTCGAAGGCGACGTAGCGCATCTCCATCGGGCTCGCGCCGGCCTCGCGCAGCAGAAGCGCGCCTTTCATCCAGTCCTGCGATCCGACCGAGCCGCCGGCCCCGACGACGACGCTCGACGGATCGGCGGCGAAATCGTCCATCAGCTGCGACAGCGTCTCGTACTCGCTGTCGGCGCGCACGATGATGGCACCGAAATCGGCCCCCGCGGTGGCGACCCAGCGCACGTCCTCGGGCGAGTAATCGCCGTATTTTCCGGTGATGATGTTGAGCAGCGAACCGGTCGAGAAGGCGACGATGGCCGAGGCGTCGTCGTCGCGGGTCGTGTTGAACATGTTGAAGGCCACGGCACCGATGCCGCCCGGCATGAATGTCACCTGCATCGGCTCGCCCAGCACAGATTCGAGCCCGGCCTGCGCCACGCGGCAGGTCAGGTCGAAACCACCGCCCGGCTGCGCGGGTGCAACGCATTCCGGGTCCTGGATCTCGGTCTGGGCGAATGCGGGGGCCGCGATTCCGGCGGCAAGCGCGACGGCGGCGCCAAGGCGCGTGATCTTCATGGTATCTCCTCCCTGAGACGATGGTTTCGGACCCCGGAAGCCCGGGGTTCAGACCTCCTTACGCGGCCCGCCTGATCCCGGGCTGACGCGAAGCTGACACCAACCTGACAGCCGCCGACGCGGTGGCATTGACGCTTCTCAGATTTCGCGGGGGCCGGTAACGTCGCGCCATGCGGATGCTTCTCGTGGAGGACAACGACGACCTTGCCGAGACGATCGTCGATCGTCTCCGGTCCGAAGGGCATTCGGTCGACCGCGAACGCGATGGAAACGAGGCGAACGAGCTGCTGCGCCATGCGAGGTTCGACATCGTGCTGCTCGACATCAACCTGCCCGGACGCAGCGGCTACGACGTGCTCAGATCGCTCCGCTCGCGGCGGGACGAGACGCCGGTGATGATCCTGACCGCGCGCAGCCAGATCGACGACCGCGTGATCGGCCTCGATTCCGGGGCGGACGATTACATGGTGAAGCCCATAGATTTCCGCGAGTTGTCGGCGCGCTGCCGTGTTCTCGCACGGCGCAAGGCCGGGAGCGCCAGCAATGAGTTCAACGCCGGTACCCTGCGCTTCGACCGCGCCGCCAAACGGGCGACCGTCGACGGCGTCGACGCCCAGCTCCGCGCCCGCGAGATCCAGCTTCTCGAGATCCTGATCGGCAATCTCGGCCGTATGCTCACCAAGGAGGAGGTGGCCGACAAGCTCTATACGTTCGAGGAAACCCCGAGCATGAACGCCGTCGAGCAGCTGGTCGCTCGTTTGAGACGCAAGCTCGAGGCGACGCCCCTGGTCATCAAGACTGCGCGCGGGCTTGGCTACATGGCCTATGTCGACGAGGACTGAAGCCGGGGGACGGTCGCTGCAGCGGCGTCTTCTGGCAAGCATGGCGGCGGGCTTCGTGGTTCTGCTTTTGGTAATCTCGGCGCTGCTCTGGACCTATGCGCGCGCGGCGGCGGACCGGACCTACGACCTGCTGCTGGCGGGTGCGGCGCTTTCGATCCTCGAACGCGTGGCTTACGGGTCCGACGGGCCCACCGTCGATCTTCCGACGAGCGCGATGAACATCCTGTCCCTCGCCCCCGACGAGCGGGTGGTCTACGGCGTCTCGGCACCGGGATGGGGCCATGTCACCGGCGATCCCGACTTGCCCCTGCCGAACGCGGCTGAAACAGGGGAGATGCCGGACAGACCCGTCTTCTATACCGCGACGGTCGGGGATACCCCGTTCCGCTTCATCCTGCAGGGTCGTCAGCTCTCCGCGCAGGATGGCCGCGAATGGATCCTCGTGCAGGTCGGCCAGACGCTCGACGCACGGCGCGATCAGAGCCGGTCGCTTTTCCTGACGGGGCTTCTGGGCCTCGGGGCCGTGTCGGTTCTGGGGCTCGGATTCGTCTGGCTCGCGATCCGTATCTCGCTGACGCCGCTGCGCGAGATCGCTGCGCATCTGGGCGACCGCGCGCCGGGGGACCTGTCGCCGCTGGGCGGCCAGCCCCCGCGCGAGGTGATGGGCCTTTTCGATGCGATCAACGGCTTCATCGCCCGCCTCGGGCAAAGTCACGCATCAACCGAGACCTTCATCGCCGATGTCGCGCACCAGACGCGGACCTCGCTCTCGGCGCTGCAGGGGCATCTGTCGCTGGCCGCCGATGCCAGAGAGCCGGGCGAGATGCGCGCGCGGCTCGTCAAGGCGGACCGTCAGGCGCAGCGTACGGTCAGGCTCACCAACCAGCTGCTCGCCAGTGCCATGGTCATCCACCGGTCCGAACGCGAACGGCTCGAACCCGTTGCGCTCCGACCTGTGGTTCGCGACACTCTGGCTGAGATCTTGCGCGACAGCCGGATGCGCTCTGTCACGTTGACCTTCGACGCCGAAGGGGTGGGCGAGGGGGGGGACGTGATCCTGGGCGATGCGCTTTCGATCCGGGAGGCGCTCCGCAATCTCGTCGAGAATGCGGTGCGTCACGGCCCGAAGGAGAACACGATCATGGTCGAGATCGCGGCAGACGACGATCGGGTCGGCCTTGCGGTCGAGGATGCGGGCCCAGGCATCGCCGAGGCGGACCGCGCCCGCGCGACCGACCGGTTCACCTCGATCGCGGCCGGTTCGGCCGGTTCGGGGCTGGGCCTGTCGATCGTGCGCGCCGTGGCCGAAGGGCATGATGCAGGCCTCACGCTCTCGCGGTCCCGCATGGGAGGGCTGCGCGTCGCAATCGCCTTTCCGCGCATCCTGCTGATCCTCGTGGCCCTGCTGGCATTGCCGGCCCGCCCCGGGGTGGCGGACACCCTTACGGTCTGGAGCGCCACGGACGCCGCAGCCATCGCACCGCTCCTGCGGGAATTCGAGGCGCGCGAGGCCGATACCGGGATCGACTATGTCGAATTCCAGACGGTCGACCTGCACGAGCGATTCCTTGAAAGCGCGCCCGGATCCCTGCCGGACGTGGTGATCTCGCCCTCGATGGACATGCAGTTGGATCTGGTCAATCGCGGTCTCGCCCGGCGGATCGAGCTTCCGCCCGGCACGTTGCCGCCGGAATGGGCTGTCTGGCGATCGGAGCTCTTCGGGTTTACCTACGAGCCCGCGGCGATCATCTTCAATCGCGACCTCGTGGACGAGCGCGAGCTTCCCCGCACTCACCGCGAGCTCGCGACGTTCATCCGCACGAACGAGGAACGTCTCGACGGACGGATCGGCGGATACGACCTGCCAGGCTCCGGCATCGGGTATCTCTATGCGACGCAGGACGCAGCGCAGGGCCTGCAGGCACAGCGTCTGGCGGAGGTGCTGGGACGTGCGGGCCTCAGGACCTATTGCTGCACGTTGCAGATGGCGCGCGCGACGGCCGAGGGCGAGCTGGCGCTCGCCTTCAACGTGATCGGGTCCTATGCGCTCGACTTCGCGGCCGAGGACCCCCGGATCGGCGTGCATTTCCTGAAGGATTACAACCTCGTCATGACGCGCACGGCCTTTGTGCCGAAAGGTGCCGGAAACCCGGCCGGCGGGGCGCGGCTCGTTGCGTTCCTGCTTTCGGATGCGGGTCAGTTCCTCCTCGGGCAGGAAACGCCGCTGATCCCGATCCGCCCCGCTTCGGTGACGGTCCCCGTCATCGGCCGGCCCTCGGAACCTTCGGGAAACTTCCTCCCCATCCGGCTCGGGCCGAGCCTCTTGACCTATCTGGACCCCCTCAAACGCCAGGATTTCCTGCTGGGTTGGTCAGCCACCCTGCGCTTGGAGCGATGAGCCCCTCTCGCCCGTGGCCGTCACTCATGTCGTCCCTGGATCGAGGTGAGAGGCCGGTTTGCCTCCCTCGGCACCCGGATGCGCGCCCCAACGGGGACGTGCCAGTTCCGCCCTGCCGGCCGGAGCGAACTGCCGGTCTGTCGCATGGTCAGCGTAAACGGCACGTTGATCGAAAGGCAGAAATGAACAGCGGCTTGCAATATGACAGGCGGCTCCGCCGAGTGGCCCGGACGCAAAAGATGCGTGGGGCTTAACACGGCATTAACCACAGCGGGGCCAGCGTGAGGCACGCGAAGCTTTTCCCACCCCCTTCGCGTCATGCGCAGCCGGTCCCATCCCCAATGCTCCGGCTGCGCATCCCTTCTTCCGCTGCAAACCCGTCGCCATCCCCGCAGACGGTAGCCCGGTCCGGGGCCGGTGTCTCATTGTACCACTCGAGAGGGGGGCAGGGTCGCTTCAATCGTCGACGGCGCCGTGGCCGTAGGACAGACCGAACGCCACGATCGCGCCGCCCAGGATGTTTCCGAAGGTCACCAGAACCAGGTTGTAGGTCACGGCCCCCAGATCCATCGGCACCCCCGCCGCGATGCCGATCGGGATGAGGGACATGTTCGCGATGGAATGCTCGAACCCCGCGGCGACGAAGACCGTGACCGGGCCGACGATGGCCAGCACCTTGCTCGTCACGTCGATTGCAGCGGCGGACATCCAGACGGCAAGGCAGACGAGGATATTGGCGAGGATGCCGGCGGCGATGAGCTGGAAGGCTCCCTTGCCCAGCTTGCCCTCGGCCACCTTCACGGCGGCGTCGCGGAACGCGCCGTCCATGTCGCCGAGCCCGCCCGAGATCACCAGGAGCGCGACGATCAGGAGGCTGCCCGCGAGGTTGCCCAGCCAGACGCAGGTCCAGGCGGCCGCGACGCGGGACGGGGACAGGTCGCCCTCGGTCAGGGGCACGAGCATCATCGTGTTGCCGGTGAAGAGCTGAGCACCGGCCACCATGACGAGAACAAGGCCGACGGAGAAGGCGAGACCCGAAAGCAGGTTGGTCGGGCCGGAGACGCCGGACGGGACGGATTGGGCGATCAGATAGGCGATCGAGCCGAAAGCGATGAAGATGCCGGCCATCACCGCGAGGATCGCCATGTGCGTCCATGAGGCGGATGCCTTCTTCTCCTGACCTTCGAGGTTGGCAGGGGCGGCCTTCGCGCCGACGAGATCGTGTTCGCTCATGTCCGGGGCTCCGTATTGCACAGCGAGGAGCCTAGCCCGATGCGGTGCCGCTGCGACCGCAAGATGGAAAGTTTCGCGTTCCCGTCGCGTATCCTGCCGAGATTGCCCTGCGGGCAGGGCGCAGTCCTTTTGTGGAATCGCGGTAAATGGCGTTCCGGCAGACAAGGAAAGGAGGGTGGCCGGACGGGCCGCCGTGTCAGGGCATGCGCCGAGGCGGCATTCGCAACACCGATCCCTCCGGAACCGAAGCGACATCTTCCGCACCGCGATCGGAGAGCAGCTGCAGGTGCAAGGAGAGGCCGACGACCGCTTGGTCGAGCGCCTACGATGGAGACCGACCTTGGGAATCTTAACTGGGCGAAGCGTACGCAGCTCCGTGCAGCTGGGAAGATCCTGCATATCAAGATGGTGGGTGTCGCCGGAACACGTTCTGACGTCAGGCCCGGCCGACCCTCGGCTCAAGCAGCGTTCTCGGCAGCCTTCAGGCCTCCGCGGGCATCAAGAAGACGTCGTCCGAGTGGCATTGCTTCGCCGGTATCCATCCGGAGCAGTCATGCGACGACGACGTCCGGTCCTGCTGAAACCATCTCGGCCGCGCGGATCAGAGGCGGGACCGTGGCGAGTCCGCAATGGCATTCCCGAGGACAGGGTTTTCGTCGCGGGCCGTTCGGCGGGCGCGGCGGGAGACAACGCGTCGGTGCCGGTAGCGGTTCGCTGCGGCTTTGTCGGTGCTGTTTGACGACGCGCATGAAGGCATGCCGCCGCGGCAAATGACCGGATACGCCGCGTATCGACCAGCACGATGGACGATCACGTGAATGCGAATGCGGCGTCCCGGCGATCGCGGGGCGACCCGCCCGGACAGGTTCCCGGAGACAGCGCGGCCGCGACGGTCTCGATCAGCTTGGTCCGGCCCACGGGTTTGGCGAGGAAGCCATCCATGCCCGCCGCAAGACATTTCTGCCTGTCTTCCTCGTAGGCGTTCGCCGACAATCCGACGATGAGGACGCGCTGCCGATCCGCCGGCTCGAGCGCCCTGATCGCGCGTGTCGCATCGAGACCGTCCATGCGCGGCATCGAGATATCCATCAGGATGACGTCCGGGCGGATTTCCCCGAACTTCGCGACCGCGTCGACGCCGTCTCGGGCCTGATGGATGCGGGCATTCGCGGCCCGCAGGGACCGCTCGGCCAGGATGCGGTTGGTCTTGTTGTCATCGACCACGAGAATGCTGCACCCGCTGAGATCGGGCAGCGCCTTTTCCACCGGTGCGACGGCGGGCGCCGGGACATCGGCGGCTTGCGGCAACGGCAGATCCAGCGTGAATGTCGAGCCGTCGCCGAGCGCCGAGCGAAGACGGATCTCGCCTCCCATCTGCCGGGCGAGCATTCGGCTTATGGACAAGCCGAGCCCTGTCCCGCCGAACAGCCGCGTGGTTTCGGCGTCCCCTTGGGTGAACGGCTCGAAAATGGCGGCAAGACGGTCTTGGGCGATGCCCACCCCGGTATCCTCGATCTCGATCCGGCATTCTCCTTCGAGCCAGGACATGCGGATAGCGACGGACCCCCTGTCGGTGAACTTTACGGCGTTCCCGACGATGTTGGTCAATATCTGCCGGAACCGGCCGTCATCCCCCGCGACAGGCCCGAGGGGGGGCGTATCGATGTCGAGATCGAGCGCGATCTTCTTGGCCAGAGCCAGTGGCCCGAGCAGATCGACGACCGACCGGACGGCATCGACAAGGTCGAACGGGACGATGTTCAGATCCACCTTGCCTTCTTCGAGGCGCGTGAAATCCAGAAGCATGTTGACCAGCGAGAGAAGCCCGTCACTGGAACGTGCCATCGTTCCGAGATAGTCGCGCTGATCGTCGTCAAGGCTCGTATCGCGCAGCAGCTCGATCGTGCCCATGATGCCATGCAGCGGGGTCCTGAGCTCATGGCTGACCGATGCGAGGAACAGGCTCTTGGCGCGCGTCCCTTCCTCGGCGGCGATCTTGGCCGTGCGGAGATCGGCTTCCCTCGCTGCTATGATCTTCTCGCTCTTCAGACGTTCGCGCTGATCCCGGAATGCAAACACGGTCTGATCCTTTCGGCCGACCCTGACCGTGCTTCGCAGGACACGAACGGGCACGGGCGTTCCGCCCGCGAGCGCGAGCACCGTGTCGTATTCCTCGCGCTCGGCCATTTCGTGGGGTCGATCGATCGGGACGACCTTGCTGACGGGTTGGCCGATCACATCGCCCGGAGCGACGCCAGCCAGTCTCGTGAAACTGTCGTTGACGATCGAGACGATGCCGCCCTCGCAGACCACCAGCCCTTCGAGTGCGAGATTGGAAAGCTCGCGCAGCCGGGCCCAATCCTGCTGGCGACGCGCCTGTGCCTGACGGCTGAACCTCAGACCGAGAAACGCCAATGCGACGAGGGCGGAACACATGCCGGCGACGATCGGCGCAATGATGTCCGGTGCGACCGAGAAATCCGGCAGGCTGACCGACGGATCGTAAGACGGCGTCATCGCCGCCATGCCACCGATATGCAGGACCGCGATCGCTCCGAAGAGCAGCAGGGGGGCGAAATGCCGCAAGATCCGTCGACGTTCCACCGCGACAACCATCGCGAGGCCGGACATCGGAAGGCCGATCGCAATCGAGACCGCAACGATCGTCAGGTCCCAGGACACCGTTCCCGTGACACGGTAGCTGTGTTGACCGAGATAATGCAGGACAGCGACGGAAACTCCCAGCAGGAGTCCGGAGGAGAACTGGCGAAGCGGATCCCGGGACCCGATCATACGGCTCATGCTCAGACCGATGCCGGCAATCACCGCGACGAGGGATATCGCCGTCAGAGGCAGATCGAACGCCGCCTGCATTCCCGGCCGGTAGGCGAGAAGGGCGACCATATGCGTCGCCCATGCCGTGGACCCGGCCGCCACGATGCTGACGAGCGCCCAGGCCTGTCGTGCCGTTCCCTCGGATCGGCCGGCATGTCTCGCGAGGGCGGAGGCCGCGTATATACCGACCATGCAGATCAGACCCGCCACGATCAGCAGCCGGCGGTCGTGGCCTTCGCCAAGGCAGGTAATGACAGCTTCCAAGCGCGCCCCGTCGTTCGATGCAATCGGAAGAGACGTGCCGGGATCGGTCCCACGGTCATCCGGTTCTGTTGACGTATCCCGTGTTCGGGAGATTTCTCGGAGAGCTACGGGTAGGAAGTTAACAAAAGCTGGTCATGCAAAGGCATGGGACCCGCCTGGCTCATGCCAGAAGGGGGCCATCGGAGGCTTTCGAGGCCAGCCGGGATCGAAAGCAGACGATTTTCGGAGATCCCGGTTGTGCCGTGGTAACGTTCCGGGACGTCATCCACGATCTTTCCGCGGGCAGCAGACAATTTGTCGGCAGAAGGATGCATCAAGGCTTGGAGGGGGCCTTCTTCGGCTTCTTCTTCGGGGCTGCTTCCGCCTCGGTCTTTGCGGACGCGTCGCGATCGAGGCGCGCCGCGCGGAGTCTTTCCGTCTTCGATTGCCGCGCCGATGTATCGGCCGCGATCATTCCCTTGACGATCCTGGTGACGCTGTCCGCCTTGGTTTCGGACGGGGTCGGTCGAAAGACCGTGTTCTTGTTCGACATGTTGTTCACCATCCTTGAAAAGGGGCGGGACCTGGACAACGAATGCGTCCGGGTGTTCCCGCCATGCGCGTCGACGCAACTAAAATACGGCGGTGCTAGGCTTTCCTCGCCTTGCGGTTGGCGTAGCGCCGGTCGCGTTCGGCCTTTCGGGTTGCCTCATCGCGAACGACGCGCGAGATCATGTCGTCCTGCACCTTCTGGCGCGCTCTGGCTTCGGCTCCGGCCGCCGCATCGGCTGCGGCTTGCTGTCGGGCGGCTTCGGCCGCGACGCGCTCCTGCTCTTCGAGCTTGACCCTCTCACGTTCCGCACGGCGTTCCTCCCGTGCCTTTGCGACCGCCAGACGCTCTTCCTCCCTTGCGAGGCGGGTCGGCTCCGCAGCTTCCATCGCGGCCCGATGCGCCTGGAGGAGGGCGGCCTTTGATTCCGTAGCGGCCTTGCGGCGGTCGGCGAGATCGTTCTCTTTCTTGTTTTTCACGCTGTGTTCCATTGAAAGTGTATCAGGTTGGCTTGCCGGATCGTGCGCGCGCGCTTGAACAGATCGGCAAAGGGGCAGATCCGATTCCGCAGATCCGGGCCCATCTCCGCGCAGGACTGCTCCATCGGACAGGCGTCGGCGTGCCGTGAAGGCATTCTATGTCGTGCCACCGCGACGGCGCGGGCGGTCTGTCATGTGCTTGTGTCGCGAGGCTTCGAATGGAGCTGGGCTTCGGCACGGCGACGGTGTCTGTCCATGTCGCATTGGCGAGGACCGGAAAGCCACTGAACCGCGCCGACACCAAGTGTAGCCGACTGTTATGGAGGTCCTGTCGGAACCGATCCAATTCGGGCCCTTGGTAACCGCGATTACACAGGGCCAAGAAATCCGAACCGTCCCGAGGGCCGGGCTCACGCAGGACTTCTTGGGATTGCAGGCAAAGTGCCACGAGAGAGGGCGTCCGAAGACGCCCTGCTTCGGGTTTCTGCGAGCCGTTCAGGCGAGCTGAAGGTTGGTCGCGGATTCGCGACCGTCGCGGCCGGATTCGACGTCGTAGGTCACTTTCTGATCATCGCTCACGGTCGAAAGACCGGCACGTTCGACTGCGGAAATGTGAAGGAAGACGTCCTTGCCGCCCGTATCGGGTGCGATGAAGCCGAAGCCTTTGGTGGGGTTAAACCATTTCACGGTGCCATTGGCCATCGTAAGATCTCCTGTAATTTTCTACCTGTTCGCGGGAATGCAACAGCGTGGCGCGGTCGGCCAAGATCGAGTTCGCTGATGTCCGGGTAGGAAAAGCAGGGTATCGACAGAGGAAACGTAGCTTAACCTAGCTAATAGGTTGCAACCCCGCTGTCTACCATAATCCATTCGAAAGATGCTTATTCCTTACCGGTTTATAGTTGAACGAGTATTCTCGCATGGGTTTCGTTAATTCTTATGCTCCAGACTCATTGTTGCAGAGCCAGGACAAGACGGTTGCTGCGAGGGCGATCGTTGACGAGAAAACCTTCGGGCAGCGGTCGTAGCGAGCGGCGACGCGGCGCCCGTCCTTCATTCGCCCGAGCATGATCTCGATCCTGCTTCGGCGCTTGTAGCGGCGTTTGTCGTATTGGACAGGTTTGTCGTGCGACTTCCGTCCCGGGATGCAGGGGATCAATCCCTTGTCTACAAGGTCTTCGCGGAACCAGTCCGCATCGTATCCGCGATCTCCCAGAAGCCAGTCGACCGCCGGTAAACTACCCAGCATTGCTTTGCCACCTGTGTAATCACTGATCTGGCCTGCCGTAATGAAGAACTGGATCGGGCACCCGATGCTGTCGGTGATGGCGTGAAGCTTCGTGTTCATCCCGCCGTCCTCGGGGAAACAATCCACTGGATCGTCTCCTGATCCTCGAACTCCGTCCGATCAGTCTGCCACGCCCCCCTTTTTCAACCGCAGGCTTGAAGCCGTGCGATGTGCCTTGAGGTAAGTCGCGTCGATCATGGTCGTCTTCCGTTCCGCGCCCTCGGCCGCCAGGCCGTCCATGGTCCTGGCGAACACACCCATATCGCTCCACCGCTTCCACCGATTGTAGAGTGTCTTCGGCAGGCTATACTCACTGGGGGCTTCGCACCAACGCAGCCCATTACAGTTAATGAAGTTTATGCCACTCAGGACCCTTCTGTCATCGACGCCGGGACGGCCATGGCTCTTAGGGAAATACGGGCGAAGGCGAGACATCCGCGCTTCGTCGAGCCAAAAAAGTTTGCTCATGCATGCGGTCTCCTCGCGGAGCCTGAATCACGAAGGGAGGCAATCAATGAGTCCTGGGCCGAGATAGGCTGCCGCTGCTAGCGCCCCTCCGGCAGGAAGCCTTCGGGACGGGTGCCGGCGTTGGAGGTCGCGAGGCTGACACCGACGAAGATCAGGGTCGAGACGGGCAGTCCCAGGATGCCCGCGTTGAGGCCCCAGAGCGAATTGCCCGTCAGGTACATCGCGACGACGAAGGCCGCACCGCCGAGGATCGAGGCGATCGCGCCCGCGCCCGTGCCGCTCCGCCAGAAGAACGCGCCGACGATGGCCGGCACCGCCACGACGAGGCCGGTCGAGGCCGCGACCGACAGGATCGCGATCATCGAGAGCTCCATCGCCGCGAAGCCGAGCGCCAGGGCCGAGATGACGGGAATGACGATCTTGCCGGTGGCGAGCTGGCGCGCATCGCCCCGATCGCCCGCGAGATTGCCCCAGACGTCGCGCGCGAAGATCGATGACAGCGTGAGCAGGATCGAGTCGATCGTCGAGACGGCGGCGGCGAGGATGCCGACCATCACGATCACGCCCAGGATTGGCGGCACGTAATCCGATGACAGGAGTGTCGCGGTGGCGAGGTCGGGATTGTCGAGACCCGGAAAGGCCAGTGCCGCCGAGAAGCCCCAGATCACCGTCACCAGCGTGTAAACAAGGCCGAAGCACAGGAAGATCAACAGCATTCGCCGGAGCGCGCCGAGCGAGGCGGGCATGAAGAGGCGCTGGCTGACCTGCGGGTTCGAGATGGCGAAGAAGAACCACGGGAGCGTCAGCCCGAGGAAGGTTGTGAAGGAGAAGAGGCCGGGGCCGGGCACCTGAAGAAGGGCTGGCTGTTCCTCGGAGAGGCGGGCGAACATGCCGAAGAAGCCGCCGAGCTGGGAGACCACGACGGCCGCGACCGCGACCGAGGCCACCAGCATGAAGAGCGCCTGCAGGCTGTCGGTCCACATGACCGAGCGTATGCCCGCGACATAGGAGAAGACGATTGCGAGGATCGTCGCCGTGACGATGCCCGCGCCGAAGGGGATTGCTCCGCCGCTCATCCCCGAGAGGAGGTAGCCCACGCCTGAGAGCTGCACCGCCGAATAGGGGATGAGGAAGACCAGCGCGAGGAGGCCCGAGACGACGGCAAGCGCCGGAGAGCCATAGCGGTGGCCCAGCATCTCGGACGGCGTGACGAAGCCGAAACGGCGGCCGACGCGCCAGAAGCGCGGGCCGAAGACCGCGACGAGAGAAACGCCCGCGAAATAGACGATCTCGAATCCCAGCGCGCCCACGCCGCCGCGATAGGTGAGGCCCGCGAGGCCCACCATCATGAAGGCCGAATAGGTCGTCGCCGAATAGGACAACGCCGAAACGACACCGCCCATCGTGCGGCCGCCCAGGAAATAATCCGACATGGACGAGAGCGGTCCCGCCGCCGAACGGCGCGACAGCCACGCGACGAGGCAGGAGATCGCGACATAGACGGCGAGGCCCGACAGGACGAGGGAGGTGCTCATTCCCCGTCACCGAGATCGCGGGTGGCGACCCAGTTGAGCGCGATGATCGCCACGCCCGACAGCGTCCAGAAGAGGAAGCTCGCCCACCACCGGGCGATGTCGCCGAGGATCAGGTAGGGCACGGCATAGGCCGCCAGCACGATGAGGCCGACGAGGCCGAGGGCGGATCTTCGGGTCATGGGCGGCACGCTCCCCCAGTGTCGAGAGTGGTCGTCATCCATGAGGAACGCGATCGGGCGCGATTTTACAAGCGCGAAGGGTGACGCTCAGGCATGGGGCGGGTGTCCCAGGTCGCGCGCGGCGAGCCGCACGAGCAGCTGGAGCGTCGCTGGGTAATAGGATTGCCGCGTCGTGAAGGGGGGCGGCGCGGGCGCGGGCAGGGCCTGTCCCGTCGCGGCGACAAGGGCGGAAAGCGCGGCGTAGCCCGGCGCGTCGGACCGCTCGAGCACCGCGCCCGTGGCGGGATCGACGCTGACCGGCACGCCGTCGGTCGTGTCGAGTTTGCGTGAAGCGGTGACGGCCGGATGGGCCGCGCGCGCCGACCAGACGAGATAGAGCGCCGCGCGCATCGCGTCGTAGGAATGGAGCGCCGAGAGGCCCTTGGCCGGGGCCGGGCCCCCTTTGGTGATCGCGATCCAGTCGGGCAGGGGGCCCGACCGCGCGAGCCGTGCGAGAAGCGCCTCGCCGTCGGTCGATACCTGCGCGAGCCGCGGCAGCGCGAAGGCGGCGGCGAGGTCCTGCAGCGCGCGCGGCATGTAATAGGACGGGTTGATCGTCTCGGAGCCGGGCGCCGAGAATCTTTCGGCCGCGGGGCGCAGCAGCAGCGCGTCGCCGTCGAGGGGCGAGGGTCTGACCAGGATCGTGTCGATGGCCCGGGCGACCCTTTCCGCGCGTTCGGCGAGGCGCGGATCGTCGCGGGTGCGCGCGGCCCGCAGGAGCGCCCAGGCGTGGAAGAGATCGCCGTCGCTGGCGTTGTTGTAATCGTCGATGCCGGGTCCGGGCTTCCACCGCCAGGCAAGGAGCGGATCGCGGCGTTGCGCGAGATGCGCGTCGGTCCAGTCGAGGATGCGGTCGAACGCCTCGCGATCCCCCTCCGCATGCGCGAGAAGCAGTCCCCACCCCTGACCTTCGGAATGACTGGCATCGCCCTGCAGCGCGTCGACGATCCGTCCTTCCGGGGTGAGGAAGGCGGCTTTCCAGGCGGACCAGTCGTCGGATGCGCCGGCCGCCGCGCGGGCGGACGCGCGAAGGGAAAAGAGCGCTCCGCCACTGGCGGCACCGGCGATTCCGAGGATGGTCCGTCTCTGCATCTCAGCGCCTCTCGCGGGAATGTGGCCGCCGCTCGTAACCATTGGTTGACCTTCTCCCACCAAAGTCGCGGCAAGGTTTACGGTTCATGAAGGATCAAGAAATGATTCGCTTTTCCCCCCAGACGACGCTGCCGCGTGCCCTCGCGGGGTTCGTCATCTTCGGGATCCTGATTTTCGCTGCGACGACATTCGTGGTGGTGCGCGAGCGGGTGGGCGATTTCCAGCGCGCGGCACTGGCAAAGGCCGTGGCGGTGCGTACCGACGGGGCCGCGACGGCCTTTGCCGGGATGCTCGACCGGGACTGGCAGGATCTGGGCTCCATCGCGGCGCTGGTACCGCATCTCGGGGCCGAGGGTCTCGGCGCGGTTCTGGACGCGACGGCGGGCCCGGGCAAGCGCATTTCATGGGCGGGATACGCGCGGCCCAACGGCGAGATCGTCGCGGCGTCGGGCGACATGCTGGTGGGTGCCGACGTGGCGTCGCGGCCCTGGTTTCGGCAGGGTTTGCAGGGTCCGGTGGCGGGCGACGTGCACGAAGCGGTCCTGCTGGCCGAGATTCTCGGGCCGGAGGGCGGGCCGACGCCGCAATTCCTCGACCTCGCGCGGCCGATCGAGGCGGCGGACGGACGCGTCAGCGGCGTGCTGGGGTTCCACATCGACGCGGCGCGCGCGCAGGAATATCTCGACGATGTGGGCGATGCGCTCGAGCTCGAGCTCGCCATCGTCAACGCGTCGGGCGACATCGTGCTCTCGACCGATGGCGGGCAGCTGACGCGGGACCTGCCGAGCATCGGGGCCGCCGCCATGGGCGTCGCGACCAGCGGTTTCGAGACCGGGCCCGACGGCGCGCGCTATTTCGCGACCGTCCTGCCGAGCGTGGGGTACGGCGATCTGCCGTCCTTCGGCTGGCGTCTGGTCGGACGGATCCCCGAGGCGCAGTTCGCGCTGACGAGCGCGACTGGCCTCTTGGCCGAAGCGGGCGTGATCTTCGTGGCCGCGACGCTCGTCTTCCTCGCTGCCGCGATGATCTTCGCGCGGCTCTACCTCGTTCCCGTCGGGCGGCTCGCTGGCAATGCGCGCCGGATCTCCGAAGGGGTCGAGGAATATCCCGCCGAGATCCGCACGACGGCCGAGCTGAGGATATTGTCCGAAGCGCTGGTCCGGCTCGACGTGCAGCGCGCCGCCTGAAGACGCGGGCCCCCGGTAGGCGGGTGCCCGTCCGCCCGCGTCACTCGTGCCGGTGGGGGGCGATGCGTCGGGCGAGATCGCCCAGAACGGTGGCGAGATCGATCCGGCCGATGCCGGGAGCGGCACCTTCGGTGTAGAACCGCCTGAGCAGCGCCTCGCGCATCTCCGCCTCGGGCGAGAGCAGCAGCTCGGCCCATTCGCCTCGCCCCGCGATGACGGTCGCGTCGATGTCGCCCACGCGCGGGATGCGGATCACGCCTTGCATCCCCGCTTCGTAATGGCGGCCGCGGATCTGCGCCGTGCTGCCCGTGAGGCTCGAGATCCAGACGCGGCGGGGCGGCTCGCTGCCCGCGCGGAAGATCGCGGGCTCGGGGCGGTCGGCGACGTGGATCTCGCGGCGCGGAAGCTCGATGCAGGCGAGGATGACGAGCGAGACCACGATGAGGTTGTAGATCGTCCAAAAAAGGATGACGGCCTTGCCCTCTCCGGCATCGGTGCGGGCGAATTCGTCGAAGACGATGCCGATGGCGAGCCCTGCGACCGTCAGGACCAGCAGGACGAGGAACGGGGCCATGAGCCGCCACTGCACGATCCTGCGGCTGCGATCGCCGCCCTTCGCAGTGACGCTGAAGGGCCGGCCATGGGGGCGCAGAAGTCCGCCGAAGGCCGCGCGGCTGACCTCGACCGCGCCGAGATTCTGGCTCACGTCCTTGAGGAGCGGCAGCAGCATTCCGGGGGCCAGCAGGTTGAACGACACGATCGTCCAGGCGAAGTAGACCCCGAAATAGCTGAGCACGTCGGGCACGTTCGCATCGACGACGATCACGCCGAAATACCAGTAGAAGAGCGGATAGACGAAGGCCGCGAGGCGAAATGTGAAGGTCGTCGTCCAGTAGAGCACGCTGTCGCAGACGCTCCAGCGATCGCGAAAGCCCAGCCCGCTCGGGGCGAAGGGGCCGAGCCTGCCGCGCGCGATCTGCATGAGGCCGAGGCACCAGCGCGCGCGCTGCGTGATGTATTCCTTGAGGCCCTCGGGGGCGAGGCCCTCGGTCAGCGGTTCCTGCAGGTAATGCGTCTCCCAGCCGCGTTCGCGCAGGGCGAGGCTCAGCATGAAATCCTCGGTCACGCTTTCGGTCGGAAAGCCGCCGAGCTCGGCCACGGCCTGCCAGCGGGCGACCGAGGACGTGCCACAGCAGATGGCGATGCCCCAGGCGTCGCGGCAGGGCTGCATGTGGTCGAAGAAGAAGCGCTGCTCGTCGGGATAGGATTCCTCGAGGCGCAGGTTGTTCTGGATCGGGTCGGGGTTGAAGAAGTGCTGCGGCGTCTGGACGATGCCGGTAGCGGGATCGTGGAAGAGCGCGAGGGAGCGACGCAGGAAGTTGCGATGCGGCACGAAATCCGCGTCGAGCACGGCGAAGAAGTCGGGCGGGCCTTCCCCGGCCAGAAGGTCGAGCGCGTGGTTGATATTGCCGGCCTTGGCCCCCTTGTTGTCGGGCCGAGTGACGTGGCGCGCCCCGTGGAGCGTGCAGAACGCCCCCAGCCAGTCGCGTCGCCCGTCATCGAGGACGAGCACCTCGACGTCGGGCCAGTCGAGCGCCATCGCCCCCACGATGGAGCGTTCGAGCACCTCGCGGTCCTCGTTGTAGGTGGCGATCAGGACGGCGACCTTCGGGGCGGGGCCGGGGGCCCACCATTCGGCATGGGCGTCGGCCTCGGGGCTGCGCTCGCGGATGCGGGACATGAGGATCGCGGCGCTGATCGAGCTTGCGAGCGCACCGATCTCGATGGCGAAGAACGACCAGCTCATCAGGCAGTCGAGGGTCAGCCCGGCGGGCGCGAGCGTCTCGGTCGCGCGCCACCACACGTATCTGAGCGCGAGCGCGATCCCCACGAGCGAGAGTGCGAGGCGGTGGCGGTTGTCGAACCGGTTCACCACCATCGGAAGGACGAGCCCCAGCCCCACGACGATGACGATCTGCAGGGCCGAGGACTGGACCTCGCTCAGCCAGACGATCTGGGGCATCAGAAGAGGTTCCGGATCGGATCGAGCGGCCGCGAGGTGAAGAAGGCCCGCCCGGTGCGTCCGATCGGACAGCCGAGCGTCGGGTCCGTCATCAGGCCCGGCACCGACAGCGCCACGTCGAAGCGTTCGAGATGGGCCTGGCCCGGTGCCACGGCGAGGTTGCGGTAGAGAGTGGCCGCCCCCGACCCGCCGAGGCGGATGACGGTCCCGGGATAGGTCTCGCCGGTGCCCGAGAGGCGGAACTCGGCCGCGTCGCCGATGCGCAGGCGGTTGTAGATGGTCTCGGTCACGGAGAGCGTCACGAAGGTCGAACGGCAATCGAGGAGCCTGAGCACGGGCTCGCCGCGCTGCACCTGCTCGCCGTCGGCGGCGAGGATCTCCCAGATCCGGCCCTGCACGTTCGAGGCGATGTCGGCGGTGCCGAGCCGGTTGACGGAGATCCGTTCGGCGTCGAGCCGGTCCTCGATCGCCGTGGCGCGCGCGCGGGCGGCCTCGAGCGCGGCCTCGAGCTCGGCGCGGGTCGAGAGGAGCTCGACGCGGCGGGTCTCGGCGTTGGGGGCGTCGTTGTAGCCGTTGCCGATGAAGACGCCGCCCTCGGCCGAGGAGAGCGCGTTGCGCGCGAGGTCGAATTCCTCGGCGATGCGGCTGTCGGCGAGCGATGCGGCGGGGGCGGTTCCGGGCTCGACATCCGCGTCGCCGCCTATGAGGTCGAGCCGCTCGCGCGCGCGGTCGAGCCTGAGAGCGAGATCGGCGATCTGCCCGTCGGTGAAGGCGGTGCTGCGGGTCTCGAGCCGCTTGGCCAGACCGGCCGTGGAGGCGAGGACGGATTCGATCCGGGCGATCTCGGCGGCGGCGAAGGCGCTCTCCATTTCGAGATCCTCGAGGCGGATCGTGTCGGCCATGGGATCGGTGATGCTGGCCAGCTGCGCGCCGGGATCGACGCCGCTGCCCAGGGCGACGGACCCGAGTTCGACGCGCCCCGCGATCGGGGCCGACAGCGTGGTCAACCGCGCATTGACGACGGCGTCGGCGCTTGCGCCGGCCATCTGTTCGGCTGCGATGATCCACACCGCGACGACGATGAGCGTGAATCCTATGACCAGTCTCGACAGGCGCACGACGTGGGTCTCCTTCGTGGCAATTCCTCAAATCGACGGCAATTTCGCAGTGAAATGTTAACCACTTCTGAATTTCGCCGGGCCCCGGGGGCGCCTGCTTGCCTTTCGGCGGGAGGAGGCCCAACGTGGCGGCGATCTGGGAGGACGATGTGAACGGGGATCACGACAGGGCCGGGGCCGGGCGTCGCGCGGTCATCATCGGCGGCAGCCGGGGCATCGGGGCCGGCATCGCGGGGGTACTGCGCCGCGAGGGCTGGGAGGTGCGCGTCACGGGCGTCGAGGCGGGAGAGGTCGCGACCTACGCGCAGGCCAATCCGGGCGGGCAAGCCGATATCCTCGACATTCGCGACATGTCCGCCGTCGAGGCCTATTTCGACGGGA
Source organism: Palleronia sp. LCG004 (assembly GCF_032931615.1). Classification (NCBI taxonomy): domain Bacteria; kingdom Pseudomonadati; phylum Pseudomonadota; class Alphaproteobacteria; order Rhodobacterales; family Roseobacteraceae; genus Palleronia; species Palleronia sp. LCG004. Next base: position 187,697 of record NZ_CP136760.1, read on the forward strand.
TCGAGCGGCTCGACGCGCTGGTGAACTGTGCGGGCATCCTCGCGCGCGGGGCGGAATACGAGATCGAGACTTTCGAGGCGGTGATCGACGTCAACCTGACGGGCACGATGCGGACCTGCCTCGCCGCGCATGACCTGCTGGCGCGATCGGGAGGCGCGATCGTCAACACCGCCTCCATGCTGAGCTTTTTCGGCGGGCCGCTGGTGCCGGGCTATTCGGCGTCGAAGGGCGGTGTCGCGCAGCTGACCAAGGCGCTGGCGGGGAAATGGGCCAAGGACGGCATCCGCGTGAACGCGGTCGCGCCGGGCTGGATCGACACCGAGATGACGCAGGCGCTGCAGGCCGATCCCGCGCGCAACGACCCGATCGTCGCGCGCACGCCGATGGGGCGGTGGGGCCGCACGTCGGAGGTCGGGGAGCTGGTTGCCTGGCTGCTGAGCCCCGCCGCGAGCTTCGTGACCGGGGCGATCTATCCGGTCGATGGCGGCTATGCCGCGATGTGAATGAAAAGGGAGGGGACCATGCCGGACGACACTTTCGAACCCGAGGGCCGCGACGAGGCGCTGATGCCCTACGAGCTGCCGTTCCCGCCGGATGCGCGCGAGGAGATCGTGGTGCCGAACGCGGTGCCCGAGGACGAGCGGATCTGGGTGCCGCAGGCCGAGAACGTGGCGTTCCGGCCGCTCTGTCTCAGCGCGTCGCAAGGCTACTGGATGAACCTGCTGCGGGTCAGGAAATCGGGCGTGCTGTCGCGCCACCGCCATCCGCAGCCGGTCCACGGATACGTCATCAAGGGGCGGTGGCATTATCTCGAACATGACTGGACGGCGGAGGAGGGCGGCTATGTCTACGAGCCGCCGGGCGAGACGCATACGCTCGTCGTGCCGGATGGCGTCGAGGAGATGATCACCTACTTCCAGGTCAACGGCGTCATGCTCTATGTCGATCCGCGCGGAAAGACGATGGGCTACGAGGACGTCTTCACCAAGATCGAGATGTGCCGCCGGCATTACGAGGCGGTGGGTCTCGGGGCCGATTACGTGGAGCGATTCATCCGCTGAAGGCACGGAGACAAGAAGGAAAGACCATGCCGCACGATCACGTACACGACCACGGGCACGGTCATGCCCATGCCCATCTCGACCCGGCATCGGGCGACCGGCGCGTGGCCGTCGCGATCTGGGCCAACGGCCTTCTGACGGTCGCGCAGGTCGTGGGCGGGATCGCGTCGGGGAGCCTCGCGCTCATCGCGGATGCGCTGCACAACCTGTCGGACATGGCCGCGCTCGTCATCGCGTTCGCGGCGCGCAAGATCGCGCGGCGGCCGGCCGACAAGCGCATGACCTTCGGCTACGGACGGGTCGAGGTGGTCGCGGCCCTCGTCAATTACGTCACGCTGATCATCATCGGGGCGTACCTGATCTTCGAGGGGGCGATGCGGTTCGCCGACCCGCCGGAGGTTGCCGGCTGGACAGTGGTGATCGTGGGCTTCGTGGCACTGGCCGTCGATGCGCTGACGGCGGGGCTGACCTATTCGATGCAGAAGGGCAGCGTGAACATCCGCGCGCTGTTCCTGCACAATCTCAGCGATGCGCTGTCATCGGTCGCGGTGATCGCGGGGGGCACGCTGATCCTGCTCTACGACATCCGGTGGGTGGACCCGGCGATCACGATCCTCATCGCGGTCTATATCCTCTATCTCGCGCTGACGGAGATCGGCAGCCCCATCCGCACGCTCATGCTCGGCTGCCCTCCGGGCATCGACGGCGAGGAGGTGGTCGCGGTCCTGCGGGCGGTCGAGGGCGTGGAGGACGTGCACCACGTTCATCTGTGGCAGATGCAGGAGACCGAGACCGCGCTCGATTGCCATGTCGTGCTGGATGCGGGCGGCTGGGGCCGGATCGAGGGGGTGAAGCGCGCGCTCAAGGACAGCCTGCACGAGCGGTTCGGCATCGCCCATTCGAGCCTGGAGTTCGAGCGGCTCGACCGCGCGCACGAGGATGCGGCGCTGTTCGGGCATTGAGGCGCGGAGCCTCTCAGCGGTGGCCGATCCAGCCGCGATCGTCGGTGAAGACGCGCCCCGGCGCGATGTCGAGCAGCGCGTAGCCCTCGGGCAGAGTGTCGAGCGGCGGCAGGGGCCTGTCCGACGCGGCGAGGAGCACGTTCGTACGGCCGGTCGCGCCCAGGGGGCCGCGCACGGCCGCGACATGCGGGTAGATCTCCGACAGGATCGCGTGGAGGCCGCGGGCAAGCGGGCCGTCGGGCGGACCGATCAGGTTGACGTAGACCGGGCCGTCGACGATCAGGGCGAGCCGTTCGTAGGTTTCGCGCGTGGCGAGATGGGCGGGGACGGAGCCCGAGGAGAAGGCATCCATCACGGCCGCGTCGAAGCGGCGTGCGGTCTCGTTCAGAAAGACGCGGCCATCCTCGTGCACGATGGCGAGCCGGCCCTCGCCGGTCAACGTGCCCGAGGTCTCGGGCCAGGCGTCGAACCCCTCGCGGGCGAGGGTGTCCGCGGCGCGGGGCATCGTCTCGCGCACGACCTGCGTGACGAGGGGGTCGATCTCGACCGCCGTGGCACGCGCGCCGGGGCGGTCGCGCAGCAGCGTGTCGGGCAGCGAATAGCCGCCGCCGCCGATGAAGAGGACGCGCGGGTCGGGTCCGAGATCGCGGTCGAGCCGGTCCCAGAGCCACCGCGTGTAATCGAGCTCGAGCGCGGTGTCGCCCGCGGGATCGATCCGCTCGGCCGCCTGGCGCGTCCGGTCGGAATAGAGGCTGATCGTCGCGCCGGAGCGCGCCGTGTCGATGCAGGAGATGCCGGACTCGTAGCGGCAGACGGCCCCGGTCGTGAAGCTCGCCGCGACGAGAAGTGCCGCGGGCAGGAGCGCCGCGAGCGATCCCCGCAGCCCGCCCGGCAGGAACGGCACGCAGAGCAGCGCCACCGCGCCGCAGCCCGCGAAGGTCGCGGCCGATCCCGCGAAGGGCAGCGCCACGAAGCCCGCGAGGATCGCGCCGAGGATGGCACCAGACGATCCGGCGGCGAGAACGAGGCCGAGCGACGACCCCTCGCGGCCCGGCCGCGCCTCGACCGCAAGCTTGGCGAGATAGGGTGAGGGCGCGCTGACGAGGACCGAGGCCGGAAAGAAGGCAAGGATCACGCCCATGAACATGCCGAGCGTGCCGCGCGCCCCGATCCCGTAGACGACCGACAGCACGATGGGCGAGACGGCCATCAGCACGGCGGTGCCGATCAGGATACGGACCGTGTCGCGCGCGGCGATCGCGGAGGGGCGCTCGGCGAGGAACCCGCCCACCGCGTTGCCGACCGAGAACCCGGCCAGGACCGTGGCGATGACCGCCGTCCATGTCAGCAACGACGTGCCGTAGAACGGGGCGAGGACACGGCCTGCCGCGATCTCGTAGGTGAGGCCCACGGCGGAGAGGACGAAGATCAGTCCGATCGTGGTCGAGAACCGCATGGGAAGGACATCCTCCGGTTGCCGTGGCCGGTCCCCGGGGCGTCTACCTGCAAATGCGCGACAGTCAACGCGCCATCGCGGCCGCGGGAACGAAAGCCGCGCCCCGCCGTTCGACGGTGTGCCGCAATGATGGCGCGCGGGCCGGCCCGAGGGGCAGGGCCAGATCGGGATACAGGACATGAAAGACAACAGACAGTTTTCCGCCGGGCTGGGCGCGACGCTGGGCGCAGACGGCACGACGTTCCGGGTCTGGGCCCCCAATGCCGATGCCGTCTTCGTGACGGGCGATTTCAACGAGTGGTCCGAGGACGCGACCCCGATGGAAGGCGAGGATGACGGATACTGGCGCGCGGATGTCCAAGGGGCGGGTGCCGGATCCGAATACCGCTATCGCATCGTGAGGGGCGAGGAGGCCGTAAGCCGGATCGACCCTTACGCGCGCGCCGTGACCAATTCGGTTGGCAACGCCATCGTGCACGATCCCGCCTTCGACTGGGGCGAGGATGCGTCGCCCATGCCCGACTGGAACCGGCTGGTGATCTACGAGCTGCATATCGGCACGTTCAACCGCGAGGAGGACGACGCGATCGGCAGCTTCGGCGACGCGATCGCCAAGTTCGACCAGCTCAAGCGGCTCGGCATCAACGCGATCCAGATCATGCCGGTTCAGGAATTTGCGGGCGATCTGAGCTGGGGCTACAACCCCGCGCATATCTTCGCGGTCGAGACGGCCTATGGCGGCCCCGACGCGCTCAAATCCTTCGTGCGCGAGGCGCATTCTCAGGGCTTCGCAGTGATCCTCGACGTGGTCTACAACCATTTCGGTCCCTCGGATCTCGATCTCTGGCAGTTCGACGGCTGGTCGGAGAACGACAAGGGCGGGATCTATTTCTACCAGGACCACCGAAGCGACACGCCCTGGGGCGACACGCGGCCCGATTACGGGCGCGACGAGGTGCGTGGCCTGATCCGCGACAACGCGCTCTACTGGCTCGAGGAGTTCCACATCGACGGTCTGCGCTTCGACATGACGCTCTATATCCGGACGATCACCGGGGACGAGGGCAGCGAGGACGACGCGCTGCCCGAGGGCTGGAGCCTGATGCAGTGGCTCAACGACGAGATCGCGACCGCCCATCCCGGCCGCATCACCATTGCCGAGGATCTGCGCGAGAAGGACGCGATCACGGCCCCAACGGGCGATGGCGGCGCGGGCTTCGGCGCGCAATGGGATGCGGCCTTCGTCCATCCGGTGCGTGCGGTGCTGACGGCCGAGGAGGATCACGACCGCGACATGTCGGCGATCGAAGGCGCGTTGACGCACAGCTACAACGGCGATGCGTTCAGCCGAGTGATCTATACCGAGAGCCACGACGAGGTGGCGAACGGGCGCGCGCGCGTGCCCCACGAGATCGACGGCGAGGGCCACGCGGGTTGGGCCGCGCAGAAGCTTTCCACGCTCGGCGCGGCGCTCGTGATGACCGCTCCGGGCATTCCGATGATGTTCCAGGGGCAGGAATTTCTGCAAGGCGGCTGGTTCGACGACAGCGTGCCGCTCGATTGGGATCTCAGCGAGGAATTCCGTGGCATCGCGCGGCTCTGGCGTGATCTGATCGCGCTGAGGCTCGACCGCGCGGGGGATGCGGGCGGCCTTGCCGGACATGGGGTCGAGATCGTGCATCTCGATCACGAGGGCAAGACAATCGCCTATCTGCGCCGCGCCGAAGGGGCCGAGGGCGAAGTCTTGGTCGTGATGAACTTCGCGGCCCAGGCCCGCGAGGGGCTGACCGTCGGACTGCCCGAGGGCGGCCAATGGCGGTTGAGGCTCAATACCGACTGGGAGGGTTACAGCCCCGATTTCGGCAACCACGCCGCCGCCGACCTCGAGGTGCAGGAAGGCGAGCATGACGGACGACCCTACCATGCCGGCCTGTCGATCGGGGGCTACACGGCGCTAATCTACACGCGCTGATCAGCGGGGGGCCACGAGGGGGATCGTCCCCTCATCCGCCACGACGCGAAGATCCATGTCGAAGAGCGCGCCGATCCGCGCTTCGGTCACGATCTCGGCGGGCGGCCCGTCGAAGAGGACGCGGCCGCCCTTGAGCGCGACCAGCCTGTCGGCGAATTGCGCGGCGAGGTTGATGTCGTGCAGAACCATGACGATGGTGCGGCCCGTCTGGGCGTTGAGGCGTCGGGCCAGGCGCAGGATTTCAACCTGGTGGGGCAGATCGAGGAACGTCGTGGGCTCGTCCAGCAGGAGGATCGGCGTTCCCTGGGCCAAGGCCAGTGCGATCCAGGCGCGCTGCCGCTGACCGCCCGAGAGCCTGTCGACGCGGCGGGTGGCGAGATCGTCTAGACCCGTGGCGGCGATGGCGGCGTCGACGGCACCGGCATCCTCGGGCGAGGGCGCGCGGAAGGGGCCCATCCAGGGCGTGCGGCCACGTTCGACGAGGGCGCGGACGCGGATCCCCTCGGGCGTCTGGGGCGATTGCGGCAGGAAGGCGATCCGCCGCGCGACATCGCGCGCGGGGCGCTGCCAGAGCGGCGTGCCGTCAAGCGTGACCGCGCCGCGGACAGGGCGGACGATTCGCGCGAGGCTGCGCAGGAGCGTGGACTTGCCGCAGCCATTCGGCCCGATGATCGCGGTGATCGTGCCGGGTTCCACGTCGAGATCGACGCCCTCGAGGATGCGCCGCCCCGAAAGCGTCACGTGGAGATCCATGGCCGTGAGCCGGGTCATTCGCGTCTCCTCGCGCCGTTGATGAGAAGAAGAAGCATCACCGGACCTCCGACGATCGCGGTGAAGACCCCCGCGGGCAAGGTGACGCCCATGAGGGCCACGCGCGAGAGCGCATCGGCCCCGAGCGCGATCAGCGCGCCCGTGATGGCCGAAAGCGCAAGGCACGTGCCGGGTTGTCCCGAGATGAGCCGGGCGAGCGGCCCCGCGAGGAAGGCCACGAAGGCGAGCGGCCCCACCACCGCGACCGAGATCGAAACGAGGATCGCCGCGATGCCCGTCACCGCGATCCGCGTGGCGTCCGGCGAGAGGCCGAGCGCGGTCGCGAGGTCGTCGCCCATCTCGAGCCGGTCCACACGGAAGGCGAGCCAGGCGAAGGCCGCACCGCCGATGCTGGCGGCGATCGCCAGAAGCCCGACGCCGCCCCAGGTCGAGGCCGCGAAGGAGCCGGTGAGAAAGCGCACGATCTCGGCCGCCTGTATGGCGGGGCCGAGGCTCAGCAGTACGTCCGTCAGGGTCGCCAGCATCAAGGCGAGGCCCACGCCGATCAGCACGAGCGCGAGCGGCGAGATCCCGTCGCGCCAGGCGAGCGCCATGACGAGCGCGGCGGTGAGAAGGCCGCCCGCCATCGCGCCGGGTGCGGCGGAAAGTCCCGTGAGCATCGCGATGGCCGCGCCCGCCGCGGCCCCCGCTCCGAACCCGATGATGTCGGGCGAGGCCAGCGGATTGCGCAGCATCACCTGCATCATCGTGCCCGCCATCCCAAGAACCGCCCCGGTCAGAAGGGCCGCGAGAATGCGGGGCAGGCGGAAATGCAGCACGATGGTGAGGTCGGGCTGGCGGCCCGCCAGTGCCGCGGCGAGGGTCGAGACGTCGCCGCCGCGCGCGACGGCGAATGCCGTAAGGGCCGCAAGCGCCGCGAGGGCGGCCAGATGGGCGGTGGTCGCACGGCTCATGCCAGGGCGCGCGCGTCGCGCCGGACGAGCCAGACGAGGAACGGACCGCCGATGAGCGCGACGCCGAGTCCTGCCTCGATCACCGTGCCGGGCAGGATCAGCCGTCCGGCGAGGTCGGCCGCCACGACCAGCGCGGCCCCGATGAGGCCCGCCCGACGGATCAGCGCGGCGGAGCGGTCGGCCCCGCCCATCCGCGCGAGATGCGGCGCGATGAGGCCCGCGAACCCCATGGGCCCGGCCAGCAGGACCGCGCCCGCGCTGAGCAATGCGACGGCGAGCAGGATCGCCGCGCGGGTGGGGCCGACGCCGATGCCGAGCGCGCGGGCCGCGTCCTCGCCCAGCCCCAGCGCGTCGAGCGGGCGGGTCAGCGGCGCGAGAAGGGCCGCACCGAGGGCGATCAGGGGAGTGGCGGGGCCGAGATCGGGCCAGCCGGTGCCGTCGACCGCCCCGACGATCCAGTGGCGGAACGCATCGAGCGCGTAGCTGTCGACGAGAATGATCGCACGGGCGAGCGCCGAAAGGACCGCCGTCACCGCAGCGCCTGCGAGGATCAGCGTGAGCGTTCCGGGCGCGGCGCTGCCGAGCGCCACCACCGCCGTGGCCGCGAGAAGCGCGCCCCCGAGCGCGGGGATCACCAGGCCCGCGCCAGAGGCCGGTCCGCCAAGCCAGATCGTCAGGACGATGGCGAATGCCGCGCCCGCATTGATGCCCAGAAGGCCCGGATCGGCCAGCGGGTTGCGGGTCAGGGTCTGGATCGCGGCCCCCGCCATGCCGAGCGCGCCGCCCGCGAGGATCGCGGCGATCGTGCGCGGCAGGCGCATGTCGAGGATCACGATCCGCGCCGCGTCACCCCATGGGCCCACGGGCGAGATCGGCCCGCGCGCGCCCAGCGTCAGCGAGGCCAGCGCCAGCACCGCGAGCGCAAGGAGGAGGCCCGCATCCCTCAACGGGCGAGCCCCGCCTGGGCCACGCCCGGCACGGGGGTCGCGGGGTCGCCGTCGATCGCCCGCTCGATCAGCGGCACGAGGCGGTCGAGCGCGAAGGGAATGCTAAGGGGCGTCGCGTAGCTGAGCGCGGCTGCCGTTTCGGGATCGGCCACGACCTCGCGCCCCTGGGCCACGGCGCGGAGCGTCCCGCGCAGGGGCAGGTCGCGCGCGGCCGCGACGCCTCCGCCCACGTCGAGCCAGATCAGAACGTCCGCGTCGAGCGGCGCGGTCAGCTCGGTGTCGAGCCGGAAGTAGAACCCGCCCCGGACGAGTTCCCGCGCCGCATCGGGCAGGACGAGGCCCAGACGCGCGAGAAGCTGCATGCGCGGATCGTCTGGCCCGTAGATGAGCGGCCCGTCGGGCCAGACGATCATCGCGCTTTTCCCCTGCCAGCCGGGATGGGCGTCGCGGATGGCCCGAAGGCGCGCGTCGAGATCGGCCGCGATCCCGGCGGCGCGTGCGGGGCGGAAGGTGGCGGCCCCGATCATGGCGAGCATGTCGGGCCACGTGGCCCCGAACTCCATCGCCCCCTTGGGCGCGGCCACGACCGGCGCGATGCGCGAGAGCGCGTCGTATTCGGCGCGGGTGAGGCCCGAGAATACCGCCTCGATCAGGTCGGGTTCGAGCCGCGCGACGGCCTCGAGGTCGATCTCGCCCCTGAGCACGCGGGGCTGTTCGCTCTCGAATGGCGGGGTCCAGGGCCAGAGGCCGTCGGCATCCCCGCCATACCAGGCGCGGTAGGCTATGGGCGTCACGCCCAGGGCGCGGAGATAGTCGACCCCGGTATAGGAAAGGCTCACCACACGCTCGGGCGGGGCGTCGATCCGGGTGGTGCCCCAGCGATGGGCGATCTCGACCGGATCGGCCACGGCGCGCGAAACCCAGAGCAGCGTGGCCAGCGCGAGGAGGAGGAAAAGCCTTGCATTTCGGTTTGCGCTCTCCGGCAGATCCGTCATAGCAAGATGAAACCCGATTCTTTTTGTCGGAAACCTATCCTCTCCCTTTGCGGCATCCGCGAAGGATCCGCAACCGGAGACCCGCACATGCCTTGCCACCTGCTTCCCGCCCGTCCGATCCTGCTGTCGGGCGTCCTGCTGCTCTCGGCCAGTCCGCTTGCCATGGCGCAGGGGGCCGATGACGGTTTTCTGGGGACGATCGTTCTCAACAGCCAGGAGGACGCGACCGGGCCGGTGGGCGAACTGGCCAATCCGCTGACCGTCACGGGATCGAAATTCCCGATGAACGTCAACGAGGTGCCGCAATCTCTGAGCGTTCTGGGCACCGAGCAGATCGAGGTCTTCAACGCCGAGCGGGTGAGCGAGGCGATGCGCTATGTCCCCGGCGTGACGAGCGACGTGTTCGGCAACGACGCGGATTACGACTGGCTCAGGATCCGCGGATTCCAGGCGGACCAGACGGGGATCTATCTCGACAACGCGCAGAACCTGTCCTTTGCCTTCGGGTCCTTCTTCATCGACCCCTACACGCTCGAACGGGTCGAGGTGCTGCGGGGGCCGTCCTCGGCGCTCTATGGCGGATCGAACCCGGGGGGCATCGTCAATTACGTCTCGAAGCGCCCCGGAGAGCGGGTGCGCGAGCTTTCCTTCGGGATCGACGATGCGGTTTCTGGATCGGTGAAGTTCGACTGGGGCAATGTCCTCACGAACGGTCATTCCTATCGCCTGACCGGCCGGCTCAAGGGCGGGGAGGCATATGACGAGTTCAACGACGGGCTGCGCGGCACCTTCGCGCCGAGCTACGGCTTCACGCTTGATACCGGGACGGAGGTGACGCTCCTGGCCAATCTCCACGCCGGCGATGAGCAGCATAACGGGTCGAGTTTCCTGCCCTATTTCGGCACGGTCGAGGCGGTGCAGGACTTCGGCCGGATCGACGACGAGGCGAATTTCTCGGACCCCGACTGGGACGATTACCGACGCCGGCAGGCCTCGGTCACGGGGATTGTGGAGCATGAATTCGCCAACGGCTTCACCTTCACGGGCGTCGGCCGGCTGGGCGTCGCGAGCGTCGAGGAGAGCTATTACTATCCCTTCGGCTATTCGGGCTTCGCGCTGACCCCGCAGGACGATGCCGGCACGCTGAGCCTCGTCGCGTTCGAGCACGACACGCTGGTCCGCACGGCGCAGACCGACCTGCGCTATTACGGCACCGTCTATACCGGTGATGTGCAGCACGACCTGCTGGTGGGCCTCGACGCGCGCTATTATGGTATCGACGAGATGCAGGCCTCGGGCTCGGGCACGACGAGTGTGGTCGGATCGGTCGATCCCGGCACGCCCACGCTCGGCGCACCCTATCAGGATTCGACGACTCGGCAGCGGCAGGTCGGCCTCTATCTGCAGGACCAGCTGCGTTTCGGAGACGGGTTCATCGCGACGGCGAACCTGCGTCACGACCGGGTCGAGACCGAGCAGGACGGCGCGGCGGGCTTCGCGCGCGAGGACAGCGAGACATCGTATCGCGTCGCGCTGGCCTACGAGACGGCGAGCGGCGTGACGCCCTATGCGAGCTATGCGACCTTCTTCAACCCGCTCATCACTTCGCCCGGGAATGGCGTAACCGAGCCCGAGACCGGCGATCAGGTCGAGATCGGGGTGAAATGGCTGCCCGAGGGCGGGAACTTCACCCTGTCGGCCGCCGCCTTCTCGATCGAGCGGGAGAACACCGTGACGGGCGTCTTTCCGGACTTTTCGCAGCTTGGCGCGGTCGAATCGAAGGGTGTCGAGGTCGAGGGCACTTACCGGACCGATATCGGGCTGAGCGTCGCGGGGACGTTCACCTATCTCGATGCCGAGGTCACGGAGGACGCGAATGCGACGCTCGTCGGCACGACGCCCACGCTGATCCCCGAGCGCGAGGCGAGCCTGCGGGCCGAGTACGCGTTCGAGGGCACGCTCGACGGTCTGACGCTGGGCGCCGGCATCCGCTATCGCGGCGAGAGCTTCGCCTCGGAGGACAACGCGCTGAAGGTGCCGTCGAACACGCTGGTCGATCTGCATGCGGGCTACGATTTCGCGGATGAGTGGCATGCGAGCCTCGCCGTCACCAACCTCGAGGACGAGCGGCACGTGACGGGATGCCAAACGGCCTATGTCTGTTCCTACGGCGCGGGCCGCGAGGTGAGCTTCGAGCTGAGCCGCCGCTGGTAGGACCTCCCGCGCGCCGCACCCGTGACGCGAATGTCGCGGCCGGGGCGGGGCGGGGTGTCGCGCGCTGGCCCTGCGCGGGGCCGCCTGCTACCTTCCCGGGTGCGACTTTCAACCCCTGGATGCGGAGCGGCCACGCGACATGACCGATCACGCCCCTTCGCCGGTCGACGATCCGCGCCCGGGCAGCGCGGCGCTGTCGCGCGCGCTCGTCGTCCTCAGGGTGGCCCTGCCGCTCGCAATCACGATCCTCGCGCTCTTCGTGCTGCACCGGATGGCGACCGACATCTCTTGGGCGGCGCTGCGTGACGAGATCGGGGACCTGTCGTCCGGGGCCATCGCGCTGGCCTTCCTGTCGACGGGGCTGAGCTTTCTCGCCATCTCGCAGATCGACGCGGCGGCAGTCCGGGCGCTGGGGCTCGACATGCCGTGGAAGGTGGCGAGTGCGACGGGGGCCGCGGCGGTCGCGGTCGCCAACATGCTGGGCTTCGCGATCGTCACGGGGATGAGCGTGCGCTACCGCGTCTATGCGGCCTACGGGATCGACGTCGCGCGCCTGTCGTCGGTCTTCGGTGCGACGTGGCTCAGCTATTTCCTGGCGATCGCGACGGTCGTGGCGATCCTGCTTCTGGGCTGGCCCGCGATCTGGTTCGGGGCGTCGGGCATCGGGACCGATCCGCTGCTGGGGGTCGCGACGCTGCTGATCATCGGGGCGGTGATCGGGTGGCTCTGGCGCGGGCCGAGGGCGCTGAGGCTCAGGGAATGGGAGTTCCGGTTGCCCTCGGGGCGGATGACGCTGGTGCTGGCGGCGCTGTCGGCGATCGATCTGGTGACGGCTGCGGCGGTGATCTGGGTCCTGCTGCCCGCGGATCTGGGCGTCGGGCCCGCGCAGGTCTTCGTGGTCTTTCTCGCGGCCATCTCGCTTGGCACGGCGAGCCATGCGCCGGGCGGCATCGGCGTCTTCGAGGCGACGATGATCGCGGGGCTGGGGGCCGGGGGGCGCGCTGACGTCCTGGCGGCGCTCGTTCTCTATCGCGTCATCTATTATCTCGTGCCGTTTCTCTGCGCGGTGCTGGGCCTTGCGGCGGTCTGGGGCGGCGCGCGCCGCGAAAGCGCGGGGCGCATCGCCGGTCGCGGCTACCGGCTCGCCCTGCCGATCGTGCCGCCGCTCGCCGCGGCGATGGCGACGCTCGGGGGGATCGTGCTGCTCGTCTCGGGGAGCCTTCCGGCGGTGCGCTGGCGGATCTCGACGCTCGGCGATCTGCTGCCGCTGGGGGTGATCGAGGCGTCGCACCTGATCGGATCGGTCGTGGGGGTGCTGCTCCTCGTCCTGGCGCGGGGGCTCTGGCGCAGGCTGCACCGCGCCTGGGCGGCGGTCACGGCCCTGCTGATCCTGGGCGCGGTCCTGTCGCTCGCCAAGGGGCTCGACTGGGAGGAGGCGCTGATCCTGCTGTCGCTGGCGGGTGCCATGGCGCTTTTCCGGCCGGCCTTCTACCGGCGCGGGGCGGGCAGCCTGAGACTCACCGCGCGCTGGCTGGTGAGCCTCGTCGTGTTGCTGGGCGTCGTGCTGTGGATCGGGCTGTTCGCCTATTCCAACGTGGACTACCGCGACGCGCTCTGGTGGGAGGTGGCGCTGAGCGGGGATGCCTCGCGCTATCTGCGCGCCTCGCTTGTGGCAGCCGTGACGCTCGGCTGCGTGGCCTTCGCGCAGCTCGTCTGGCGCGATACGCGCCGCATCGTGCCCGAGCCGATCCCCGACGCCGTGCGCCGCCTCGTGGCCGAAAGCCCCGTGGCCGAGCCCAATATCGACCTGCTGGGCGACAAGGCGTTCCTCGTCGATCCGGAGGGGCGCGCGTTTCTCGCCTATGCCGATACGGGGCGCGCGCTCATCTCGAAGGGCGATCCGGTGGGCGACCGCGAGGCGGGGCGCGCGCTTTTGTGGCAGTTGCGCGAACAGGCCGACCGGATGGGGCGGCTCTGCGCCTTCTACGCGGTCTCGCCCGACTGGCTGCCCGCCTATATCGATCTGGGGCTCGATATCCTCAAGATCGGAGAGCTTGCGCGCGTGGATCTTTCGGGCTTCGGGCTCGAGGGGAAGGCACGCAAGGACCTGCGCTATTACATCGGACGGGCCAAGCGGGAGGGCTTCGATTTCGAGATCGTCCCCCGCGACCGCGTGCCCGCCGAGATGGAGGCGCTGCGCGCCGTGTCGGAAGCCTGGCGGCGCGACAAGCCCGGCGGCGAGAAGGGCTTCACCATGGGGCGCTTCGATCCCGAATACCTCTCGAACTTCGATCACGCGGTCTTTCGCGACCGGGAGACGGGGCGGATCGCGGCCTTCGCCAACATCATGCGCGGGGCCGAGGGCGAAGAGGTGTCGGTCGATCTGATGCGCTACGACCCCGAGGCGAAGGGCGTCAGCATGGACGCCCTCTTCGGCGAGCTGATGCTCTGGGCCAAGGCGGAGGGGTATCGCTGGTTCAGCCTCGGATCGGTGCCTTTCGCGGGCCTCGAGGCGCGGCCGCTCGCCCCGCTCTGGGCGCGGCTCGGCGGCTTCGTCTATACCCATGGCGAACGGATCTACGGGTTCGAGGGCCTGCACGGGTTCAAGACCAAGTTCGATCCGGTCTGGACCGGCAATTACTTGGCCGCGCCGGGCGGCATCTCGGCCGCGCGGATCCTCTACGACGTCAATGTGCTCGTCTCGGGCGGGATCCGCGGCTTGATGAAGTGAGCGCCGGTTCCGCGCGCGAGTGTCGCGGCGCGGGGAAAAGACTTGGACCCGATGCAGGGTTCGCTAGGTTAACGGAAAAGGTCGCGCGACGCGGCCCTGCACCGACCGAGGGGAAAGACGCCATGCAGATCAAGTTCGTCCTGGCCGCGGGTCTGTCCGCCGGCATCGCGGGCACCGCCGCCGCGGACATCACCGTGTCCTCCAAGATCGACACCGAAGGGGGGCTGCTCGGCAACATGATCGCGCTCGCGCTCGAGGATGCGGGACTGCCGGTCGAACGGCGGTTGCAACTCGGCGGAACGCAGGTCGTGCGCGAGGCGATCCTCGCGGGGCAGATCGATATCTATCCCGAATATACCGGCAACGCCGCGTTCTTCTTCAACGAGGCCGATGCCGATACCTGGAACGACGCGGATGCCGCGCTGGAGCGCGCGCGCGAGCTCGACGCCGAGAACGGCATCACCTGGCTCGAGGCGGCCCCCGCCAACAATACGTGGGCCATCGCGGTCACGGGCGACGTGGCCGAGGCCAACGATCTGTCGACGATGACCGATTTCGGGGAATGGGTCGCGGGCGGGGGCGACGTGACGCTCGCCGCCTCGACCGAATTCGTCTCGTCCCCCGCCGTGCTGCCCGCCATGCAGGAGACCTATGGCTTCGAGCTGTCGAACGACCAGACCGTGATCCTGTCGGGTGGCGACACCGCCGCGACGATCCAGGCGGCCGCGCGCGGCACGTCCGGCGTCAACGCCGCGATGGTCTACGGCACCGACGGGGGCATCGGCGCGACGGGCCTCGTCGTGATGGAAGACGATCAGGGCGTGCAGCCCGTCTACGAGCCCGCGCCGATCGTCCGCGACGAGACGCTCGAGGAATATCCCTCGATCCCCGACGTGCTGAACCCGATCTTCGAGGGGCTCGACCTCGAGACGCTGCAGCAGCTCAACGGCCGCATCCAGGTCGGCGGCGAGCCGGCCGAGGCCGTGGCGCGCGACTACCTGACCCAGACCGGGGTGCTCGACTGAGGAGGGCGGGAGGATGACCCGCGGCCTCTCGCCGCCGGGCCTCCTCTTTGCGGCGGCGGGGCTCGCGGCCCTGTTCCTGCCCTACATGACGCTGAGCGCGAACCGCATCGTCGCGGGCGAGGGGGTTCGGCTCTGGAATCTCGGCGCGCCTCTGGGCGCGGTGCTCGGAGGGGGCGCGGTGATCGTGGCCCTTGGCCTCGGCATCCGGGCGGGCCGGCCGTATCTGCGGCTCGCGGGCGCGATCCTCGGGCTCGGCGGGGTGCTTGCGCTGCTCTCGGCGGGGGCGGTGTCGCTTCTGGGCGAGGCGGGGGAATATGCGCGCGTTTCGCCCGCGGCGGGGTTCTGGTGCCTTTTCGCGGTGCTTCTCCTGCTGCTGGCCGATGCGCTCTCGACGCTGTCGCCGGGGCCGTGGCTGCGCGGCGGGCTGCTCGCGCTCTTTCTCGGGGCGCTGGCGCTGGTGCTCGCCTCCGGGATGCTGTCGGACCTGTCGGTCATGGTCGAATACCGGGGCCGCGCTGATGCCTTCCAGCGCGAGGCGGTGCGCCATCTGGGCCTCGCCTTCGGGTCTCTGGCCGCGGCGGGCCTCATCGGATTTCCGCTCGGCATCCTCTGCCATCGCAGCGGACGGGCGCGGGGCGCGATCCTGCCGGTGCTGAGCTTTCTGCAGACGATCCCGTCGCTCGCGATGTTCGGGATCATGATCCCCATCCTCGGCTGGGTCGCGCTGAGCTTTCCGGCCGCGCGTGCCGTCGGGATCGCGGGGATCGGCTTCGCGCCCGCCTTCCTCGCGCTCGTGCTCTATTCCCTGCTGCCGGTCGTGGCCAACACGGTCGCGGGGCTCGGAACCGCGCCGCCCGCCGCGATCGAGGCCGCGCGCGGCATGGGCATGACGCCGATGCGCCGGCTCTTCCGGGTCGAGTTGCCACTCGGTCTGCCGGTGATCCTCGCGGGGCTCCGGATCGTTCTGGTGCAGAATGTGGGCCTTGCCGTCATCGCGGGCCTGATCGGCGGCGGGGGGTTCGGCACCTTCGTGTTCCAGGGGCTGAACCAGACGGCCACGGACCTGATCCTGCTGGGCGCGTTGCCGACGGTGCTGCTGGCGCTCGTCGCGGCGGTGGTGATGGATATCCTCGTGGAGCTTGCCCGGCCCGCGCGCGCGAAAGGTGAGACATGATCGAGATCGACGAGATCACCAAGATCTACGACGGCCATCGCGCCGTGGATGCCGTGTCGATGATCGTCGAGACCGGAACGATCACCGTCATCGTCGGCACTTCGGGCTCCGGCAAGACGACGCTTCTGCGGATGATCAACCGCCTGGTCGAGCCCAGCTCGGGCGAGGTGCGGATCAACGGAGAGCCCACCCATACGGTCAAGCCGCATATCCTGCGCCGCCGGATCGGCTATGCGATCCAGGGCCACGGGCTGTTCCCGCATCACAGCGTCGCGCGCAATATCGGCACGGTGCCGAAGCTGCTCGGCTGGCCGAAGGACAAGATCGCGGCCCGGGTGGACGAGCTGCTCGACCTCTTCTCGATGGACCCCGAACAGTTCCGCGACCGCTTTCCGGGCGAGCTTTCGGGCGGTCAGCAGCAGCGCGCGGGCGTGGCGCGGGCGCTGGCCTCGCGGCCCGATCTCCTGCTGATGGACGAACCCTTCGGCGCGCTCGACCCGATCATCCGGGCACGCGCGCAATCGGATCTGCGCCAGATCCAGCAGAAGCTCGGCTCGACGATCATGCTCGTCACGCACGACATGGAAGAGGCGATCCGGCTCGCCGACCGGGTTGCGGTGATGGATGGCGGCAAGCTGGTGCAATATGCGCCGCCCGCCGAGATCGTGGCCCGGCCCGCCACCGATTTCGTGGCCGAGATGGTCGGCGACGTGGAGCGTCCGCTGCGCCTTCTGTCGCTGGTGGAGCTGTCGGAGATCGTCGAGCCGGGTGAGGCCGAGGGCGAGGCGCTGGCCCATGATGCGAGCCTGCGCGACGCGCTGTCGGCCTGCCTCTGGACCGGGCGGGACGCGGTGCCCGTGACGCGCGACGGGCGGGCCATCGGGCGCGCGACGCTGAGCGCGATCCGCGCCCGCGCCGAAGCGCACGTATGAAGGTCGGAAATCTCCTGCGCGCGGCAACGGTCGCGCTGCTTCTGGCGCTGGTGCTGCGGCCCGAATGGTTCGTGCCGGTCTTCGCGCCCTTTGCGCCCCCGAACGGGCCGGTGATCTACGGGCGGACATCGCTTCTTGCGCTGTCGCTGAGCCATCTGGGCCTCGTGGCGATAGCTTCTGCCGCGGCGACGCTGGTGGCGGTGACGCTTGCCATTCTCGTGACGCGGCCCGCCGGTGCGCCGTTCCGGCCGCTGTCGCGCACGATCACCAATGTGGGCCAGACCTTTCCGCCCGTCGCGGTCCTGGCGCTCGCCGTGCCGGTTCTGGGGTTCGGGGCGGGCCCGACGCTCGTCGCACTGTTCCTTTACGGATTGTTGCCGATTTTCGAGAACGCGATGACGGGGCTTTCGACCCTGCCGCCCGCCACGATGGAGGCCGCGCGGGGCATCGGGCTCGACCGCCGTCAAAGGCTCTGGCGGGTGGAGCTGCCGCTGGCCGCCCCGGTGATCCTCGCGGGGATCCGGCTGTCGGTCGTCATCGCGCTCGGGACCGCGACCATCGGATCGACGGTCGCGGCGCGCACACTGGGCGAGGTCATCATCGCGGGCCTCCTGACGAGCAACACGGCCTTCGTGCTGCAGGGCGGGCTGATCGTCGGCCTCTTCGCCGTGCTGATCTACGATGCGCTCGTCCTGCTCGAAGGGCGGCTCGCCCGGCGGATGGGGCGGCGCTAGAACAGGAAGGCGCGCGCCGGCATCCATAGACCCATGAAGATCATCATCAGGTTCTCGGTCAGCGAGATGAAGCCGAGCGGCACGTTGCTGTCACCGCCCACACAGGCGCATTTGAGCTCTCGCTTGTCGATATAAACGGCCTTGAACACGGAAATTGCGCCGATCGTCCCGATGACGAGCGCGATCGGGGCCGAAATCCAGACAAGCGTCCCCGCGATCATCAGAAGACCCGCCAGCGTCTCGCCGAACGGATAGAGATAGCCGTAGCGCACCCACCTGCGGGCCAGGAGGTCGTAGTTCAGGAACATTGTCGAGAAACGCTCGACATCCTGAAGCTTCTGGATGCCGAGGATCGTCATCGAGATCGCGACGAACCATTCGAAGGTGCGGATCGTGGCAATCGTCCCGAAGGCCGCCCAGCTTACGGCGCAGGCCATGAGAAAGCCCACGGCGAAGATCGCGATGACGGGCCGATAGGTCGTGGCGTCTGCGGCCTTCGCGTCGTCCTTGCCGAGATGGACGCGCAGGTCGTCGTAGCCACCGACGCGGGTGCCGTCGATCCAGATCTGCGGCGTGGTCTTGACGCCGTGCTTTTCCCTAAAGGCATCGACCTCGTCGCGGC
This sequence comes from Palleronia sp. LCG004, assembly GCF_032931615.1. Lineage (NCBI taxonomy): Bacteria > Pseudomonadati > Pseudomonadota > Alphaproteobacteria > Rhodobacterales > Roseobacteraceae > Palleronia > Palleronia sp. LCG004. The sequence continues at coordinate 206,246 of NZ_CP136760.1, forward strand.
TCTCGAGCCAGTGGTCCTCGATCGCGAAGCCTTCGCGTTCGAGCAGGTCCTTGGACTTGAGACCGAAGGGGCAGAGATGGCCGGGCATCACCATCCGGTAGAGGACGGCCTGTTTCTCGCGTGTATCCTTGGGCATACGGATCTCCGTCATGGGGGAGGTTTCGCGGCGAAACCACGATCCAGCGCTGGAAGGTTCCCGGTCGGGCTTTGCAAATCCCCCGCCGGGCGCGCAAGGATCGGACAATTCGTCACATAGGAGGAGGAACCGCCCATGAAACCCTATCCCGAGCATCTGCTGCCGATCGACGGACGTTTCGCGGATCTGGTCCACCCGATGACACGGCTGGAGCGGATCGTGGAGGGCTGCACCTGGACAGAGGGGCCCGTCTGGTTCGGCGACCATCGATGCCTGATCTTTTCCGACATTCCGTCGGACCGCATGCTGCGCTGGTCCGAGGCGGAGGGGACGAGCGTCTTTCGCGCCCCGTCGGGCTATGCCAACGGCAATACGCGCGACGGGGCGGGTCGGTTGATCTCGTGCCGGCACGGGATGCGCGACGTGGCGCGGACCGAGCATGACGGGTCGATCACGATCCTCGCGCGGGATTTCGGGGGCGGGCGGCTGAACTCGCCCAATGACGTGACGACGAGCCGCGACGGGGCGGTCTGGTTCACCGATCCGAGCTACGGGATCCTGTCGAATTTCGAGGGCTACCGCGCCGAGCCGGAGCAGGAGGCGCGGAACGTCTTTCGCATCGCGCCGGACGGGACGCTCGGCGCGGTCATCCAGGATTTCGCTCAGCCGAACGGACTTTGCTTCTCGCCCGACGAGCGGGTGCTGTATGTGGCCGAGAGCGGGTCGAGCCACGATGCCGACGTGCCCTCGGTGATCCGTCGCTTCGACGTCGAGGGGGCGCGCGTGGCCGGCGGGGAGATATTCGCGGAGATCGATACGGGTTTCCCCGACGGGATGCGCTGCGACGTGCATGGCAATCTCTGGTCATCGGCCTGGGACGGTGTGCATTGCCTGTCCCCGGAGGGGGATCTGCTGGGCAAGATCCTGGTGCCGGAGCGGGTATCGAACCTCTGCTTCGGGGGGCCACGGGGCAACACGATCTTCATCACGGCGACGCGGTCCGTCTATCGCATCGTCGTCGAGGTGACAGGCGCGTGATGCAGTTCCGTTCAATCGAATGTTTTTGATCGAATGTTCGATTTAGGTTATTAGTTGCGCATGACCTTTGCCCAATTGCTCGTCTTCATCGAGGTGGCACGTCGCGAGCATGTGACGGATGCCGCGCGCGCGCTCAACATGACGCAATCGGCCGTGAGCGCCGCGATCTCGGCCATGGAGGAGCGACACGGCGTCAAGCTTTTCGAGCGGGTGGGGCGGCGGATCGCGCTGTCGGCCGAGGGGCGCAGCTTCCTGCCGGGGGCGCGGCGGCTCGTGGACGAGATGCGGGCGGCGGAAAGGGTCCTTGCCGATCTGGCGGACGGGACGAGCGGGACGCTGGCCATCCAGGCCAGCCAGACGGTGGCGAGCTATTGGCTGCCGCCGATCCTGATGCGGCACCGCAAGCGGTTCCCGGGGGTTGAGATCGCGCTGTCGGTCGGCAACACCACCTCGGTCGCGGAGGCGGTCGAGGCGGGGCGCGCCGATCTCGGGATCGTGGAGGGCGATATCGGCGACAGCGCGTTGATCCGCGAGCCGGTGGCGATCGACCGGCTGTCGGTCGTGGCCGGTGCAGGGCACGAATGGGCGGACGGACGCATTCTCGGGGCCGCGGATCTGGCAGCCGCATCGTGGATCCTGCGCGAGAACGGGTCGGGCACGCGCGCGGCACTGGAGGCGGATCTGGCCGCGCTCGGCATCGATCCCGGCACGTTGCAGGTGGCGCTGGAGCTGCCCTCGAACGAGGCCTGCGCGGCGGCGCTGGTCGAGTCGCAGGCGATCACCGCGCTGTCGGAACGGGCGGTGCGCTATCGGATCGCGGAGGGCAGCGTCGTGCGGCTGCCGGTGGAATTGCCGGGGCGGGAATTCTCGATCGTGCGCGACGGCAAGCGCAGCCCGACGCGGGCCGTCACGACGATGATGGCGTTCCTGCGCGAGGCGGAACGCCCGGGCCGCGTCAGACCAGGGTGATGAGCCCGAAGGTCAGACCGCCGATCAGGACCCAGCTGAAAGCCGCCAGCAATGCGGGACGCAGACCGCGGCGCACGAGCGCGCGCAGGTTCGTCTTGAGGCCCATGCCGGCCAGCGCCACGGCCAGCAGCACGGGCACGGCGACGCGCGCGACGTCGAGCGCAGGAGCAGGCACCCAGCCTGTCGAGGCCACCAGCACCATCGCGATGAAGCCCACGACGAACCACGGCACAGGCACGCCGCCGCCGCTCTCGGTCCCGTTGCGCCGCGCCGAGAGCGCGCCCAGAAGCAGCACGACGGGAGCGAGGGCCAGGACGCGCACGAGCTTCGATACCGTGCCGACCTCGCCCGCGACGTCGCCATGCTGGAACGCGGCTGCGGTGACCTGCGCGACCTCGTGCACCGAGGCACCGACCCAGAGGCCGTATTGTTCGGGCGAGAGACCGGCGAGCGAGCCCAGGAAGGGCCAGAGGATCATGGCGAGCGTGCCGAAGAGCGTGACGGTCGCGACCGCGTAGGCCGCATCCTCCTCAGGGGCGCGGACGACCGTGTTGGCGGCGACGACGGCGGAGGCCCCGCAGATCGAGCTGCCGGCCGCGATGAGGTCGGTGAGGCCCGCGGGTACGCCAAGTGCGCGGCCCATCCGGCGGGTGAGGAAGAGGCAGGCGAAGAGCCCGGTGAGGATGATGGCAAGGCCCGAAAGGCCGACGGAGAGGACCTGCGCGATGGTGAGCTGCAGGCCCAGCAGGACGATGCCCCAGCGCAGGATGACCTTGACCGCGAAGGTCGCGCCTGGCTCGGCGCGACTTGCGAGGGGGGTCAGGTTGCCGACCGCGATGCCCATAACGATGGCGAGGATCAGTGGCGACAGCGCCGAGAGCCCCGGCAGGCGCGCGGCCGCGAAGGCGAGTGCGGCGATCGCGATGCAGATGACGAGGCCGGGAATGGCCGCGGGTGTGGGGCGGACCGCGAAGAGGCGGATCGTGGTGTCGGACATGTCGGCTCCTGATTGCGGGGCCGATCATATCCCTTGTTCTACCGATCAATCCAACGAGTAATACGGGTCTGACCGTTCGCATCAATCGAATGGTTTTGGGCTTATCCCGGTTCGCCGAGATCCCAGAAGATCCCGGCCATGATCCGTAGCCCGTCGCGGCTGACGCCCTTCAGCACGTGTTCGTTCGGTGCGTGTTGCGAGCATCCGCGATAGGAATGCGGCACCCAGATGGTCGGCAGGCCGAGAATGTCGGTGAAGCTGTCGTTCGGCAGCGATCCCGCAAGGTTCGGCAGCACGTGAAGTGCGCCGCCGCTCGTCTCGCGAATGGAGGCACCGATCCTCTCGACCCAGGGGTGGTCCGGATCGAGGCGCGTCGCGGCGAAAAAGCCGCGATCGTGGGCGCGGATCTCGACATTCTCGAATCCCTCGGCGTCGAGATGCCGGCGCAGAGCGGGGATCACCTCCTCGGGGTCGGTGCCCACGACGTAGCGCAGCTGGCAGGTCGCGCGCGCCCAGCCGGAAATCGCGTTGACCGGCGCGTCGGGCACGCCGGAGACCATGGCGAGGATCGCGAAGCTGTTCCAGCCGAAGACCCGCTCGGCCGGGGTGAGCGATTCCTCGCCCCAGTCGGGATTGACCTCGGGACCTTCGCCGCCCGTGACGGGCAGGTCGGCGAGCGCCGCGCGGACGCTGTCGGTCAGGCTCGTCGGACGCCATTCGGGCACCTTGATCTGGCCACGTCTGTCGGTGATCGAGGCCAGAGCATGGGCCAGGATCATCGCCGGATCGGAGAGCAGGCCGCCCCAGTTGCCCGAGTGATGCGCGCCCTCATGCGTCTCGACCACCAGATCGAAGGCCGTGCCGCCGCGCGAGCCCATGAACATGGTCGGCACGTCGGGCTGGAGGCGGGGCCCGTCCGAGGCGATGAGCACGTCGGCTGCGAGCCGGTCCTTGTGCCGCTCGAAGGTCTCGGGCAGGCCGACGGAGCCGACCTCCTCGCTCATCTCGATGACGATGCGGACGTTGAAGCCGAGATGGCCGCGTTCGGCCAGCACCGCCTCGAGCGCGGCGATGTTGACGAGGTGCTGGCCCTTGTTGTCGGCGGTGCCGCGACCGTAGAGACGCTCGCCCTCCTCGACGATCTGCCAGGGGGTCAGGCCCTCGCGCCACATCGCGTCCTGGCCGCGCACCGTGTCGCCGTGGCCGTAGGTCAGGATCGTGGTGAGGTCGTCGCCCTCGTGCCGCTCGCCGATAAGAAGCGGGCCGCCGCGCGGATCGGGATTGTCCACGATCTCGCAGTCGAAGCCCAGCCGACGGAGGCGCGGCTCCATCGCCTCGTCGAGATAGCGGCGGCATTCGGCACGGGCGGCATCGTCGGGGTTCTGGCTTTCGGAGCGGAAGGTGACGAGATGCGCGAGTTCGGCGCGGAAGGTGCCGTCGTCGAAATAGTCGCTCACGCGGGTCAGGGCGGCCTGGCGGGTCATTGCTGTTCCTCGGGTTGTTCCAGTACGGCGTCGCCCCAGGGCGACATGATCTCGGTGCAGCCGGCATTGCGGCCGTTCCTGCGCGCGACGCCTGCGGGGCAGGCGAAGGCATAGGGCAGGACAGTGCGGCGCGTAGTCTGAAGGGCGGCGTCCCGCGCGAGGCGGTCGAACACGTCCCTGGGCAGCGTGTCGTCGGCGATGACGCCCGCGCCGCCCGAGACGTCGATCCGGGGGGCGTGGAACGCGCCTTCGAGGCTCATCCCGCCATCGACGATGAAGGAGGAGAGCTGCGTCACCGCTCCCACGATCTTGCGCCCGCCCGACGCGCCGAGCGCGAAGCGGGTGTCGGGGGTTTCGCCCACGACGGGGCAGACATTCATCAGGCACGCCTTGTCGGGGCCGAGGGAGTTCGGCTTGCCCTGTTCGGGGTCGAACCACATGATGCCGTTGTTCATCAGGAATCCGGTCGAGGGCGAGACGACGCGGGAGCCGAAGATCGACAGCAGCGTCTGGGTATGGGCGACCATGTTGCCCTCGCGGTCGACGGCCGAGAAATGCGTGGTGCAACCGGGGGCCTCGGGCACCTCGCCGGTATCGCCCATCGTGCCGAGCCGTTCGGCATAGGCCCGGCGGAGCGCATCGGCATAGGCGGCATAGGCGTCGGGCCCGGTCGAGAGGTCGCGGGAGGCGAGGTCTTCCATCGCGCGGGCGAAGGTGGGGCCGGCGGTGAGGCCCGGCATGACGTGGAAGGCCGCGTCGCGATAGGGCACGCGCCGCGCAGGCCCCGTCCAGGCGCGGTAGCCCGCGAGATCGGCGGCGGAAAGCGATCCGCCCTTGGCCTGAACGTCGGCGGCAAGAGCCTGGGCCAGATCGCCCTCGTGGAAGGCGCGGGGGCCGCCGCGGGCGATGATCTCCAGGCTCTGGGCCAGGCGGGACTGGTCGAGCCGGTTCTCGGGGATCGCGGTCCATCCCGAGCCCTTGGGCCATGTGCCGTCGTCGAGGAACATCGCGGCCGCGTCGGGATCGCGGGACAGCTCGCGCGCGGTCGAGGCGATCATCAGGGCCGCGTACCAGTCGACCAGCATCCCCTCGCGCGCATGGGCGATGGCGGGTTGCAGCAGATCGGACCAGGGCATGCGGCCCCACCGATCATGCGCCTGGCCGAGCCCGTCGACCGTGCCGGGCACGGCGATGGCGCTGGCCCCTTCGACGTTGCGGTCGTCCACCACGCGCTCCCACGGGAAGAGGTCGGCGGCCTTCCCCTCGCCCGAAAGGGGATAGTGGCCGATGTCGAGTCCCTTGGGCGAGCGCATGCCGAAATTGATGGCCGTGGCCTCGCCGGTCGCGGCGCGCCAGTGGACAGCCGCCCCGCCCCCGGCAGGGCCCGACATCCACGGTTCGAGCACGCCCACGACGAAGGAGCAGGCGACGGCCGCATCGACCACGTCGCCGCCCGCGCGCAGGATTTCGGCCCCTGCCTCGGCGGCGAGGCGGTGCTGCGAGGCGACGACACCGAACTCGGTCTCGACGACGTGTTTGGTGGTGCGGGCGGTGCGGGAGAGTGCGTCGCTCATGGGTCAGGCGGCGTCCTTCTGGAACATCGGGCTGTCGGGATCGTGAAGGTGGCATTCGACGCGACCGCCGGGGGTTTCGACGGGCCGGGGGGCCGTGGCGGCGCAATGCGCGGTGGCGTTCGGGCAGCGGGGATGGAAGGCGCAGCCCGATGGAGGGTCGATCGGGTTCGGATAGGCGGTGCCGAGCGAGGTCTCGGGCACGCCGAGGCCCGGCTCGGGCGTGAGGACCGAACTGAGCAGCGCGCGCGTATAGGGGTGGCGGGGACGCTCGAAGAGGTCGGCGACAGGGGCTTCTTCGACCAGGCGGCCGAGATACATGACCGCCACGCGCGTCGCGAGATGTTCGACCACGGCGAGATCGTGCGAGATGAAGAGATAGGTGAGGCCGAATTCGCGGCGGAGCTGGCCCAGCAGGTTCAGGATCTGGCTCTGGACCGAGACGTCGAGCGCGGAGGTCGGCTCGTCGCAGATGACGATCTCGGGGCGCATGACGAGGGCGCGGGCGATGGCCACGCGCTGCCGCTGCCCGCCGGACATCTGGCTCGGGTAGGAATTGAGGACGCGCTGGGGCAGGCCCACGATCTCGAGCATCTCGCGCACCGACCTGTCCCGGCTCGCCGCATCCCCGATCCCGTGGACGCGCAGCGGCAGCGAGACGATGTCCTCGATCGACTTGCGCGGGTTGAGGGACGAATACGGGTCCTGGAAGATCGGCTGGAGGCGGCTCGCCAGCGTCGAGCGGTCGAGATCGTGGAGGGCCTTGCCCTCGACGAGGACTTCGCCGCTGGTCGGTTTCTCGAGCCCGAGGAGGAGCTTGGCGAGCGTGGACTTGCCGCAGCCGCTCTCGCCCACGAGGCCCAGGACCTCGCCCTTTTCGAGCGAGAGCGTCACGTCGTTGACCGCGTTGAGCGGTTTGCGCGCGCCGAAGAGTCCCTGCTTGACGGTATAGGTCTTGGCGACGCGGTCGAGCTTGAGGATCGGATCGCTCATGCGGTTTCCCTTTCGGCGTGGAGTGCGCCGTCGGGATGGACGCAACGGAAATCGTGGGCGGCGTCGCCGCGGACGGGGATGGCCTCGCGGCAGGAGGGCACGGCATGGGGGCAGCGGGTGCGGAAGGCACAGCCCGTGATGTCGCCCACGAGCGAGGGGACGATGCCCGGAATGGTCCCGAGCTCGGAGCCGCGGGCGGTCCTGCCGGGCTGCGGGATGCAGCGCAGGAGGCCGCGCGTGTAGGGATGGCTCGGCCGCGCGAAGAGGTCGGCGGCGGGGCCGGTCTCGACCAGCTCGCCCGCATACATGACGGCGACCTTGTCGGCCACGCGCGCGACGACGCCCAGGTCGTGGGTGATCAGGATCATCGCCATGTTCATCTCGCGCGTGAGATCGACGAGGAGGCGCAGGATCTGTGCCTGGATCGTCACGTCGAGCGCGGTGGTGGGTTCGTCCGCGATGAGGAGGTCGGGCTCGCACATGAGCGAGAGCGCGATCATCACGCGTTGCCGCAGGCCCCCCGAGAGCTGGTGGGGATACTGCCCCAGCCGGCTTTCGGCGGCGGTGATGCCGACCTTCTCGAGCAGCTCGACCGCGCGGGCGCGGGCGGCGCTCCGGCTCACCCGGCGGTGGAGGCGCAGCGTCTCGATCAGCTGGTCGCCTATGGTGTAGGCGGGGTTGAGCGATGTCATCGGCTCTTGGAAGATCATCGCCATCCGGTCGCCGCGAAGCGCGCGCATCTGCCTGCGCGAGGCGGTCAGGAGGTCGGTGCCGTCGAAGCGCATCACGTCCGCGTCGCGGCGGATGCCCTTGCCCAGAAGGCCCATCAGCGCCAGCGAGGTCAGCGACTTGCCCGATCCGCTTTCACCGACGATCGACAGCGTCTCGCCGCGCCGGAGGTCGAAGTCGATGCCGCGCACGGCGTGAAGCTCGCCCCCGCCGGTGGGGATGTCGAGGGTGAGGTTGCGGACCTCCAGAAGCGGGTCGTCTGTCATGGTGTCAGCTCCGGTTCTCGGGGGCGGTCACGTCGCGCAATCCGTCGCCCATCAGGTTGATCGCGAGCACCAGGAGGAAGAGCACGATGCCGGGGATGAGGACGAGCCATGGCTCGAACAGCATCATGTCCTTGCCCTCGCTGACCATCAGGCCCCAGGAGGGCGTCGGCGGCTGCACGCCGAGGCCGAGGAAGCTCAGCGCGGCTTCGAGCAGGATGGCATGCGCCATCTCGAGCGTGATGACCACGATGAGGTTGTTGAAGATGTTGGGCATGATCTCGGTCAGGACGATCCGGGGCGTGGAGGCCCCGATCGCGCGCGCGGCGGCGACATAGTCGCGGCGGCTGACCTGCAGGGTCGATGCGCGCATCACCACGGCGAAGCGGTCCCAGAGCAGCAGGCCCAGCACGCAGGTCACGACCGTGAGCGAGCCGCCCAGGATCGCCACGACGGCGAGCGCGACCAGGACCACCGGCATGGCGAGGCGGACATTGATGAGGAAGGTCACGACCATGTCGACCTTGCCGCCGAAATAGCCTGCGGCCACGCCCATCGCGGTGCCGATGAGGCCCGAGATCAGTGCCGCGACCGTGCCGATCAGCAGCGAGACCCGCGCGCCGTAGATGAGCCGCGAGAGATAGTCGCGCCCCAGATGGTCTGTGCCGAGGGGGTGGTCCCAGCTGCCGCCCATGAAGACCGGAGGCACGTGGCGGTTCATCAGCGATTGCGCGTAGGGGTCGTGCGGGGCCAGCACGGGCGCGAGGATCGCGATCACGGCCAGCAGTCCCACGATGCCCACGCCGATGAGCAGCCCGGTATGGCCCCTGACGCGCGAGACGAGCATCTGGCGCGGGGTGGGGCCCTGCCATTCGCGGGTGAGGGGATCGGCGGCGTCGGTCAGCGTCGTGTCGGTCATATCATGCGCTCCGCATCCGGGGGTCGAGCCAGGCGTTCAGCACGTCCGCGAGAAGGGTGAAGACGATGTAGAACATCGAGAAGACGAGGATCAGCGCCTGCACGGTGGGCAGGTCGTTGCGCGCGATGCTCTCCCAGGCGAGGTAGCCAGCGCCGTGCAGTGCGAAGACCGACTCGACCACGATCGAGCCGCCGAGCATGAAGCCCATCTGCACCGCCGCGAGGCTGACCACGGGGATGATCGCGTTCCGAAGGGCATGCTTGAAGAGCACGCGGCCCTCGCCCGCGCCCTTGGCGCGCGCGGTGCGGATGTAGTCGGAATTGAGCGTGTCGAGCATCCCGGCCCGCGTCAGGCGCATGATGGCGGGCATCGCGTAATAGCCCAGCACGATCGTGGGGAGGATGAAGTGCCGCCAGCTGTCGGCCCCCGAGGGCGGCAGCATGCCGAGCTGGATCGCGAAGACCACGATGAGAATGAGCCCGAACCAGAAGGAGGGCATCGCCTGTCCCGCCACCGACAGGAAGAGCGCGGCGCGGTCGATGATCGAATTTGGCCGGATCGCGGCGGCGACGCCGAGCGGCACGGCCGTCAGCAGCGCGAAGGTGATGCCGCAGACGCCGAGCGTCATCGTCACCTGCAACCGTTCGGCGATGAGGCCGGCGACGGGCAGCTTGAAGTAGTAGCTCTCTCCGAAATCCCCCCTGAGGGCCGAGAACAGCCATTCGCCGTATTGCACCAGCATCGGCCGGTCGAAGCCGTAGATGCGACGGATGGCCTCGATATCCTCGCCGCTTGCGGTTTCGCCCGCGAGGGCCGCGGCCGGATCGCCCGACATGAAGAGAAGCGAGAAACTGATGAAGCTGACGGTGAAGGCTACGAGCAGCGCGAGCCCGGTCCGCTTCAGGATGAACGATAGCATCGGATGCACCTCGTGTGGCGGGCGGCGCGCGCGCGGGACGCGCGGCACCCAAGGGGATGCGGGAGGGGCGAAAGCGCGGGCGGCACGGGGCCGCCCACCTTGCGGATCACTTCCAGCTCATGTCCACGAAGCGCAGCACCTCGTCGGGGGTCGGCTGATACTCGACCTCGCGCGAGAAGACGTAGTTGGTGTTGTAGCTGAACATCGGGGCCCAGTAGGCCTCGTCGGCGATGCGCTGCAGCGCCATCGTGTAGTATTCGATGCGCTCGTCGGAATCGGTCGAGCTGTCGGCCACGTTCAGCCATTCGAGCACCTGGTCGTCGCGCGCGCTGTCGAGCGATCCATGCTTGAAATACTGGCTGACCATCGCGGAGGCGTCGTTGATCGAATAGCTGCCCCAGGTCTGGAACGAGATCGGGACCACGCCGTCCATGTTGAGCTCGCGCAGCGCCGAATATTGAAGCATCTTGAAATCCGTCTGGATGCCGATGGCGTTGAGGTAGCTCACGATCGCCTCGGCATAGGGCCTGTCGCGATAGGCGTAGAATTCGGTCGAGAAACCGTCGGGATAGCCAGCCTCGGCAAGAAGCTCGCGTGCTTTCTCGGGGTCGTATTCGTAGGATTTGACGTCCTGCACGCAGCCGAACTGGCTGGGGAAGCAGGCGGTGTCGATGACCGCGCTTTCGCCCTGGAGCAGCGCGTCGACGAGTTCCTGGCGGTTGATCGCGTGATTGACGGCCTCGCGCACCAGCTTGTTCGTGAAGGGATTGTCCTCGCCCGAGCGGCCGGCGGCGTCCATCTGGATATAGCCCACGCGCATGGTCGAGGCGTTGACCACGGTGAAGCGGTCCATCGCGGCGAGCTTTTCGGCCTGATCGGCCGGGACCTGCCAGATGAAGTCGAGCGACCCGGAGAAGAGTTCGGCCATCTGGGTGTTCACGTCGGGGATCGTGCGGATGTCGATATTGGTGATCTGGGCCTGGCCCTTGGGGCTGTCGTGGTAATCCTCGTACTTCTCGAGGACGAAGCGCTGACCGGGGGTCACGTCGACGACCTTGTAGGGACCGGTGCCCACGGGCTTGAGACCCATGCCCGATGGGCCGGCTTCGGCGTAATATTCGTCGGGATACATCGAGACGGGGCCGGAGAAGAACTCGATCGCGGCGGGGAACTTGTCCTTGAGCTTGATGCGGACAGTGTAGTCGTCCACCTTTTCGGCGGAGTCCATCCAGTTGACGTTGCGCTGGGTCTTCACGCCGTTGGCCTCGTCGGCGACGAAGTTGACGGTGTAGACCACGTCGTCGGCGGTGAAGGGCTCTCCGTTATGGAAGGTCACGTCCTCGCGCAGCGTGAATTCGAGCGTGGTGTCGTCGATCCATTCCCAGTCGGTGGCGAGGTTGCCGACATATTCGTTGGTCTCGGGGTCGCGATAGATCAACCCGTCCCAGACCGCGCGCTGCAGCACCACGCCTTCGCGCGAGGAGTTGAAGTAGCTGTCGACGTTCTCGAGCTCCTTCGTGAAGGCCACCGCGAGGGTGTCGTCGGCCTTGTCGGCGATGGCGGGCCCCGCGGCGAGGGCGGCGAGGGCGGTCGTCCTGAGAAGTTTCTTCATGATCGGCGGTCCCTGTTGGTGGCGTATCGTGGTGCTGCCGCTTGCATTGTATCATTATGCGATACGGCTTATCGTGATTTGATCCCAGTACGCGCAGCCTGACCGCATGCGTCAAGGGTCGAACACGAATTTTTTTGATCGGGACACGGAATGAGTGAAAAGTCGGCATCTCGAAAGGCGGACCCGCTTCATGCGGGCACGCTCGCCAAGGGAATCCGCATTCTGCGGGCCTTCGACGAGGAAAACGTCTCGCTGTCGCTGTCCGATCTGGTTCGCAGGACGGGCCTCGAGAAGAGTGCGGCGCAGCGGCTCGCCCATACGCTTCATGTTGAGGGAATGCTCGAAAAGGACCCGGTGACGCGGAGATTCAGGCCGTCGCATGCCTGGCTTCAGCTTGCCTATGCCTATTACTGGTCGGATCCGCTGATCGCGCGGGCGCTGCCGCGGCTGATCGAGTTCAGCCGCCGGATCGGCGAAACGGTGAACCTCGCCCAGATGTCGGGCGATCACATCATCTATTCGCTGCGCCTGCCAAATCAGCGGACGCATTTCGGGGCGAGCATCGTCGGGCGGCGGCTGCCCGCGATCGCGACCGCCGCTGGGCGCGCGATGTTGTCCACCTGGCCCGAGGAGGAGGTCGACCGCGCCATCGCGGAATGGCCCATCACGGCGATGACGCCCAAGACCGTCACCGACCGCCTGGCGATCCGGGAGGACGTGCGGCGGGGCGCGCAGAACGGGTATGTGATCACGCGCAACCAGATGATCTTGAACGAGGTCAGCATCGCGGCCCCGGTGAAGGGCATGGACGGGCGCGCGGAGGCGGCGGTGCAGGTGTCGGTGTCGGGCCACGCCTACGAGGAGGCGCGGATCCGCGCGGAGATCCTGCCCTTCCTGCACGACGCCGCGAACGGCATCCTGGCCTGAGCGCAACCCGCCGTCTCAGGCGGCCTGCGCGGATTCCACGTAGCCCTTCGGCACGTCGTAACCCCAGCTTTCGCGGTAGCGGCGCGCGGATCCGCGCGGGATGCGCTTGGTGTCCATCATGTCGGCGTCGAGATGGATCGTGCCATCGGAGCGGATGAGGCGATAGCGGCGGCGCACGCCGATCGAGGTCTCGCGTCCGAAAAGCACGACGACCGAGATCCGCCCCGCCCGGTCGAGCGTTTCGGTGCCGCTCTGCCGGGCGATGCGCTCGAGGATCGAGCGGATCGTCCCGATCGCGCGGCAATCGCCGTTTCCGAGCGACCCCTGCAGGGTACCGGCGAGGGGGTTGGAGGGGGCGGTGTCCGTCGTCTCGTCGCATTCGGTGATGTTTGCGGCGAGGGTTTCGCCGTCGAGTTCCAGCTCGGCGATGACGTCGGTGACGTAGACGGTCTCGTAGCCCAAGTTGCAGAGGACCAGGTGGGCGTCGAGATTGCGCCCCGCGCCGCGATTGATCGTGACGAGCGCGCGCCGCTGGCGGCTGTTGCTGGTCACGATGATCTGCAGGTAGAGCAGCCAGATGAAGGCGGTCGCGATGCTCGAAAGCATCGAGATGAAGGCCGTGTTCGAATGCATCCAGTCGATCATGTTCCCGCTCCCGCATGTCTGGGCGAGGCCCGGATCTGGCGATCGGGACGATCCGCCGCAACGGGGCGGATCCGCGACCGGCAAACCAGTTTATGGGATGGAGGGGATCAGTCCGGCGTGGCGCGCGGTTTCGGGAACCACGACGTGTCGATGCGGGTGGCGAGCGTTGAATAGCCCACCCGCGCCTCGAGCGCTGCGCGGTCGATGAGCCGGACATGCCGGTCGGCCACCTCGATCACGCCCGCGCCGCGCAGCCGGGTCATCAGTCGGCTGACATAGACCGGCGTGAGGCTGAGCGCGTCGCCGATCTCGGATTGCGACATGGGCAGGTGGAACCGCGAATTCGATCCGCCCCCGGCGACCGAGAGCCGGTCGAGCAGCGTCAGCAGGAAGAGGATGAGCCGGTCCTCGGCCGGCATGCGGCCGACTGCCAGCAGAAGCTCGCGCAGGATGACCTGTTCGGTGCTGCTGATGGCCGTCAGGAGGGCCGCGAGACGCGGGGCGCTATCGTAGATCCGTCCGAGCGAGGATCGCGGGAAGGGGCAGACCGCCCCGTCGGTCAGCATGACGATGTCATGCGGGGCTTCGGGGGTGCCGATCTCGGCCAGGCCGATCACCTCGCCGGGGAGGTATGTCCGCAGGATGGCGCGGCGACCGCCGACCTCACGTGCGGTGACGACCGCCCAGCCCCATTTGACGACATGCAGCCTGCGGCTGTCCGATCCGCGCGAGACCAGGACATCGCCGCGCGCAAGTTCGCGGGGTTCGCGCTCCATGCCGGCGACGAAATCCCGCTCGTCGGCGGTCAGATGGAGAAACCGCCCCAGTCGCTGGACGAGGAAGCTATCGCTCATGGTGCCTTCACGCTCCTTGGCTTTTGATCGCGCGCATCGTGGCGCAGAGGTCGCGGTCGGACGGAATGCCGCGATCCGCGATTTCTTAAACCAGTTTTATAGCCCTTCGGGCGTTCCGGTCGATCTTGTCGGGGGCAAAGCGAGGGAGGCTCAGATGACGACATTCGCGATGGACCCGGCCAGCGGCCCCGTTCAGGCGATCCCCGGCGGTCAGAGGTTCGGCAGGATCGAGGCCGTGCGGACCGGCATCGGTGATGGCGAGATCGAGATCCGTCAGCCCGACGGTGCGCTTCTAACGGTTCGGCTGACGCCCGAGACGGTCGATGGCGGGATGGCCGATCCGGTGATCGGGCGGAACGTCTGGATCCTCGGGCGGATCGAGGGGGCGGTGATGTCGGCGACCTCGTTCGCGGTTTATGACGAGGAGCCCTGAGCCCGCGCGATGCTGGGGCCTGCAATTCTCGGGGGCGATCCTCTGTTTCTTCGGCACCGGGTCGGCGGGCGTGCGGCGGAGGGGTCCGAGCCCGACAGTGAGCCAGCCGGTGCCGGTGGGGGCGAACCGTCAGAGGCCGTGCCGCTCCATGCGCCGCGGTCTGCGACCGGCAAAGGCGGCTAGGCGGCCCCGTTCACCCGCGTGGCCCATGCACTGGCATAGGCGCGGAGGGCCGGGGCGTCGTCGGGGATGGCGACGGCGGGCGGTGGTGTGATCGATTTCGGGATCATCAGGAGTGCGGCACCCGTGGCCGTCCCGGTGATCGACGGCGATGCGGCGACGCCGTCCGGCCGCAGAACGGCCAGCATGGCCAGGTAGTCGGCATTCCGCGCGAAGGGGCCCTCGACGATGGTCGGACCCTCGCCACCGATGAGATCGAGGCAGGTATCGGTCATCAGGGCCAAGTAATAGGAAAGGGCGAGAAGCCTTTCACCCCTGGTCGCAGGGGGACGGTCGAAACCGCCCGACCGGCCGGGATAGGGCCCGGTCCCGGCCGCGATCGCCGGCAGGAGGAACAGCCCGTCGAGCACTGCCTTGCGGTCGGCAACGTCGGGGGTCGCATCGTCCCCGTCGCGGACGATCTCGTATTCGCGGCCGCCCATGAAGCGGGCCGACGGCACCGCGCCCCCGCCGGCATGGACGTTGACGAGTGTGTCGCGTGCCGGATCGAGCGTGCCACCCCCGCACCCCACCGCCATGGCGACGACCCAGGTTCCGGTCGAGACCACGCAGAACGGTCCCTCGCGGCCCCGCAGATGCGGGTAGAGCGAGGCGTTGCTGTCGTGGATGCCGCAGGCCACCGGCGTGTCGGGCGAGAGACCCGTTCGCGCGGCGATCTCGGGCGTGACGGTTCCAAGGATGTCGGTGGATTTGCGCGCCGGGGCGAGGCAGCCGCCGAGGCCGAGGCGGTCGAGGAGGCCCGAGGGCGTGCCCTTCCACGGGTTCCACAGATCGGTGTGGCAACCGAGGGAGGTCACGTCGCTCGCGATCTCGCCGGTCAAGCGGTGTCCCCAGTAATGCGGGAAGGTCACGATCTGCCGGATGCGGTCGCGCAGGCCGGGATCGGTCGCCAGCATGTAGTGAAGCTGCGCGCCGAGGTTGAGGCCGTGCGGCAGGCGGGGGCTGCCCGTCTCGGCGAAGGACGGACGAAGGGCGTCGTATCCGACGGCCATCGCGTCGGGGCCGTCATGTTCGTAATCAAGCATCGGCGCAGCGAGCCCGCCCGCCGCATCGAGCAGGACCGCGGACGCGCCGTGCGTGGTGACGGAGATCGCGTCGATGCCGTGGGCCGCGTGCATCTCGCGCAGCGCATCCAGCAGGAAATTCCAGTGCCCGTCGAGATCGACATGTGGCCAGGGTGGGCCCGGCAGGATGCGGTTCGGCCGGGTGGTGACCGCGATTTCGGACAGGGTTTCGGCATCGATGAGCGCGAGCTTGGCATTGGTCTTGCCGATGTCGATGACGGCGATGCGGGAAAGTGTCATGGCAGGTGGAACACCGTTTCCAGCGGGCGTTCGTAGGGCGATGCGTCGGGCTGCGTGACCATGAGGTCGGTCATGTGGTCCCACCAGCGGCGCATGACGGGATGGCCGGGCAGCGTATCCATGGAATGCTCGTCGCTGCGCCAGAGGACTGCGAAGAGGGTCGAGGTCTCGCGGTCGAGATGGATGGAATAGTCGCTGACGCCTGCCTCGTACAGGAGTTGGGCCAGTTCGGGCCAGATCGCGTCGTGGCGGCGGGCATATTCCGCCTCGCATCCCGGGATCAGCTTCATGATGAAGGCGTGTTTCTGGCTCATGCGGCTTTCCCCGTTCGGATGAGGCGGATGAGGCGCGGGATGGCGATGACGCCGATCAGCAGTGCGCCCACGAAGATCGACATGACGATGCCCGGCACGTTCAGGAGGCCAAGCCCGAAGGTGACGAGGCCGATGACGATCGCGGCGAGGACGACGCCCAGGATCGAGCCGGCGCCGCCGAGTATCGACACGCCGCCGAGGACTACCATGGTTACGATCTCGAGCTCCCACGCGAAAGCGATGGAGGGGCGGGTCGAGCCCAGACGCGCGGTCAGGCAGATCGCGGCAATGCCCGACATGAGGCCCGTCAGGAGGAAGAGAATCATCTTGACCCGCGCGACACGGATGCCGGAGAAGGTCGCGGCCGTCGGATTGTTGCCGATGGCATAGACCTGCCGCCCGAAATTGGTGAAGTGCAGGATCGTCGCGTAGATCGCGGCGAAGAGGAAGAAGAGCACCAGCTCGAACGAGATGACCCAGACGACGTAGCCGCGGCCGAGAAAGGCGAAATCGGTCGGGTAGCCGTTGAACGCCTGATCGCCCAGCACGATGTAGCTGATCCCGCGAAAGAGGCTCATCGTGCCGATCGTGACCACGATCGAGGGCAGCCCCAGCCGCGTGACGAGGATGCCGTTGAACGCCCCGCAGGCAAGTCCGACGGCAAGGCCGATCGCGACGAGGCCGGGCGTGCCGACGCCGAATTGCAGCGCCCAGCCCATCGCCGTCGAGGCGAGCGCGATGATGCCCGCGACCGACAGGTCGATCTCGCCCGAGATGATGAGCAGGGCCATCGCAAAGGCGACGAAGGCCTTTTCGGTAAAGTTGAACGTCGCGTCCGAGAGGTTCCAGGGGTCGAGGAAATAGGGGCTCGCCTGCGTGTTGGCGAGGAAGATGAGGATCGCGATCGCGCCCAGCAGAAGCTCCCACGAATGCAGGATGCGGGCGGGGCGCGATTGCAGGCGGTCGGGGACGTGGCGGGGGCGGGTGCCATGCGCGGTACTCATGCCGCGGCCTCCCTGAGGATGACGCGGCCGGGCGCGCGGCGGCGGTTGAAGGCGACGGCCACGATGATCGCCGCCCCCGAGATCGCCATTTGCCAGAAGGGCGAGATCCCGGCCACGGGCAGCGCGTTCTTGATCGTGCCGAGGAAGAGCGCGCCCAGGACGGCACCCGTCACTGTGCCGAGCCCGCCCGCGATGGAGATGCCGCCGATCACGCAGGCGGCGACGATGTCGAGCTCGAACCCGCCGGCGACATCCGTGTAGGCGACGGCATAGCGCGCGACCCAGAGATAGCCGCAGAGCCCGGCGAGCCCGCCCGCGATTGTGAAGGCCCAGAAGCGCGTCCGGCCCACGTCGATCCCGGTATAGACGGCCGCGCCGGGATTGCCGCCCACGGCATAGAAGGCGCGACCGAGCGCGGTGCGGTTCACTGCGACCGCAAAGGCCGCGACCACGCCCACGCAGATCCACGACATGACCGGAAGGCCGAGGATCACGGCGCGAGGAAAGGCCTTGTAGGCCGCCGACATCTCGTGGCTGTTGACCCATGCGCCGCCCGAGACGAGGAAGATGATCCCGCGATAGATCGTGAGCGTGCCGAGCGTTACGACGATGGGCGGGATGTCGAGCTTCCAGACGAGGATGCCGTTGAACGCCCCCATTGCGAGGCCCATCGCGACCGCGAGGACGAGGAGGGCCGCGAGCGGGATCCCCGGCATCGCGGCGTTCAGAAGCGCGGTGACCATGCCCGTCAGCGCGAGGTTCGACGCCTGGCTGAGATCGATGCAGCGCGTCAGGATCACGAGTGTCTGGCCAAGCGCCAAGATGATGAGGATCGAGGTGTCGTTGAAGATCGCGGCGAGGTTGCCGGGCGCCGCGAAGCCCCTGAACCGCATCTCGACTGCGAGGACGAGGACGAGGAGCGCGCCCAGCAGGATCGCCTCGCGCGAGGTGAAGAACCGGGTCATGCGGCGCTCTCCCTGTATCCGGCGGCGGCGCGGACGAGCGTCTCGGGGCTGAGCGCGTCGCGCTCGAACTCGCCCGCGATGCGGCCGTCGCGCATGACGATGACGCGGTCGGACATGCCGAGGATTTCGGGGATCTCGGAGCTGACCATGATGACCGAGAGCCCCTCGGCCGCGAGTTCGGCCATGAATTCATGCACGGCCGCCTTGGAGCCCACGTCGATGCCCTTGGTGGGTTCATCGAGGATGATGACCTTGGGCCGGGTGGCGAGCCACTTGGCGATGACGACCTTCTGCTGATTGCCGCCCGACAGGTTGCCGACATCCTGGTCGAGGGCCGCGGCACGCAGGTCGAGCCGTTCGGTGTAGTGGCGGGTGAGCGCGAATTCCTCGGCCATGCGGAGAAACCCGCTGCGCGAGGTCTGCGACAGCGAGGGCAGGGTGACGTTCTGGAAGATCGGCAGCGCGGTGATGGCACCCTGCGCGCCGCGATCCTCGGGCACATAGACGATGCCACGCGCGATCGCCTCGGCCGGGGAGCGGATCACGGCCACACGGCCGTCGATCCTGACCGCGCCCTTGGAAGGCTTCGTCACGCCGAAGATCGCCTGCATGAGCTCGGACCGGCCGGCGCCGACGAGGCCGTAGAAGCCGAGGATCTCGCCCCGGCGCAGCCCGAAGCCGATATCGGCGAATTCGGTCGGATGGGAATAGCCCGCGACGCGCAGGATCTCGTCGCCGGGCACGGTGTCGCGTCGGGGGAAGATCGCATCGACCGAGCGGCCGACCATCTTCTCGACCAGATCGTCCTCGGTCACGTCGGCGATCATGCCGGCATCGACCATGCGGCCGTCGCGGAAGACGGTATAGCGGTCGGCGATGCGAAAGATCTCGTCGAACTTGTGGGAGATGAAGAGGATCGCGCGGCCCTCGGATCTGAGCCGCTCGACGAGGTCGTAGAGCTCCTCGATCTCGGCCTGCGACAGCGCGGCCGTGGGTTCGTCCATGACGACGACGCGGGCCTCGACCGACAGGGCGCGGGCGATCGCGACGAGGTGCTTCGACGCGATGCCGAGATCGCGCAGGGCGGTGTCGGGATCGAGCCGCGCGCCGATGCGATCCAGGATCTCGCGCGATCGCGTCCGCATCGCCGCCCAGTTGATAAGCCCGAAGCGGGTGCGCGGGGCGTGGCCCAGAAAGATGTTCTCGGCCACGCTCAGTTCGTCGAAAAGGACGGTTTCCTGGTGGATTGCGGTGACGCCTGCCGCCTGCGCGTCGGTGGCGCTGGCGAAGCGGGTCTCGGCCCCGTCGACCTCGATCCGGCCCTGGTCGGGCTGGTGGATGCCCGTGAGGATCTTGACCAGCGTCGACTTGCCGGCACCGTTCTCGCCCACGAGCGCGGTCACCTGGCCCGGATGGAGGGCGAGCTCGACCTCCGAAAGCGCGGTCACGCCGGGGAATGTCTTGGTGATGCCCTGCAGCCGCAGGACCGGGGCGGCGGCATGTCCGTCGTCAATCATGGCCAATCCTCTTGCCGGACGGGGTGGGGCCGGCCCTGATGCGAGGCCGACCCGGTCGGGACGGGATCAGAAGACGTCCTTGAACTCGTCGATGTTCGAGGCGTCGTAGGTGAAGGGTTCGGACATCGCTGCCTCGTTCTTGTCGTCGAGGGTGGCGGTGCCCATGCGGCCCATGCCGATCTCGGCCCCGGGCTCGGCCGTGGCCTCGCCGGTGGCGAGGTTGTAGGCCAGCATCGTGGTGGCGTAGCCCAGATCGACCGGGTTCCAGATCGCGAAGGATTCCGACGCGCCGGATTCGATGGCACCGGCCATTTCCGAAGGCAGCCCGAGGCCCGTGACGTTCACCTCGCCTACCTTGCCCGCGTCCTGCACGGCCTGTGCGGCGGCGACGATGCCGACGGAGGTCGGCGCGATAATCGCGTCGAGGTCGGGATAGCTCTGCAGTAGGCCCTGCGTTTCGCGGTAGGACTTGTCGGCGAGGTCGTCGCCATAGACCGTCGCGACGAGTTCGATGTCGGGATACTGATCCATGTTGGATTCCATCTCGGCGATCCAGGTGTTCTGGTTCGTCGAGGTGGAGGTTGCGGAGAGCACCGCGACCTGCCCGCCATCGGGCAGGTGATCTGCGGCGAGCTTGATGATGGTCTGGCCGATCAGCTCGTCCGACGAGGGGGCGAGGTGCATCTCGCGGCCCTCGGGTGCGACGCCTGAATCCCACGAGATCACGGTGATGCCGCGCTGCATCGCGCGCTGGAGCGCCGGGACCAGAGCGTCGGGGTCGTTGGCGGAGATCGCGATGGCATCGACGCGCTGCGCGATCAGACTGTTGATGACCTCGATCTGGCCCTCGGCCGTGGTGGTGGTGGGGCCGGTATAGATGATCTCGGCATTGCCAAGTTCCTCGGCCGCTTCCTCAGCGCCGCGGGCCGCGGCCTCGAAGAAGCCGTTGCCGAGCGATTTCGCCACAAGCGCGATGCGGACATTGTCCTGCGCCATGGCGGTGCTGCCCATGAGTCCCGCGATGAGGCCGGTGGCGATGGCGATCCGTCTGGTGATGGTCATGTGGTTTCCTCCCATGATTTTGTGCGGTTACCCCGTGTTCCGCGCCTCCTCCGCGCGGCCGGGGGTGGCGATTGTCAGCGCGACGCCAGCGGCCTCGATCATCCGCGCGTCGGCATCGGCGATGCCGTCATCGGTCACGATCCTGTCGATCCGCTCGAGCGGGCAGAGCACCAGCGCCGAGCGCTTGCGGAACTTCGAGGAATCGACCAGCAGAACGACCTCCTCGGCCTGGCCGAGGAGCTTGGTCTCGGACTGCACGACGAGGGGGTCGGCTTCCATGATCCCGAGGCGCGAGATGCCGTGCGCGCCCAGGAACATGCGCCGTGCCGCGAAATTCCGGCTTACGTCGTTGTCGAAGGGCGAAAGCACGATGTTCTGCTCGCGGTAGATCGTGCCGCCGGTAAGCATGACCGTGTTGCGCGACTGCTTGAGCAGATGCTCGGCGATCGGGAAGCTGTTCGTCAGGATCAGGCAGCGGCGATTGGCGAGCGGGTGGACCATCTGGAACGTGGTCGTGCCGCCGTTGATGATGATTGCGTCCCCATCCTCGCAGAGGTCGGCGGCGGCATGGGCGATGGCGCGCTTCTGCGCCACGTGGCGGGTCGCGTTCATCTCGAAGGTGCGGCCCGAAAGGCCCACGAATTGCGGCGGTGCGAGGCTCTCGACACCGCCCCGCACGCGGCGGACTTTTTTCTGCATGTGGAGCGTGGCGATGTCGCGGCGGACCGTCGCCTCCGACGCGTCGGTCATCTCGACGAGTTCGGCGACTGTCAGGACCGGCCGCGCCTCGACGGCGGACAGGATCAGCCTGTGGCGTTCGCTCTCGATCATTCCGCGTCCTCCCCGTGGGCGACCTTCGCGCGGCATCTCCACGCTTGTCAATCACGAATGATCGCCAACGATCATGCTGCGACGCAGTATGACCGAAATTGAGCGTTTGTGATTGACGGGTCGAGGCGCAGCGGACAGGATGCGCGCGACGGAAATTCGGATGCGGGAGGATCCAGACCATGTCCAAGGGTGCCGAAGGCGGCTCGATCGCGAACGGGTGGGATGCCGCGACCGCGGCGGGAATGAGCGAGCCGGAGAAGCTGCTCTATCGCTCCAACCTGCTCGGATCGGACAAGCGCGTGACCAATTACGGGGGCGGGAACACGTCCGCGAAGGTCATGCAGCCCGACCCGCTGACCGGCGAGGATGTCGAGGTTCTGTGGGTCAAGGGGTCGGGCGGCGATATCGGTTCGATGGCCATGGACGGGTTCGCGACCCTCTACATGGAGAAGCTCCGCGCGTTGAAGGACAAGTATCGCGGCGTCGCGTACGAGGACGAAATGGTCGGCTACCTGCCGCATTGCACGTTCGACCTGAATCCGCGCGCATCCTCGATCGACACGCCGCTCCATGCCTATGTGCCCAAGAAGCACGTCGATCATGTCCATCCCGACGCCGTCATCGCCATCGCCGCCGCCGAGAATTCCGAGGAGCTGACGCGCAGGATCTATGGCGACGAGATCGGCTGGCTTCCCTGGAAGCGGCCGGGCTACGAGCTGGGGTTGTGGCTCGAGACGTTCTGCCGCGAGAACCCGGAGGCCAAGGGTGTCGTGCTGGAGAGCCACGGGCTCTTCACCTGGGCCGACGACGCGGAGGAATGCTACGCGCTGACGCTCAAGATTATCAACCGCGCGATCGAGTGGTTCGGGGAGGAGACAAAGGATGTCGCGGCCTTCGGGGGAGAGGCGCATCAGGCGCTGCCCCCAGAGGAACGCCGCCGCGTCGCCGCCCGGCTCATGCCCGCGATCCGGGGCATGATCTCGGGCGAGAGCCACAAGGTCGGTCATTTCGACGATTGCGACGCCGTGCTTCAATTCGCGGGCGCGCGCGACATGGCGCGGCTTGCCGCCCTCGGGACGTCCTGCCCCGATCATTTCCTGCGCACCAAGATCCGGCCCCTGGTCGTGGAGTTCGACCCGTCGAGCCCCGATCTCGATGCCACGCTCGAGAGGTTGCGGGGCATGGTCGAGGAATACCGCGCCGAGTACGCGGCCTATTACGAACGCTGCAAGCACGACGACAGTCCGGTCATGCGCGATCCGAACGCGGTCGTCTATCTGGTGCCGGGCGTCGGCATGATCACCTTCGCCAAGGACAAGGCGACGGCGCGGATCTCGGGCGAGTTCTACGTCAACGCGATCAACGTGATGCGCAATGCGGATGCGGTCAGCACCTATACCGGCCTGCCGGAGCAGGAGGCATTCGACATCGAGTACTGGCTTCTCGAGGAGGCCAAGCTGCAGCGCATGCCGAAGCCGAAATCGCTGGCCGGGCGGGTCGCGATCGTCACGGGCGGCGCGGGCGGCATCGGGGCGGCCACGGCGCTCAGATATCTATCGCAAGGGGCCTGCGTGATGCTTGCCGATATCGACGCCGAGGCGCTCGCCTCCACACGCGGGGCGATGGCCGGTGCCTATGGCGCGGACGTCGTCCGCACAGTCGAGATGGACGTGACATCGGAAGACGCGGTCGCGGCGGCCTATGCCGAGATCGCAGTCGAGTTCGGCGGCGTCGACATCGTGGTGTCGAATGCCGGCATCGCCTCGTCGGCCAAGGTCGAGGATACGACGCTCGAGCTCTGGAACCGGAACATGTCGATCCTGTCGACGGGGTATTTCCTGGTCTCGCGCGACGCGTTCAAACTTCTCAAGGCGCAGGGAATCGGCGGCTCGATGATCTTCGTCGCCTCGAAGAACGGCCTCGCGGCGAGCCCGGGTGCCGCGGCCTACTGCACCGCCAAGGCGTCCGAGATCCACCTCGCGCGGTGCCTCGCGCTCGAAGGGGCCCCTGAAGGCATCCGGGTCAACGTGGTCAATCCCGACGCGGTGCTGTCGGGCTCCAAGATCTGGTCGGGGGAATGGCTCGAACAGCGGGCCTCGACCTACGGGACCGACAAGGAGGGGCTGCAACAGATGTACCGCGAGCGCTCGCTCCTGAAGCGCGACGTGCTGCCCGAGGACATCGCCGCCGCCTGCTATTTCTTCGCCAGCGACGAAAGCGCCAAATCGACGGGCAACATCGTCAATGTGGATGCCGGCAACGTGCAATCCTTCACGCGCTGAGAGGCGCGCGAACGAACGACCCGAGGGAGGACACCATGATCGACGACAGCCATATCGCCGCCGCGAACGAGGCGGACGAAGCGCGGCTCAGGGCCGAATACGACGCGCTGGGAGAGCAGCTCGACCGGCGCGGCATCGACATCGCCACGGTGACGGAGAAGGTCGCGGCCTACGGTATCGCGGTGCCGTCATGGGGCGTGGGTACGGGCGGAACGCGCTTCGCCCGCTTCCCCGGCGCGGGAGAGCCCGCGACGATCTTCGACAAGCTCGACGATTGCGGCGTGATCCACAGACTCGCGGGGGCGACGCCGCGGGTATCGCTGCACATCCCGTGGGACGATGCGGACCCGGCGGATCTGAGGGCCAAGGCCAAGGAGCACGGCCTGGGTTTCGACGCGATGAACTCCAACACCTTCTCGGATGCCGAGGGTCAGGCGCACAGCTACAAGTTCGGATCGCTGTCGCATACCAAGAAACCGGTGCGCGACCAGGCGATCGAGCACAACCTGCATTGCATCGAGCTAGGGCGGAAGATCGGGTCGAAGGCGCTGACGATCTGGGTGGGCGACGGATCGAACTTTCCCGGTCAGGTCGACATGACCCGGCAGTTCGAGCGCTATCTCGACTCGGCCCGCGCGATCTATGGCGCGCTGCCCGAGGATTGGCGGCTCTTCACCGAGCACAAGATCTTCGAGCCGGCCTTCTATTCGACCGTGGTGCAGGATTGGGGCACGAATTACCTGATCGCCAAGGAGCTGGGGGATCGGGCCTTCTGCCTCGTCGACCTGGGACACCACGCGCCGACGGTCAATATCGAGATGATCGTGGCGCGGCTGATCCAGTTCGGCAAGCTCGGCGGGTTCCACTTCAACGACAGCAAGTACGGCGACGACGATCTCGATGCGGCGGCGATCGACCCCTACCGGCTGTTCCTCGTCTTCAACGAGCTGGTGAACGCGGCGGACAGGCCGGGCTTCGATCCGTCGCACATGCTCGACCAGAGCCACAACGTGACGGACCCGATCGAGAGCCTGATGAACTCGGCGATGGAGGTGCAGCGCGCCTATGCGCAGGCGCTGATAGTCGATCGTGCCGCGTTGTCGGGTTATCAGGAAGAAAACGACGCGATGATGGCGTCGGAGACGCTAAAGCGTGCCTTCCGGACCGACGTGACGCCGATCCTCGAGATGGCGCGACTGGAAAAGGGCGCGGCGATCGATCCGATCGCGACCTATCGTGCGTCGGGCTATCGCGCCTCGGTGGCCGAAAGCCGTCCAGCCTCGAAATCGGGCGGCGGCGGGATCGTCTGACCCCGTCGCTTGCCGCTCATGCGAAGTCGAAGCCGTCGAGATCGCGGAGGAAGGCCTCGAAGAAGTCGGTGAAGGTCGCGACCAGCGGCGGCAGCGTCTCATAGGGCGGATAATGCACCGCGAGCCAGAGCGGCGACGCCGTCCAGTCGGGCAGCACCGGCTCGAGCGCCCCGGTCGCGAGATCCGGCGCCGTGATGAAATCCGGTAGCAGCGCGAGGCCCGTGCCCGACACTGCTAGGGCGGAGAGGACATCGCCATTGTTGCAGACGATCGCGGTTCCGGCCGTCACGTCACGCTTCAGAGCGCCTTGCCGGAAGCGCCATGTTTCGGGGCCGTGGCCGTAGGACATGCAGAGCGCGGGGTCGAGATCGTCGGGTGCGGTCGGACGGGGTGTCCGGTCGAAGAGCGTCGGCGCCGCGATGACCCGGCGCGGGATCACGCAGATCCTGCGCCAGATCGACGACTTGTCGGTGGGCGGGGCCGAGATGCGGATGGCGAGGTCGATCCCTTCCGACACGATGTCGACCAGCCGGTCGGCCATGTGCAGACGCAGTTCGATCGCGGGATAGGCGTCGCCGAAGGCCCGGGCGAGGCGGGGCATCACGCGCTGTCCGAACGACATCGGCGTGCTGATCGTAAGCGTGCCGCGATCGGGCAGCATGGAGCGTTCGAGCTCGACCGAGATGCGGTCGAACTCCGCTATGACGGGGCCGTACCGCGCGGCGATGAGCGCGCCCGACGAGGTCAACGCCACCTGACGGGATGTGCGCACGAGAAGCTGCTGACCGAGATCGGTTTCGAGGCGCGCGACGATGCGTGTGACCGAGGCGGGCGTCATCCTGAGATTCCGCGCGGCCTGCGCGAAGCTTTTCTGTCTCGCGACCTTGAGGAAGACACGGATCGGTTTGAGGTCCATCATGCGGAATCATTGCATTCATGACAACGGTATATGCAAGATGATTGTCGTTCCGGATCGTGGCGGGCTCACCTATCTTTGACCGCAGGAACATTCCTTGCGATCAGGAGCCGATCATGGACAGGGCAATCAGGGGTCTGCATCACGTCACGTCGATGGCGGCGGATGCTGGCACGAACAACGATTTCTTCACGCGCATCCTCGGGCTGCGGCGGATCAAGAAAACGGTGAATTTCGACGCGCCGGAGGTCTATCACCTCTATTACGGCGACGAGACCGGCACGCCGGGATCGGTGATGACGACATTTCCCTTCGGGCGGATGCCGCGCGGGCGGCGGGGCACGGGTGAGGTCGGCGTGACCGAGTTCGCGATCCCCGAAGGGTCGGCCGCCTACTGGAAGGACCGGCTTGGACAAATGAACGTATCTGGCCTTGCAGAGGAGACGTTCCTCGGCCGGTCGCGGCTGAGCTTTGCCGGTGCCGACGGAGACGATCTGGCGCTGGTCGAGAGTGCGACGCGCGGACGGCGCGGATGGACCGGTGCAGGTGTGCCGGAGGAGGCCGCGATCCTCGGCTTCCACGGCGCGCGGTTGCGGCTGCGCGAGGCGGGGGCGACGGCGGAGCTGTTGCGGTTCATGGGCTACGAAATAGCTGAGCGTAGCGGTGACGTGACCCGCTACGTCATCGAGGGCGGCAACGCGGCCGATACGATAGATATCGAGGAATTGCCGACCGCGCAGGTCGCGGGGCAGGGCGCGGGATCGGTGCATCACATCGCGTTTGCCGTCGAGACGCGGGCCGCGCAGGACGCGGTGCGCGCCGCGTTGCTCGATACGGGATACCAGGTGACACCGGTGATCGACCGCGACTATTTCCACGCGATCTATTTCCGTACGCCGGGGGGTGTCCTTTTCGAGGTGGCGACGAACGAGCCGGGTTTCGACCGGGACGAAGAGGTCGCGCATCTGGGCGAGGCGCTGAAGCTGCCCGAGCGTTACGAGCCGCATCGCGACCGGATCGAGCGGATCCTGCCGCCGCTCGCCGCGTGATGTCGAAAGCGATGTCGGAAGGCAGCTACGCGCATGTCGCGGTAGCCCCCGGTTCCGGCGCGCCGCTGATCTTCGCGTTCCACGGGACCGGCGGCGATGCGGAGCAGATGGTCGGTTTCGCCCGGAGCCTCGTGCCCGGCGCGGGGGTCGTGGCCCCGCGCGGGGATGTGTTCGAAGGCGGTGCCGCCCGGTTCTTTCGCCGTTCGGGAGAGGGCGTCTACGACATGGACGATCTCGCCCGAGCGACGGTGAGGATGGCGGGTTTCGTGGCCGATCATGCGGCGATGCATCCCGGCGCTCCGGTCTGGGGTGTAGGCTATTCCAACGGCGCGAACATCCTCGCATCGGTGGCGATGGCGCGGCCGGACCTTTTCGGGCGGGTGGTCCTTCTCCATCCGCTGATCCCGTGGGACCCGGAGCCGGTGCCGGGGCTTGTTGGTCGCCACGTCCTCGTCACGGCCGGACGAAGGGACCCGATTTGCCCGTGGCCGCTGAGCGAACGGCTGATCGGGTGGTTCGGGGCGCAAGGCGCGCAGATCGCGAGCGAGGTCCACGAGGGGGGTCACGAGATCCGCCCGGTCGAAATCGAGGCGCTGGTGAAATTCTTCGATGCGGGGGCATGACCGGGGCAACGTGACTGGGCAGGCGTCGTCGCGGCGGGTCGGCAACGAAAAAGGGGAAACGAGGATGTCGGACGTGATCATCACTTACGAGGAAACCGGGTCCAGGGGCCGCTATGCCGCGCGGATCGAGGGGCTGGAAGGCGAGGCCGAGATGACGCTGTCGAAGCTGTCGGAGACGCGCGTCATCGTGGATCACACGGGCGTTCCGGACACGATGCGCGGGCGGGGTGTGGCCGCGGCACTGGCCGAGCGGGCCATCGCGGATGCGCGCGCGGCGGGGCGGCGGATCGTGCCGCTTTGCCCGTTTCTGAAAAGCTACGCCCAGCGTCATCGCGTCGAGACTGCGGATATCGTCGAATTGTAGGCGGCGTGTCCGCCGCATGGCTTTGATCACGGGATAGACCTCTGAGGAGATTATCATGAGCTGGAACCCGACCCAGAATCCCGAATGCCCCGAAGCGGGGGCCGATGCGCTCGAGACGCTGATCATCCCGCGGGTCCGCGATATCGGCGGGTTCGAGGTGCGGCGCGCGCTGCCATCGCCCAGGCGGCAGATGGTCGGGCCATTCATCTTCTTCGACCAGATGGGACCGGCCGAGTTCATAACCGAGGGCGGTATCGACGTGCGACCGCATCCGCATATCGGGCTCGGCACGGTCACATATCTCTATCAGGGAGAGTTCGAGCACCGCGACAGCCTGGGCACGCACCAGATGATCTATCCCGGCGAGGTCAACTGGATGATCGCGGGGCGCGGCGTCACCCATTCCGAACGGACGAGCGCCGAGACGCGGTCGCGGCGCAGCAGGCTTTTCGGGATCCAGACCTGGATCGCGCTGCCCGAGGATCGCGAGGAGATGGAGCCCGATTTCGAGCATCACAAGGAGGCCGCGCTGCCGATGATCGAGGAGGCGGGCGCGACCGCACGGCTGATCCTCGGCACGGCCTACGGCGAGCGGAGCCCGGTGACGCTGCCGTCCGAGACCTTCTATCTCGACGTGACACTCGCACCCGGTGCGCGGTTTCCGCTGCCCGACGATCACGAGGATCGCGGCCTTTATATCACCGAAGGATCGGTCGAGGTCGCGGGCGACAGGTTCGAGGCAGGGCGGATGATGGTGTTCCGGCCCGGCGACCGGATCTCGGTCAGGGCGGGTGAGACGGGCGCGCGGCTTATGGCGCTCGGCGGGGCGACGATGAACGAAAGCCGCTACATCTGGTGGAACTTCGTCTCGTCCTCGCGCGATCGGATCGAGACGGCGAAGGAGGCGTGGAAGGCCGCCGATTGGGAGAACGGCCCCTTCCGCCTGCCGCCCGGTGACGAGGACGAGTTCATCCCGATCACCGGAAAGCTGGAACGGGCGCTGCCCTCCAGGCGATGACCGCCCGGGATCAGCCGAGTGCTGCCAAGCCCCGCAGATGGGCCGAGATGCCGGGAACGAGCGGAAAGAGATCGGCCTGCAGCGCGTGATAGAGGTCGGGCTTGCCCGCGAACTGCGTCGATTGGGGGCGGCCCTCGGCGTCGAGTTCGGGGACCCAGCCGCCACGCTCGCCATCGATGAGACGGGCGCGGGCAAAGTCCCAGTCGCGGGCATAGGCCGCATCGTCCTCGGGGCGCGGCGCGACCTTGAGAAGGGCCCCGCGGACGCCGATCGCCTCGGTCACGGGCCACCAGTAGCGGTCCGGGATGTCGACGCGGCCGTTCCGGTCGAGAGTATAGGCATAGCCGCCCGAGGGCTGCAGGGCGTCGGCCTCGGCCCGGTCGACGAGATTGCGCGCCGCGTCGATCGCGGGGCCTTCGGGCCGGCCAGACAGGTCCCAATGCTGAAGCAGCAGACGCGCAAATTCGAAGCTGTGGCCGGGCGTCGTGCCGGACGGTCGGAACATCGGATCGCCGGAATAATCGGGATCGACCCGCCATTCGGTATCGTAATGCTCGGGGATGCGCCAATCGTGTTCGGACGCCATGCGATGCACGAAGAAATCGAGGATCCGGCCCGCCCGGTCGAGCCAGACCCGGTCGCCGGTCGCCTCGAACGTGGCGAGCAATCCCTCGACGCCATGCATGTTGGCGTTCATCCCGCGATATTGCGAGAAGGGCTGCCAGTCGCGGGTGAACTCGTCCTCGAGCCGTCCGACGCTATCGTCCCAGAAGTGCCGCTCGAGAATTTCCGAGATGTCGGCCAAGAGGCGTGGCGCGTCGGGATGGCCGATCTCGGTCGCGCTCGACGCGGCGAGCAGGACGAAGACGTGACCGTAGGCGAGCTTCTCGTCGCGGTGCACGCCGGTCTCGTCGACCGACCAGAAATAGCCGCCATGCTCGGTATCGCGGTGGCGGTTCCACAGAAACGCCATGCCCGCGTCGATCATCCGCTCGGAGGCGGGATGGCCGATCGCATGGCCGAGAGCGTAGGAATGGATCATCCGCGTGGTGTTGTGGAGTTCCTGTCCCGCGCGGGGCAGGGGCGTGCCATCGGTATCGAGCGTGTCGAAACCGCCATCCGCGCGGAGGCTGCCCGCGAAGAAGTCGAGGGCAGCCTCGGCATCGGCCTTGAGAAAGGCACGGTGCCCGGGATCGGCGAGGCGGGTGTTTGCGGAAGCGATGCTGTCGGGCATGATTATCCTGTCGGTTGCGCGGGATCAGGCGTCGGTGAAGGCGATCTGCGTCTTGATCGAGCGTGAGCGGTCGTCGGCAACCTCGAACGTCGAAAGCGCGTCGGCAAGCGAAAAGGTGCGCCTGACGAAGGGCCGGACGTAGATCCAAGTTGTTCTACAAGGGCTGACGCCGGTGAAGGACTTCCCGTGGACGCGGACAGGGCCGTTGAGCGCCAGTTCCTTTGCAGTCGTGGCTTGCACGGGAAGCTGCAAGTCGCCTGCGGGCCTTCCACAAGCCCTTCCGCAGGAGGAAGGGTCGCGCCGGCGGGATTTCCGGTAGCTTATTCGCCATGTCGGGTTAGTGTTTCATGTCGAGACGTCGCAACGCGCCGCAACTCGCGGCGATGCAGGAGGCTTGATGAGCATTTCCCTCTTCGATCTGAGCGGCAGACGTGCCCTCGTCACCGGATCCTCTCAGGGGATCGGGCATGCCATTGCACGAGGATTGGCGGCTGCGGGGGCCGAGATCGTCGTGAACGGCCGCGACGCGGAACGTCTGTCGAAAGCCGCCGGGGAGTTGCGGGAGACGGGGGCGGTCGTGCACGAGCTTGCCTTCGACGTTACCGATCACGAAGGCGTGCGCGTGGCGATCGACCGG
This sequence comes from Palleronia sp. LCG004, assembly GCF_032931615.1. Taxonomy (NCBI): domain Bacteria; kingdom Pseudomonadati; phylum Pseudomonadota; class Alphaproteobacteria; order Rhodobacterales; family Roseobacteraceae; genus Palleronia; species Palleronia sp. LCG004. Next base: position 237,405 of record NZ_CP136760.1, read on the forward strand.
TTCGAGGCCGAGACCGGCGCGATCGACATTCTCGTGAACAATGCCGGCAAGCAGCAGCGGGTGCCGCTCGAGGAGTTTCCCGCAGACGGGTTCGACGACCTGATGCAGACCAACATCGCGAGCGTCTTTCACGTGAGCCAGGCCTGCGCGCGGCACATGATCGCCCGCAAGGAAGGCAAGATCGTCAACATCTGCTCGGTTCAGACCGCGCTCGCCCGGCCGGGGACCGCGCCCTACACCGCCACGAAGGGTGCCGTTGCGAACCTCACCAAGGGGATGGCGACGGATTGGGCGAAGCACGGGCTGCAGATCAACGGGCTCGCGCCCGGATATTTCGCGACACCGATGAACAAGGCACTGGTCGAGGATGCGGAATTCACCGCATGGCTCGAGAAGCGAACGCCCGCAGGGCGTTGGGGCGAAGTCGACGAGCTGGTGGGGACGGCGATCTTCCTGTCCTCTAGCGCGTCTTCGTTCGTCAACGGCACGACAATCTTCGTCGATGGCGGAATGACCGCCTGCGTCTGATTTTTGGCGCCAGGCACAATGTTTCAAAAGGATTCTATTTTATGGGTATGAAAATTGCCGTGATCGGCTGCGGAGCCATGGGCGGTGCGATCGCCGCGCGTCTGTGCGAGGCAGGTCAGAACGTGCGCGTCTTCGACCTCGACGAGGGGGCCATGCAGGCGCTGGTTGCGAAGGGCGCGACCGCGACCCGCAACGCGGCCGAGGCGGCGAGCGGTGTCGAATACGTGATCATTTCGCTCAACGGGGCCGAAATCGTCGAGAGGGCGGTCTTTGGGGAGGACGGCGTCGCCTCTGGTGCGGGGGCGAACGTCCTTCTCATCGACATGTCGTCGATTGATCCGGAGGCGACGAAGGCACTGGCGACGCGCGCCGGAGAAGCCGGGCTCAGATGGGTCGACAGCCCGCTTTCGGGCGGTGCGCCCAAGGTCGCGACAGGGGATCTCGCGCTCATGTGCGGTGGGTCCGAGGACGATGTCGACGATGCCGCGAACGTGCTGAGCCATCTGGCCGCCAACATCACCCGGATGGGCGATCACGGCGCGGGGCAGGCCACGAAGCTGATCAACCAGGTGCTGTGCGGGCTGCATTTCATGGCCGCAGCCGAGGCGACGCAGCTTGCGGTCAATGCCGGCGTCGATGCCTCGAAGATCCCGGGCGCGCTCAGGGGCGGACGCGCGGACAGCGCGATACTGCAGGAATACATGCCGCGCTTCGTCGCCAAGGATTACCGCCGCACCGGCCGGATCGACAACATGGTCAAGGATCTCGACGCGGCGCAGGCCCTCGCGCGGCGAACGAACACGTCCATGCCGCTGACCGCGCTCTGCAACGAGATCCACCGCATGCTGACCTCAGCGGGTCTTGGCTGTGAGGATCAGGCCGCGCTCATGGAATATTTCGAGGGGCCGGACCTGACCCGGTTCGACTGAACGGCCGAGATGGTCCGTTCGGCCGGGGCATTCGTCAGAAGGCGAGCGGCGCGTTGTCCTTCACCTGCTTCATGACGAAGAAGGTGCGGGTCTGCCGCACGCCGGGCAAGGCGATCAGGTGCGAGCCGTGGAACTTGTTGAAATCGGCCATGTCGCGGACACGGATCTTGAGCAGGTAGTCGAAATCGCCTGCCACAAGATTGCAGTCGAGCACGATGTCGAGCCGCATGATCGCCTCTTCGAAGGCGGCGAAGCTTTCGGGTGTCGAGCGGTCGAGCACGACGCCCACCATCACCACTGCGCCGAGATCGACTGTGTCGGGTGCCACCACCGCGCGCACGCCCTCGATATGCCCGTCGTCAAAGAGCCGCTGGGTCCTGCGATGGCATGTCGCCGGACTGACGTTCACCCGCTGGGCGAGGTCCGCATTGCTGAGCCGCCCGTCAGATTGCAGATGCCGAAGGATGGCCAGATCGATTCGGTCCAGATCAGGCATGGAAGAAGCTTTCATGGTGCGTGGCCGAGTTTCTCGAAGAAACCGAAATATACTGGATAACCGAAATATCCGAAAGATAACTATCTTAAAATTGATTGGGACATTCCGTCAGACACCATGCTAGTCAATCCTCGATTTCAAGAGATGGAGAACGGCGCATGTCGCTTGTCGAGAAGTTCGAACGCTATCCCCTCACCTTCGGGCCGACGCCGATCGAGCATCTGCCGCGCCTCACCGAGGCGCTCGGCGGCGGTGTCGAGATCTATGCCAAGCGCGAGGATTGCAATTCCGGCCTCGCCATGGGGGGCAACAAGCTCAGGAAACTCGAATATATCGTACCCGATGCGATCGCGTCGGGGGCCGATACGCTCGTCTCCATTGGTGGCGTGCAGTCGAACCACACGCGGATGGTCGCGGCCACTGCCGCAAAGCTCGGGATGAAATGCGTCGTGATCCAGGAATCCTGGGTGCCGCATCACGATGCCGTCTACGACCGGGTCGGCAACATCCTGATGACCCGCCTCATGGGCGCGGATTCGCGGCTGGTGGATGAAGGGTTCGATATCGGCATCCGCGAGAGCTGGGAGAATGCGATCCGCTCGGTGGAGGAGGCGGGCGGCAAGCCCTATCCGATTCCCGCCGGGGCATCGGTCCACAAATACGGGGCCCTTGGCTATGTCGGCTTCGCCGAGGAAGTCGCGGCGCAGGAGCGCGAACTGGGCTTCACATTCGATTACATCGTCGTCTGTGTCGTCACCGGATCGACGCAAGGGGGCATGATCGTGGGGTTTGCCGCGCAGGATCGCGCGGATCGTGTCATCGGTATCGACGCATCGGGAACGCCCGACCAGACCCGCGCACAGGTGCGTGGCATCGTCGACAAGACAGCGGATCTCGTGGGGCTGGGCCGTTCCGTGCGTGAAGACGAGATCGTCATCAATCCGGACTACGCCTATCCCGCCTACGGCGTGCCGTCGGAAGAGACGAACGAAGCGATCCGGCTCGCCGCGAGGACCGAGGCGATGATGACCGACCCGGTCTACGAGGGGAAGTCGATGCAAGGGATGATCGACCTCACGAAGAAGGGGTTCTTCCCCGAAGGATCGAAAGTCCTCTATGCCCATCTCGGTGGCGCTCCGGCGCTGAACGGGTATTCCTATCACTACAAGGACGGCTGAGGCGGCACCTGCGGGACGGGCGGTCGCGCCCGTCCGAGGCCCGGGAGAGAGATCATGAAAGCCACCGCCCCCCTACCCGATATCGACAAGGTCGAGACGCGCGACTGGATCGACGCGCTGCGCGACGTCAAGCTGCATGACGGGGTGGAGCGCGCGCGCTTCATCCTGCGCAAGCTCGAGGAGACAGCGCGAGTCGAAGGTCTGACGGTAGGCGAGCGTCCTTTCTCGGCCTATCGCAACACGATCCCGCCCGAGGCACAGGGGGAATATCCCGGCGACCTCGAGATCGAGACGCGCCTGACCGCGATCATGCGCTGGAACGCGCTCGCCATCGTGGCCCGCGCCAATGCGGCCTACGGGGGGCTCGGAGGCCATATCGCGAGCTATGCCTCGGCCGCAGAGATCTTCGAAACGGGGTTCAATCACTTCTTCCGCGCGGCAAACGGGGATTTCGGCGGCGATCTGGTCTATTACCAGCCGCATTCCTCACCCGGGATCTATGCGCGCGCCTATCTCGAAGGGCGGCTCGACCTCGAGCAGCTGCAGAACTACCGTCAGGAGGTCGCGGGGAACGGGCTCTGCTCCTATCCGCATCCGTGGCTCATGCCGGATTTCTGGCAGTTTCCGACGGGATCCATGGGGATCGGGCCGCTCAACGCGGTCTATCAGGCGCGCTACATGCGCTATCTCGAGGCGCGTGGCCTTGCCCGGACATCCGACCGCCATGTTTGGGGCGTGTTCGGCGACGGCGAGATGGACGAGCCGGAATCGATCTCGGGCCTGACGCTCGCCGCGCGCGAGGGGCTCGACAACCTGACCTTCATCATCAATTGCAACCTGCAGCGGCTAGACGGGCCGGTCAGGGGCAACGGCCAGATCATTCAGGAGTTGGAAAGCCTCTTCATCGGAGCGGGCTGGAACGTGATCAAGGTGCTGTGGGGGTCGGAATGGGACGACCTCTTCGCGCGCGACACGGATCATGTACTGCTCCGCCGTTTTTCCGAGACTGTGGACGGACAATACCAGAATCTCGGCGCGAAGGACGGTGACTACAACCGCGAAAAGTTCTTCAACGCCGATCCCGCCAGTGCCGCACTCGTCCGCGACATGAGCGAGGACCAGATCCACAAGCTCAAGCGCGGCGGTCACGATCTGCGCAAGCTTCATGCGGCCTTCGCGGCGGCGAAGGCCCATGAGGGACGGCCGACGGTGATCCTTGCCAAGACGAAGAAAGGCTTCGGCATGGGCGGTGCGGGGGAATCGCGGATGATCGCCCATCAGGCCAAGAAGCTCGACCGCGAGGCTTTGGCGCAGTTCCGCGACCGGTTCGACCTGCCGATCCCTGACGAGGATGTCGAGGCGCTCAACATCGTGAAGCCCGATCCCGACAGCGACGAGATGCGCTATCTCCGCGGACGTCGCGAGGCGCTCGGCGGCGCGTTGCCCGCGCGCAGGCGGAAGGCCCCTGATGAAAGCGTCGCGAAATTGCCGGAGCGGCGGGCCTATGCGGGGTTCGCGCTCGACGGGACGGATCGCGAGATCTCGACCACGATGGCGGCCGTGCGTCTGCTGAGCGGTTTGCTGAAGGACAAGGGCTTCGGCCAGCGTGTCGTGCCCATCGTCGCGGACGAGGCGCGGACCTTCGGCATGGACAACATGTTCCGCCAGATCGGTATCTACGCGCCCGAAGGCCAGCTATATGAGCCCGAGGATGCGGGCTCCATGCTTTATTACAAGGAAGCCGCGACCGGACAGCTTCTGGAAGAGGGGATCACCGAGGCGGGCGCGCTGTCGTCATGGGCCGCGGCGGCGACATCCTATTCGGTCCACGCGATGCCGATGCTGCCGGTCTACATCTACTACTCGATGTTCGGGTTCCAGCGTGTGGGCGATCTGATCTGGGCCGCCGCAGACCAGCGTGCGCGGGGGTTCCTGCTCGGGGCGACCGCGGGGCGCACGACGCTTTCGGGCGAGGGGCTCCAGCATCAGGACGGGACGAGCCATCTGATCGCCGCGACGATCCCCAATTGCCGCGCCTACGATCCCGCCTTCGCGGGCGAGCTCGCGGTCATCTTCGATCACGGCGCGCGCCGCATGATGGAAGAGCAGGTCGACGAATTCTACTACGTCACTGTGATGAACGAGAACTACCCCCATCCGGCGGTGGCGGAGGGCGACGAGGAGGGCATCCTCAAGGGGCTCTACCGGATCAGTCAGTATGGCGAGGGCGATCTGCGCGTGAACCTTCTCGGGTCGGGGACGATCCTGCGGGAGGTGATCGCGGCGGCGAGGGTCCTCGCGGACGAGTTCGGCATCGCCTCGGACGTCTTCAGCGCGACGAGTTATTCGGAGCTGTCGCGCGATGCCGAGGCGGTCGCGCGGCTCAATCGGCTCGAGCCCGGCGCAGGCCACGTGCCCCATGTCGCGACCTGTCTTAACTCGGACGGTCCGGTCATCGCCGCAACGGATTACGTGCGTGCCGTTTCGCAGATGATCGCGCCGCATGTCAGCCAGCGCTTCGTGGCGCTCGGCACCGACGGGTTCGGGCGCAGCGATCAACGCGCACCGTTGCGGGCCTTCTTCGAGGTCGACGCGGCAAGCATCGCTCTCGCCGCGATCGAGGCGCTGGTCGCGGAGGGCCGGATCGACGTGGAGGTGCAGGCGAATGCGGTGCGCCGCTTCAACCTCGACTCCGCGAAGCCCGCTCCCTGGACGGTCTGATCCACGAAGAAACGGCGGGCCCCGATGGATCCGCCATTTCGATACTTCCGTCCGTCGGATCGACTCAGGCGGCCGATTTGGTTGCGGAGGTTGCCTTGTTCGCGGCAGTTTCGAGATTGGCGTTCATCGTCTCGCCCATTTCCTGACCGGTCTTCTGGACCAGCTCGGTGGTCTGTCCACCGGCATTCTGCGCGATCTCGGCAAAGCTCTGCGCGGAACGCATGACGAGATCCATCTGCTTCTGCATGAAGTCGCTGTAGGCCTTGCCGTAATCGGCGAATTCTTCCCGAACCTGCGTGACTTCGCGGATGTTGGCGAAGGATTCGCGGGCGCTGTCGCTGGCGACCTCGGTCATGCGGTTGCCCGCCTCGAGCGCAACATTCGACATCCGCTCATTGCTGGATGCCCAGGTTTCGAAGGCGCTCCGATAGCTTTGCGGATCGAACAGCGACTGCATGTCGTTGGCGGCGGATTTGGTCTTCTGCTGACGATTGGCCATGACATCTTCTCCTGAAAATTAAATTGCGTTCTTTGTCTCTGCTCCATCTCATATCGTGCCGCATTGCAGCATTTCAAGTGCTGCGTCGCCGCAGAAGAGGTTAACGAAAGATGAAAGCTCAAATTGTCATGTTTCTCCCTTAAGGTGAGCCAGAATCAGGAGGAGTTGCAGAATGAGCTACAGGATTCTAGCCACGGTTGTGGCCGCGACGACATTGACCGGGCCCGTCGGTGCGGAGAACAGGATCGACGGACAGTCGCCCCTTGCTCCGGAACTTTCGAATTATGGCGAAAAACCGGTTGGCGTACGGCAGATCGACTTCGTCAATAAAGACGAAATCGACATCCTGGCGGTCGATCCGAGCGGAGACCGTCCCGAAAGCCTGCCGCGGTACGACAGACCGCTGAGCGTCGAGATGTGGTATCCTGCCGCCGAGGGGTCGGACGGCGATACATCGTTGAAGGCCTATCTGCGGGATGGAACGACCGAGGTGACCTTGGAAGGGCGCGCGATCCGCGATGCTGCACCTGCAGCATCCGAGACCCCCTATCCCCTGCTGATCCTCAGCCATGGCTATCCAGGCAACCGCTTTCTGATGTCCCATTTGGGCGAGAACCTCGCCTCCAAGGGGTATGTCGTGGCGTCCATCGATCATACCGACTCGACCTATCGCGATCAGGCGGCGTTTGCGTCGACGCTGGTGAACCGCCCGCTCGACCAGCGCTTCGTGCTCGACGAGATGGCAAAGCTCAACCGGGATGCCGAGTCGGATTTTGCCGGCATGATCGACGCCGACAATACCGGTGTGATCGGCTATTCGATGGGTGGCTACGGTGCCGTGATCAACGCGGGCGCAGGTGTCACCGAGGCTGCAGCCGGGTTCGCACCGCAGGGAACGCTTGCCATCCATCAGGCCGGGAGCGACAGCCACGAGGCGCTCGACGATCCGCGCATCAAAACGGCCGCGGCGATCGGGCCTTGGGGGATGAATGCCGGTTTCTGGGATGCGGAGGGGCTCGAAGGGATCGACATGCCGATGCTGTTCCTCGCCGGGTCCGACGACGCGACATCGCTCTACGAGGACGGGATCCGCGCGATCTGGGAGGGGGCCGTGAATGTAGACCGGACCCTCGTAACCTTCGAAGGTGGCGGCCACAGCGTCGCGGCGCCGATGCCCGCGCCGGAGGAGGCCTATTATTTTAATGATGCCTTGGGCTTCGATGTCTCGGCTCATTACAACGACCCGGTCTGGGATCAGGTACGCTCGAACAACATCGCGCAGCATTTTCTGACGGCGTGGATGAATCTCGAACTCAAGGGCGACAACTCGATGAGCCGCTATCTGGACCTGCCGGAGCTGGGCGATCTCGGAAACTGGGCCGGCTTCGACGCGGGCGAGGCGCAGGGCCTGCGATACGAGATACTTTCGGCGGGCGAGGTTTCGGCCGCGATCCCGCTTCCGGCCTCGATCTGGCTGATGGGGCTTGGCCTTGCGGGGCTCGGGGCGATGCGGTCGCGCCGACGCGACGTCTGAAAGCGCGCAGGCGGGGCCTTGCCGCCCCGCCTGCATTTCGTCGCGCGGGACCTTCACCCCCGCAACCCGACACCCATATTGCACCTTGCAACGAGAGAGGTGCCGGCAAATGAATTACGTCAAGACCGCCATGTTGATGGCCGCGATGACCGCGCTTTTCCTCGGGATCGGCTATCTACTCGCCGGAACGAGCGGGATCGCCATCGCCTTCGCCGTCGCGGTGGCGATGAACGTCTTCTCGTGGTGGAATTCCGACAAGATGGTCCTGCGGATGCACAACGCGCATCCTGTCGACGAGAATGACCGATCGGGCCTCAGGCAGATGGTGGCAGAACTGGCACGCAACGCCGACCTGCCGATGCCGGCCGTCTACCTGATCGACACAGACCAACCAAACGCCTTTGCCACGGGCCGCAACCCCGAGAACGCCGCCGTCGCGGTGACGCGCGGATTGATGCGGTCGCTCTCGCGCGAGGAAGTGGCGGCGGTGGTGGCCCACGAACTTGCCCATATCAAGAACCGCGACACGGCGATCATGATGGTGACCGCGACATTCGCCGGTGCGATTTCGATGCTGGCCAATTTCGCGCTGTTCTTTGGCGGGTCACGTGAAAGGATGGGGCTGATCGGGACGCTCGCCTTGATGATCCTGGCACCGCTTGCCGCCGCGCTCGTGCAGATGGCGATCAGCCGGACTCGCGAATACGCCGCCGACCGCGAGGGGGCCATGATTTGCGGCAACCCGATGTGGCTCGCATCGGCCTTGGAGCGTATCCAGCAGGGTGCCGCGCGGATCGACAACAATACAGCCGAGCGTAATCCCGCCACGGCGCACATGTTCATCATCAACCCGCTTCACGCGCATAGCCACGACAAGCTGTTCTCGACGCATCCGTCGACCGAGAACCGCGTCGCGGCGCTGCGCGAGATGGCCGGATCGATCAGCCCCCGGACCGAGGCCCGCCAGCAGCAGGGCCGCGATCATGACGGACCCTGGGGCTAGACACCGTTCAGGTCGAGCGTGCGTAGCGGTCGAGTGCGGCTTCGGTCCCTTCTGACCAGATGAGCGACAGCCATGCGGCGAACGCCTTTGCAAAACGGGGATCCGCGCCGATGTCGCCGTAGAACCGGCGCTGTTCGAGCCAGGCAGCCGGATCGTCCTTCGCCGCACGGGCGGCCTTCTGCAGGTCGCCCCAAAGGGGATCGTTCGGCGCGATCTCGGTTCCGTTTTCACGTGTGCCCTCGCACATCCGCGCCCAGAGCGCTTCGGCGAGAGCGAGGCCTTCGACCGGGGTGCCCGCCTCGATCGCGTCGCGGATCACCGGAACGAGGAAGCCCGTATGGCGCGACGACCCGTCGAATGCCACGCGGCGCGTCGTGTCGCGAATTTCGGGATTGGCAAAGCGGGTCGAGATGAGCTCGATATAGCGGTCGGGATCCATGTCGGGAACGGGGGCGACATGGGGGGCGATCTCCTCGCGCTCGATCTTCTGGAAGGTCGCACGGATTCCTTCGTGCTCCATCGTGCCGTGAATCGTCTCGATCCCGAGGATCTCGCCCGGATTGGCAATGATCTGGTGGCCGCCATTGAGGAGGCGGATCTTCATAGCCTCGAAGGCGTGGACATCATCGGTGAAGGTCGCCCCCGCGCGGTCCCAGTCGGGGCGGCCTGCGCAGAACTTGTCCTCGATCACCCATTGGCGGAAATTCTCGTGCGTCACGGGCGCATTGTCGGCGATTCCGAAGTCCCGAACGAGGGCGAGCTCGCTTTCGCCGGTGGCGGGAACGATGCAATCGACCATGGAATTCGGGAAGGTGCAGGTCTCTTCGATCCACTTGGCAAGTTCGGGATCAACGAGCCGCGCGAGACCCCGCACCGTCCGTGCGAGCACGTCGCCATTCCCCTGGAGGTTGTCGCAGGAAAGGCAAGTGAAGGGCCCGTGACCCGCATCGCGCCGCAGTCGAAGAGCCGCGATCATGGCTCCGAAGGCGGTGCGCGGCGTATCGGGGTGTTCGGCATCGTGGCGGATGTCGGGGTGGTCGGTGTCGAAGCCGCCCGACGCGTTCTGGAAATAGCCGCCTTCCGTCACGGTGAGCGAAACGATGCGGATGGCGGGATCTGCCATTGCTGCGATCAGCGCCGCGTTGCCGTCCTCGACCGCGACAAAACCGATCATGGAGCCGGTGACTTCGGCGGATTTACCCGAGGGATCGAGCTCGATCAGTGTGTTGAGGCAATCCTGCGCCAGCAGCACGTCTCGCCGTGCGGCATCGGGTGCGCGCACCCCCGCGCCGAGGATCGCCCAGTCATGGGCGAGTCCCTCGTCCATCAGACGGTGAAGATACCAGGCCTGATGGGCACGGTGAAAATTTCCGAGGCCGATATGGACGATGCCGGCCGACAGTTTCGTGCGGTCGTAGCTAGGACGGCGCACATCGTCGGGCAGGCGGTCGAGGGTGTCGGCGGAAAGCCGGATCGGATCGGTCATTGGGGGCGTCCAGTCTTGGGTAGGTCAGGCGATCCGGAGGCCGTTCCGGTCGAATCTGTGGATCTTGTCCGCTTCGGGGGCGAGCTGCACGCTGTCACCGCTCCTCAGCGTGACCTCGCCCGGCGCGCGCACGGTGATTGTCTCTGCGAGGCCCGTGTCGTGCACGTGGAAAAACGTGTCGGAACCCAGATGCTCGGACACGCCGACGCGGCCGTGCCAGGGCCCGTCGCCAACCGCGATATGTTCGGGACGGATGCCGATCGCGTGGGCGTCGTGCTTGGCTGCCTCGGCCCCGTCGATGACGTTCATTTTCGGGCTGCCGATGAATTCGGCGACGAAGCGGTTGCGCGGCGTCCGGTAGAGCTCCAGCGGCGACCCGACCTGCTCGACATGGCCCGCACGCAGCACGACGATCTTGTCGGCCATGGTCATCGCCTCGACCTGATCGTGGGTGACGTAGACCATCGTGGTCTTGAGACGCTCATGAAGCTCGGTAATCTCGAGCCGCATTCCGACGCGCAGGGCGGCATCGAGGTTAGAGAGCGGTTCGTCGAAGAGAAAAGCGGCGGGTTCGCGGACGATGGCGCGGCCGATCGCGACGCGCTGGCGCTGACCGCCCGAAAGCTGCCCGGGGCGCCGCTCCAGATGGTCGGTGAGGTTCAGGATCCGCGCGGCGTGTTCTACGCGCTTCTTCTTCTCGGCCTCGTCCAGCCCCGCCATCTTGAGCGGGAAGGCGACATTCTTCCTCACGCTCATATGCGGATAGAGCGCATAGGACTGGAAGACCATCGCGAGGCCGCGCTTGGCGGGCGGAAGGTCGGTGGCGGGCTTGCCGTCGATGCGGATCTCGCCGCCCGACACGTCCTCAAGCCCCGCGATGAGCCTCAGCAGGGTGGACTTGCCGCAGCCCGACGGGCCGACGAAGACCACGAACTCTCCGTCCTCGATCGTCAGGTCGAGCGGCGGGATCACCTCCGTCTCGCCGAACTTCTTCTGCACCTTCTCGAGCGTGATGCGTCCCATTTTCAGGATCTCCCTATTTCACCGCGCCGAAGGTCAGGCCGCGGACGAGCTGTCGCTGGCTGAACCAGCCCATGACGAGGATCGGCGCGATCGCCATGGTCGAAGCCGCCGAAAGTTTAGCGTAGAAGAGGCCTTCGGGGCTCGAATAGCTCGCGATGAACGCGGTGAGCGGTGCCGAATTCGCGGCCGTGAGGTTCAGCGTCCAGAATGCCTCGTTCCAGGCGAGGATGACGTTGAGAAGCAGCGTCGAGGCGATGCCGGGCACTGCCATCGGAAGCAGCACGTAGATCACCTCCGAACTAAGACCCGCACCGTCCATCCGGGCAGCCTCGAGGATGTCATTTGGGATCTCGCGGAAATATGTGTAGAGCATCCAGACGATGATAGGCAGGTTGATGAGCGTCAGCACGATGACGAGGCCCGTCCGCGTATCCAGCAGCCCCCAGTCGCGGAAGATCAGGTAGATCGGCACGAGCACGCCGACCGGCGGCAGCATCTTGGTCGACAGCATCCACATCAGGACGTTCTTCGTCTGCTTTCCCGGCACGAACGCCATGGCCCAGGCGGCCGGAATGGCGATGGCAAGGCCAATCACCGTGGAGCCGAGCGAGATCACCACCGAGTTCCAGAAATGCCGGAAGTAATCAGAGCGCTCCTGCACGGCTATGTAGTTCTGCAACGTCCAGTCGAAGAACAGGAACGAGGGCGGGGTCGAGATCGCTTCGCCTTCGGTCTTGAACGAGGTTAGGATCGTCCAGAGGATCGGGAAGAAGATCAAGAAGGCGACGATTGCCGCGGTAACGGTATAGATCGCCTTGGTTCTGGTCTGGACTGCGCGGGCCATGGACGTCTCTCCTCAGGCGTCGAGATTCTTGCCGATCATCCGCATGAGGAAGATCGCGACGATGTTGGCGAGGATGACGGCGATCACGCCGCCGGCGGAACCGGTGCCCACGTCGAAGCGCAGCAGGCTCTCGGCGTAGACGAGATAGGTGAGGTTCGTCGAGGCCACGCCGGGGCCACCATTCGTGGTGACGAGGATCTCGGCGAAGATCGACAGCAGGAAGATCGTCTGGATCAGCACGACGACGGTGATTGCACGCGCCAGGTGTGGCAGCTTGATATACCAGAAGCGCGACCAAGCGGAGGCACCGTCCATCTCAGCCGCTTCGAGCTGTTCTCCGTCGAGGCTCTGCATCGCGGTCAGGAGGATCAGTGTGGCGAAGGGAAGCCATTGCCACGACACGATCCCCACAATCGAGGCGAGCGGAGCCTGCGTCAGGAAATCATAAGCCGGAAGGCCGAAGATCCCCGCGATCCATGCGAAGAGGCCGTTCACGGGATTCATGAACATGTTCTTCCAGACGAGTGCCGAGACAGTGGGCATCACGAAGAAGGGTGAGATCACCATGATCCGCCAGAGCCCGACGCCCCACATCGGTTGGTCAAGCAGGGTGGCGAGCGCGATGCCGCCTACGATTGTGATGAAGAGGACGCCGCCTACAAGCAGCAACGTGTTCCAGATCGCGGTCTGGAAGGCCGGATCACTCAGGAAGTAGGTATAGTTCTCGAGGCCGACGAAGGGATTCTGCCCCGGCATCAGCAGGTTGTAGCGAAGAAGCGAGAAATAGATCGTCATCCCCAGAGGGATGAGCATCCATGCGAGGAGCAGGACGACCGACGGTGCGATCATGAACCGCGCGGCAGCGCGCGAATGTTGCGTGGCCATGGAGCTTGCCCCTTCGCGAGGAGGGTTGTGTCGGGGGGCGGTGCCCCCCGACGGATCAGCCGATCAGATCGGACGTACGATCAGTTCGAGCCGTAGCCCGCGCGGTCGATATCGCGCTGGGTCGCCGACTGCGCGGATTGCAGCGCCTGTTCGGCATCCATCTGCCCTGCCAGAGCGGCCGAGAAGGTCTGACCGACCGCCGTGCCGATGCCCTGGAATTCCGGGATCGAGACGAATTGCGCACCGGTATAGGGCGTTTCCTGCACCGACGGGCTGTCGGTATTGACCGCTTCGATCGAGTTCAGGGTCATTTCGGCAAAGGGAGCCGCTTCCTGATACTCGGCGTTCTCGTAGAGTGATGTCCGCGTGCCCGGAGGGGCGGCGCGCCAGCCCTGACGCTCGGCAACGAGCTGGGTGTAGTCCTGCGAGGTCGCCCAGGAGATGAACTCCTTGGCCACGTCCTGCTGGTCGGACGAGGAGGGCACGCCAAGCGTCCAGACCCAGAGCCAGTTGCCGTGGTTGTCGACGCCTTCCTTGTTGGGGAAGCGCGCGAAGCCCACATTGTCGGCGACCTGACTTTCGTCGGGGTCGGTCACGAAGGACGCGGCGACCGTCGCGTCGATCCACATGCCGCAGCGGCCTTGCTGGAACAGCGTCAAGTTTTCGTTGAAGCCGTTGGCCGCGGCACCCGGAGGGCCGTATTCGTTCATCAGCGACAGATAGTCGGTCAGCGTTTCCTGCCACTCGGGGCTGTCGAACTGTGCTTTCCAGTCCATGTCGAACCAGCGCGCACCGTAGGAATTGGCCATCGCGGTGATGAGGGCCATGTTCTCGCCCCAGCCGGGCTTGCCGCGCAAGCAGATGCCGTAGACATCGTCGCCGGCTTCCTGCATGGCCGCGGCGGCCTCGCGGATTTCGGTCCAGGTGGGCTCGTCCGACATTTCGATCCCGGCCTGCTCGGCGAGGTCGGTGCGGTACATCACCATTGCGGATTCACCGTAGAACGGCACCGCGTAGAGCGTGTCCTCGACCGACAGGGCCTTGCGGACCGCGGGCAGCAGATCGTCGACGTTGTAATCCTCGGGCAGATCGTCGAGCGAGGCGAGCCAGCCCTGCTGTCCCCAGATCGGAACCTCGTAGTTGCCGACCGTCACGACGTCGAAGGAGTTGCCGCTCATTCCGACATCCTGCGTCACGCGCTGGCGAAGCTGGTTCTCTTCGAGCGTGACCCATTCGATAGTATTGCCGGTCTCTTCCTCCCAAGCGGAGGAGAGCTCCTGCATGCGGATCATGTCGCCGTTGTTCACCGTGGCGACGGTGATCTCGGCCGCACTCGCGGTGAAGGCGAGTCCAGCGGCAATGCCGCAACCCGCAACGGACCCCATGAGGGTGCGTTTGGTCATCATGTCTTTCCTCCCGGTAAAATCTTTACACGTGTCAAAGATTGATCGGGGATGTCCGATCCGTCAAGCATGAAGATGTAAAATCTTCCGCCGCGCTGCGGCGAACGTTGGTGCTCAGGCGCTTTGGCGGACCTTCAGGACCCCTTCGAAAAGAAGGAGCGCAGGCTCCGTCCGCTGGCTTTTCGCGTGGATCTTTTCGGTCAACAATCGCACCGCGTTGCGCCCGATTGCGGCCACATCCTGCGCCACCGTGGTCAGGGACGGGGTCGTGAACGGGCAGAGCGGATAGTCGTCGTGGCCCGCGATCCTCAGCCCACCCCGCGAGGCACCACCGGGATCAAGGCCATGCCGCGCCGCGGCGGCGAGAGCGCCGATCGCCACCCTGTCATTGGCACATAGGATGGATCTCTGGGTATGGAGGCCGCGCGAGAAGAGGTCGTCGAGCACGGCGAAGCCATGTGATTCGTAATGGTCGGCGTCGTTCTCGGGCTTCGTGCCAATCACGATCGGCTCGTGGCCGAGCGATTCCATCCGGTCCACATAGGCGCGCTCGCGCTCGAGCGCGTTGAAGTTCGTTCCGGGCATGGCGAGAAAGGCGGGCGGGTCGCCGGCATCGCAAAGGTAATCCACGATGAGCCTGGTGGAGCGGGGGTGGTCGGTGCCCACGTAATCCATCTGCGGCAGCGTATGCGGGCGCGAATCCATGAGGATGTAGGGCAGCCGCGCGTCGAGCCGCGTATGGGCGCGCGCATCGCTGCGGTCGCCCAGCGGCGCCACGAGCGCGCCGTCCACGCTCATCGACAGGAAGGTCTCGACCGCGCGCGCCTCGATCGCGGGATCGTCGTGGGAACATTGCGTGATGACGGTGAAGCCCGCCTCCATCGCGGCCATCTCGACCGCCTTGAGCAGGTTGGTGAAGAAGAGGTCGTTCAGATACGGGATGATGACCCCGATGATCCCAGTCGACTTGCGGTTCATCCGCGTGGCGAAGAAATTCGGCACGTATTCGACCGTGCTGAGACCCTCCTCGATCCGGCGGACGGAAGCGGC
Source organism: Palleronia sp. LCG004 (assembly GCF_032931615.1). NCBI lineage: Bacteria > Pseudomonadati > Pseudomonadota > Alphaproteobacteria > Rhodobacterales > Roseobacteraceae > Palleronia > Palleronia sp. LCG004. Next base: position 252,984 of record NZ_CP136760.1, read on the forward strand.
ACTAACCCGAGATGGGTCCTGGAAGTACCGCGACAACGTCGGACGCGAGACGCCGATCGCGGCGGAAAGCTCCTCCATCGTCTGGATCAGCGGCCTGGACCCGTCCTGGCGATCCGAGCGGGACATGAGTGTTCCTTCCTTCGCCGCAATTCAAATGCATCGCCGCGATCGATCCCCCCGATCCGGCATAGGCAGGCATATTGGGCGATCTTGACGCGCGACGCAAAGCCGTTCGGCGCGATCTGGGCCGACCGGTCGGGAAAGATTGCGGGGTGCCGCGGAAATCCTTAACGTTCCATTAACGAGTATCAGTACCGGAGTTAATGCCATGCATGCGAAGCCGCTTGTCCTTTCCCTTTCCCTCGCCCTGTCGCTGTTCGCGTTCCAGGCCCCCGCGCAGCAATCGGCCTCGCTGTCGGTCGATCCGGATCAGGAGGGGCTGTCGATCCTCTTCGATCTGGGAGGGGCGTCGATCCGGTCGGATCAGCAGGAAGTGCTCGATCAGGCATCGCGCCTGTTCCGCGACGGCAATCCGGTCGTCATGATTGTCACGGGCAGCGCGGACACAGTCGGCAGCGCATCGGAAAATCTGGACCTGTCGATCCGTCGCGCGCGCAACGTGGCAGACGGCCTCGTCGCGCGCGGCATTCCTATCGAGCGTTTGCAGGTCCTGGGCCGTGGCAACAGCGAGTTGCCCGTCCCGACGGATGACGGCGTGGCGAACGAAGAGAACCGCTCCGTCCTCATCAACTGGCGCTGAGGGGATGCGCGGCGCGGCATCGCTGCTGATCGCCCTGAGCCTCGCCGCTCCGGCGGGCGCGCAGGATTATGGCTCGGGGCAGGAGGCCTATGCGGCGCGCGACTGGGCGGCGGCCGAACGCCTGTGGCTGGATGCGGCCGAAGACGGGTCGGCCGAGGCGTTCCTCGGGCTTGGCAACCTGCTCGATTTCGGGCTGACGGGCCCCTCCCGGCCTGACGAGGCCTTCGCGATGTATCGCCGCGCGGCGCGGCTGGGAAATGCCGAGGCGGCGTTCAACGTGGCGGTCATGCTCGATTCCGGCGTCGGGGCCGAGAGCGATCCGCGCGGGGCTGCGGGATGGTACGCACTGTCGGCGCTCGACGATTTTCCGCGGGCACAGTACAACCTCGGCCGGATCTTCGCCGAGGGAACCGGCGTCCCCGCCAATCCCGCCCTTGCCGATCTGTGGCTCGGACGCGCGCAGGACGACGTGCCTGCGGCAGGCGACCTGCTTCAAGGCCTTGCGCCGGTCGAGGGTGCGGCGCTCGGTGCGCCCGAGATCCTGCTGGTCGTGCTCGTCGAGGACGGGAGCGGTGCGGAGGCGCGCCTCGCCTGGGCGGCACCGCCCGGCCCGGACGGCAGCCGCTATCGCGTCGAGATGATGGATGCCGCGGCAAGACCCGCCGCGCGACAGGTCCAGTCGATCGAAACGGAGATCTCGGCGGCCTCCCTCACGCTGCCCGATCTCCCCGAGGATGCGATCGTCCGCGTAATCCAGATGGGCGAGACGGATTACGCCGCATCGCCCTGGACCGATGCCGAGGGCGTGCCCGTCGAGACGGTGCCGCCTGCGACGGTGCGGTTCCGGGTTGGGCAGGATGATCGCCGGGCGATGGGATATGCCGAACGGATCGGCGCATCGCTCGACCGGTCGGGACTCGACGTCGTCTATGACCTGACCGAGGATGCCGACGGGACGAGTTCCGTGGTCTATGGCTTCGACAGCGATCTGGACCTGGCCGCGCAGATCGCCGACTTCGTCCCGGCACTGGGCGAAGGCGGGGCCCTTCGGGAGGGCGGTCTGGACCTTGGTCCGGGCGAGGTTCTGGTGCGGATCGTCTTCGAGACCGGCGGATAGAAGGCGAGGTTCAGGAGCCTTCGTCAGCGAGATAAACGATCAGGCGACCCTCGGGCGGGGAGGGGCGCAACCCGGTGAGATCGAGCGGTTCGCCCCCCACGATCGTGGCGAGCCTCTCGGCGGCTTCGACGTCGCCCGGGTGGAAGTACTGCACGCTCGACGTTTCGATCGGAAAGGTGCTGCGGCGTCTTTCCTCGTCACCGGCGGCAAAGGGCAGATCGCGGGTCTGGGCGGAACGGGCGACGATCACGAGGTCGTGCCGCGAGAGATCCGGGAGTCGTTCGGAGCCGGGCTTCAGCGTCGCCGCGAGGATGCCCGTACCGATCACGAGCACCGCTGCCCCTGCGGCATAGAGCGATGCGTGCCGCATCGGAGTTGCGTCGTCTTCCGCTTCCGCAGGCGCGGGCGCGCCGTGACGGAGCGTCCGGGCCAGTTCCCGGCCGGACCCGATCGTGCGGTCGGCGTCCCGCGGCCGGGGTGGGGTGTATTGCCTGGCGGGGGGAGTGATCTTTCGTTCGGCCAGCGCGCGTTCGCGTGCGGTCCGTGCCGCTTCCAGACGTCGGTCGAGGGAAACGGCCGTTTCCTGCCCGGCCTTCCGTGCGGGTCTGGCCGTCGCCTTTTCGCGCCCTGCAAGCGCCTTTTCGCGGGCGCGGCGTGCGGCTGCCAACCGCGCTTCCCAGTCGGGCGAGCGCGCGCCGGGATCGTCGTCGACCCCGGTCGTGTCGTGATCGGCGTCCTGTCCGTCGTCGCCGCTGCGGCCCATTCGATCCCCGTTACGCTCGTCTCAGGGCGTTGCGGCACATGAATGGCCACGACGCCCGGGTCATGCAGCAATGCTAGCGCATTTCCCGCCGGGGCGAAGGGCTGCCGCAATCCATCCGTTCACATCAGCGATGGAGCTTCACCCATCCCTGGTGTTCGGTCAGCCTTTGGGCATCCGCGGTGCGGACACGACCGCGCCGCGCAGACTTCGATCGGCTGCCCGGGTTACAGGAAGGTCAGACCGACGGAGATGATGATCCCCGACAGGATCAGATGCACGACGCAAAACCCCATGATGTCCTTCGCGGCAAGCCCCGCGATCCCGAGGATCGGCAGCGCCCAGAAGGGTTGGATCATGTTGGTCCAGGCGTCGCCCCAGGCGACTGCCATCGCGGCGCGCGCCTGATCCGTTCCGAGCTCGGCCGCCGCGGGGACGATCACGGGTGCCTGCACAGCCCATTGTCCGCCGCCCGAGGGCACGAAGAAGTTGACGATGCCGGCCGACAGGAACGCCCAGAAGGGCAGGGTCGTCGCACTGGCGAGGCCCACCAGCGATGCCGAGATGGTCGCCGCGAGGCCCGATTGCGTCATGATTGCCATGATGCCCGCATAGAACGGGAACTGGATGACGATACCGGCCCCGCCCTTCACGCCGTCCGCAAGACTGTCGAGAAGGTTTCGCGGGTTCCCGTGCAAAAGAATCGCGAGCGTGAGGAAGATGAAGTTCACCACGTTGAGCGACAGCCCGCCCCCGGTGGCGAAATACTGGATCAACCAGGCAAGCCCCGCGAACCCGATCAGCATCGAAAGCGCGGGCGAGGTCTCGACCCAGTCGGCGGGACGGTCCGTGGAGCGGCGAGGCTTTTCCTCGGGATCGAGGAGGCTGCGGTCGATCAGAACCTCCTCGTCCTCGGGGGGAAGCATGGCGCGGTTGACGAAGGGCACCGCGATGAAGAGCGCCGCGACGATGATCAGGTTGAACGGTGCGAAGATCGTCTCGGAGGTGGGAACGATGCCGAGGCTGTCGACGAAGGGGTGGTCCGCCGTCGCGATAGAAAGCGGGATGGAGCCCGCAAGCCCGCCATGCCAGACGATGAAGCCCGAATAGGCCGACGCGACGAGAAGACGGTAATCGACCGCGATCCGGCGCGCGAGTTCCTTGGCGAAGAGTGCGCCCACGACGAGGCCGAAGCCCCAGTTTATCCAGGATGCAAGCAACGAGACGAGAGAGACGAGGAGGATCGCGCCGCCACGGCTATTCGCGAGGCCCGCGAGCGCGCCGAGGCCGCGGCTGACGACCGGCGTCGATGCCATCATGTATCCCGTCACGAGAACCAGAAGCATCTGCATCGAGAAGGAAAGGAGGGACCAGAATCCGTCGCCCCAGATGGCGACGATCTCGAGCGGTCCTGTCCCTTCGACCAGCAGCGCAGCGAGCCCCGCGACGAGCGTCAGGACCACGACGAAGACGAACGGGTCGGGCAGGTAGCGATCGACGATACGCGTCATCGGTCGCGAGATGAATTGAAGCACGGCGTCCTCCCTAAGATCGGTTCGGGCGGAGCTTATAGCGATGGTCGGCGCATGCCAGAGCGAGGGCCGCGATCGGGTCGGGACGGGGCCGAAAAGCCACGGCACTCGGGGGGCAAGAACTTGCCGACGGGACCGGTATCCCGGAACGCGATTGTCAGACTTCGTTCTGCGGTGATTGGTCTACGACCGACCGGCCCTTCGATTGCAGGGCCGGTCGGTCGTTCTATTCCGCCGGGACGGCGCGGAACTCCTGCCGGTCGCGCGTGGCCAGGCTGACGCCGATTGTAGCGACAGTGGCGGCGATGAAGCCCGGGATGATCTCGTATATTCCGGGGCCACCTAGGAAGCTTCCGTTCCATCCCGCGAAAATCCAGAGGATCACAACAGCCGCCCCGGTGACGAGACCGGCCACCGCGCCCGCCCCGGTCATCCGCGACCAGGTCAGCGACAGAATGATGAGGGGCCCGAACGCGGCACCGAAACCCGCCCAGGCATTGGATACGAGCCCGAGCACCTCGCTTTCGGGATCGCGGGCGATGAAGGCCGCGACGAGGCCCACCGCGACCACGGAAAGACGGCCGATATTGACAACTTCCGTCTCGCTCGCGTCACGGTGGATGAAGAGCCTATAGAAATCTTCGGCGAGAGAGGAGGATGCCACGAGAAGCTGACTGGAAACCGTCGACATGATCGCGGCCAGCAGCGCGGCGAATAGAAACCCGGTGACGAGCGGGTGGAACAGCAGGTTCGCCAAAACGATGAAGATCGTCTCGCCATCGCTGACATCTACGCCGTTGCGCACGACATAGGCCCGTCCGAGAATGCCCACCCCGATCGCGCCGATCAGGGAAATGCCCATCCAGATCATCCCGATGTTCCGCGCGGCCGCCACCGCCCCGACGGACTTGATCGCCATGAAGCGGACGATGATGTGCGGCTGCCCGAAATAGCCGAGCCCCCAGGTTACTGCCGAGAGCCATCCGAGCAGCGTGAGGCCCGATGTCAGAGAGAGGGAAAAACCCTCGACGCCCGAAAGCGTCTCGCGCGCCTGATCGAATCCACCGCCGTCGCCTGCGTAGAGAACCACGATCGGCATGACGACAAGGGCGAGCATCATGATGCAGCCCTGCACGAAATCGGTGAGCGACACCGCGAGGAAACCGCCGACGACGGTATAGGCGAGCACCATGCCGAGCGTCAGCCAGACGCCCAGCTGATAGGACCCGTCGAACGCGGATTGCACCAGCTTGCCGCCACCGACGAGGCCGCTCGCCGTGTAGACGGCGAAGAAGAGGACGATCACGACCGCCGAGACCACCCGCAGAAGCGTCGCCTGGCTGGGGAAGCGATTGGCGAGGAAGGAAGGAATGGTCAGCGCGTTGTCGTAGCGTTCGGTCTGCTCGCGCAGGCGCGGCGCGACGATGATCCAGTTGAAGAGCGCCCCGACGAACAGGCCGATCCCGATCCAGGCCTCAACGAGGCCCGCGGCATAGAGCGCACCCGGCAGACCCAGCAACAGCCAACCCGACATGTCCGACGCGCCGGCGGACAGCGCGGCCACCGCCGGAGGCAGATTGCGGCCCCCGAGGACGTAATCCTCGGAATTCGACGTCGATCTTCGATACGCGTATAGTCCGATCGCGATCATCGCGGCGAAGTATATCGCGAGCGATACCCAAATTCCGGTTGCCATCGAGGGTCCTCCTTGCAGCTTCGGTCCGACCCTTGCACGGTGTTCACCGAAATTTGAACCGTTAAATCTGAAGTGAGCTGCGGTCCGATGCAGCAGAGGCCGGCCCGAAAGGGGTCGAAGGGGACGTATCGCCGCTGACTTTGGTCATCGGTAAAGGGGACGAAAAGGCCGGCTCGGGGATCGAGCCGGCCTTTCCTGGTTCGGATCGGGCCCGGGGCGTCGGCCCGAAGGCTGACGCGATCGGGGTCAGTGGCCGGTGGCGCTGCCGGCCCCACGGGGAATGCGGACATTCTCGATCATCGCCTTCACCTCGTCGGGGGTATCGGCCGTGCGGCCCGAGACCACGAAGGCCACGACGAAGTTCAGCAGCGCCCCGAAGCAGCCGATGGCGGTCGATTGAATCCCGAAGAGCGAACCCTCGATCGTGTCGGGAAAGCTTTCGGTGCCGGGGATGAAGAACCAGCCCTTGTGTAGGAAGATGTAGACCACCGTGAAGACGAGCCCGGTCAGCATGCCCGATACGGCACCCACGTTGTTGATGCGGCGCGAGAAGACGCCCATCACCAGCGCGGGAAAGATCGTCGCCGCCGCGATCCCGAAGGCGAGTGCCACGGTCTGCGCGGCAAAGCCCGGCGGGTTCAGTCCGAGATACGTGGCCACCACCACCGCAACCGCCATTGAGCCCCGTGCCCACCACAGCTCTGCCGAATCCGAGATGTTCGGATTGATCGACCGCTTCACGAGGTCGTGGCTGATCGCCGAGGAGATCGCCAGGAGCAGACCCGCCGCGGTCGAGAGCGCGGCCGCCATTCCGCCCGCCGCCACCAGCGCGATGACCCAGCCGGGAAGCTGCGCGATCTCGGGGTTCGCAAGGACGAGGATGTCAGGGTTGAAGAGGACGAGCTCGTTGCCGGCAAGTTCGGTCGTGCCGAGGGTCTCGGAAGGCGTGCCGTTCTCGTCGTAATATTGCAGGCGGCCGTCCCCGTTCTTGTCCTCGATGCCGAGCAGCCCGGTGGTCTGCCAGTTCTCGAACCAGGCCGGAAGCTCGTCGATCTCGATCGCCTCTGCGTTCTGGGTGCCGTTGGGCCAGATCGTGTCCATGATGTTGAGCCGCGCCATCGCGCCGACCGCCGGGGCGGTCAGATAGACGATGGCAATGAAGACCAGCGCCCAGCCTGCCGACAGCCGCGCATCCGACACTTTCGGCACGGTGAAGAAGCGGATGATCACGTGTGGCAGGCCCGCGGTGCCGATCATCAGGGTCAGGGTGAACAGGAACATGTTGAGCACCGCCAGGGGCGCGCCGTCCTGTGCGGTGTAGGACGAGAAACCGAGATCCGCGAGGGTCTGGTTCAGCGTTGCCAGCAACGGCTCTCCGGAATTCTCATAGGTTGAGAAAAGGCCGAGGCCCGGGATCGGATTGCCCGTCAGCTGGAGCGAGATGAAGATCGCCGGCACCGTATAGGCGAAAACCAGGACGACGTATTGAGCGACCTGGGTATAGGTGATCCCCTTCATGCCCCCGAGAACCGCGTAGAAGAACACGACCGCCGCCCCGATGAAGAGGCCGGTGGAGTTCGACACCTGGAGAAAGCGCGAGAAGGCCACGCCCACCCCGGTCATCTGCCCGATGACGTAGGTGATCGAGGCGATGACGAGGCACAGCACCGCCACGAGTCGCGCGCTGCGGCTGTAGAAGCGGTCGCCGATGAATTCGGGAACGGTGAAGCTGCCGAACTTGCGGAGATACGGTGCCAGCAGCAATGCCAGCAGCACGTATCCCCCCGTCCATCCCATGAGATAGGCGGACGCCGTGTAGCCCGAGAAGGCGATGAGGCCCGCCATGGAGATGAAGGAGGCGGCCGACATCCAGTCCGCCGCTGTGGCCATTCCGTTTGTGACCGGATGGATGCCGCGTCCGGCCGCGTAGAATTCCGATGTCGTTCCGGCCCGTGCCCAGATCGCGATCGCGATATAAAGCAGGAACGAGCCGCCGATGATCAGCAGGTTGAGGTAATACTGGTCCATGGCTCAATCCTCCTCGACGCCGTATTCCCGGTCGATCTTGTTCATGCGCCAGGCGTAGAAAAAGATCAGGACAAGGAAGACGAGGATCGAGCCTTGCTGGGCGAACCAGAACCCCAGATCCGTTCCGCCGATCGGTATGACCGACAATATCGGCCGCAAGAGAATGGCGAAGCCGAAGCTCACCAGGGCCCAGACGATAAGGCATCCGACGATCGTCCGGATATTGGCCTTCCAGTAGCCGGTCGCGTCACTTGGACGCCGTCCCGTTCCGTCACTCATGATTTCCTCCCAGTTTCACGATGCACGTTTCGTCGTGTCCGACACCAGCATCGCGAGATCAGCATGGGCCGAAGTCTCGCTATAAGGTAGTGATTTTTCATAGGGTGGGACGGTACCGCGCAATTCGGCCGATCAGGTCCGCAGGGGACGTAAATCGGTCGGTCTGCGTCCTCTGCCAACCGTTTCCGGCAGTATGAAAGCATGGGTGTTGCGTGCAAGCGAAGCGCCGCGCCGAAGAGGCCGGGTCGAAGACCATTGGCCGGTCGAAGCGTCCGGCCCTCGGGTCGCACCCGCGATTTGTCGCATGCCGGTTCCAAGTCGCTGCGGGGACCTATGTGGCTGCTGACCCAACCCTGATGCCGAGATATTTCGACCATGCCGCTTCATGTCCTCGTCGTGTCGAGCGAGACCCCGGACCAGCAGGCCGCCCGGCGTCGTCGTTCGGGCATGGCCTCGCACGAAACCTATGCCGACACCGTGCGCGACATGATGGGGGAGGGCACGATCGAGCATGTCTCCTGCGTGGAAAGCGGTGCCGATGTGACACTCGAATGGCTGCGGCAGTTCGACGGCGTCCTGTTTCCGGGTTCGCCCATCCAGATGCATGAAGCCACGCCCGAAGTCCGCAGGGCGGCACGTTTCATGGCGGCCGTGTTCGAAGCGGGCGTGCCATCCTTCGGGTCCTGTGCGGGATTGCAGATCGCCGCGGTCGCCGCGGGTGGTGCGGTAAAGCCCTGCGAAACGCGGATGGAGGCCGGATTTGCGCGCGGGATCGTCGCGACCGAGGCTGGGCGCGGTCATCCGATGTTGCGGGGGCGCCCGGGCGCGTGGGACGCCCCGACGATGCATTCGGCCGTCGTGTGCGAGCTGCCCGAAGGGGGAACGGTCCTCGCCGGGACGCGGGACGTGCCCGTCGAGGCCGCGGAAATCCGGTCGGGATCGGGTGTGTTCTGGGGTGTGCAGTATCACCCCGAACTCGCCCTGGCCGAGATCGCGGATGCGCTGAGAGGGCAGTCCGAGGCGCTCGTCCATCAGGGTCTGGCCCAGGACGAGAAAACCGTCGAGCGGTATGCGGGCGATCTCGATGCACTGGATGCGGTGCCGGAACGGCGCGATCTTGCATGGCAGCTCGGTCTGGATGTCGAAGTCACCGACGGGCGGCTACGACGAACGGAAATTGCCAATTTCCTGAATGCGATCAGGCAAAAGGCCGCAGCCTGATCGGGGCCGCCTCGTCCCGGCGATCAGTGTGCATCCAGAGCGTCCCGTCGATCGCTTGAAATGCGGTTCCTTCGCTCAGGACAAGATGAACGAGTGGACGAGCAGGACGGCACCCTTGAGCAGTCCGAGGATCACGCCGGACACAACCGCGATCCCCGCAAGACCGATCACCGTACCGGCGATAGCCGCGATGCCGTCCCTTTCGAGGACTGCCAGCGCCATGATCGCAATTGCGAGGGCAGGAACAGAGTTCCCGAACGGGATCGGCAGGAACAGGACGACCGCGAGGATGAAGGCGAAGAGACCGATGATCCGTTCACCGGGCCGGTCGACCAGCCACGTCAATCTCGGGCCGATCAGACGTTCGAGCCGTCGGACGAAAGGCAGGACCCGCAGCAGCATCCGCGAAAAATCGGCGCGCCGGAAGGACCGCTTGCGCATGAGCTCGGGCAGCCACGGCTGGTCGCGGCCGCACATGAGCTGCCAAGTCAGGAGAAGCAGAGGCGCGCCAAGAACCGCAGAGATGCCGGGGATCGCAATGGGCAGCGCCACGGGAAGTGCGAAGATGAACAGCAGCGAGCCGAATGCGCGATTGCCGAACCCCTCGACGAGCTGACCCAGCGTGATCCGTTCGTCGGCACCGGCGGGCGCGTCGGCGATCCCCTGAAGTATGTCGGAGATCCGGCGTGTCGTGCGGTCGTCGTCCGGATCGGGGGGGTCTGCGGCCATTGTAACTTCGGGGGCCGTCGTCTGCGTGAGCATGGTCGGTCTCTTGAAAAAGCTGCCTGAACGCTGTCGGGGCAATCGCGCCGAAAGCAACTCCTGTCTCGGTACGGGTGCGGTGTACTCTCCGAGTTTCGGCGTTGCACTACGAAATGCAGTCGCCATCCTGATCCGATCCCACGGAACGGAATACGGGTCGACATTTGGCAACGCGCCAACCTGCCCTTCGGGTTCCGCAACCGATGGGAGTTTAGGCGTTCGGATCCAACAGGTCCGAAGAATTCAGCAAAATGCCCTATCCGCGGTCGCGCGGGCGGGATCGCATCGCATGAAACATGTGCACCTGCCCGATTTCGATCTTGAATGGCCCGGGATGAAGCCCGGGCCGGCGTCCGAGCGATAGAGAGCGGAGATACACCTTGAGAGACTGGAAGCATGGCTTTTTGGCGATCACACTGGTTGCAGGCGCGTCTTTCGCGGGGACCGCGAACGCTCAGGGAACCCTGCGGATCGGGATGACGGCAGCCGACATTCCCTTGACCACCGGTCAGACCGACCAGGGCGGCGAGGGGATGCGTTTCATCGGCTACACCCTCTATGATCCGCTTGTATCCTGGGACCTGCTTTCCGCGGACAGGCCGTCGGAACTGGTCCCCGGGCTCGCGACGGAATGGTCGGTGAACGAAGACGACCAGACGGTCTGGACGTTCAAGCTTCGCGAAGGCGTCACGTTCCACGACGGCAGCCCCTTCACGGCCGAGACTGCCGTGTGGAACTTCGACAAGCTGCTCGACGAATCGTCGGAGCAGTACGACCCGCGGCAATCCGCACAGGGACGGTCGCGGATTCCGACGGTCGAAAGCTACCGCGCCATCGACGAATACACCCTCGAGATCACCACGACCGAACCCGACGCGACGCTGCCGTATCAGTTGTCGTGGATCCTGATGTCCTCCCAGGCGAACTGGGAAGCGCTCGACAAGGATTGGGAGCGGGTCGCGCAGGAGCCTTCGGGAACGGGGCCGTGGCAGATGGAGACCTTCGTCCCACGCGAGCGCGCCGAGATGGTGCCGTTCAAGGATTACTGGGATGCCGAACGGGTGCCGCAGCTCGACAGCATGATCCTGATCCCGCTGCCCGAACCGAATGCCCGCTCGGCCGCGCTCCTGTCGGGGCAGGTCGACTGGATCGAGGCGCCCGCGCCCGACACCATTCCCGCCATGGAGGGCAACGGTTTCGTCATCTCGTCGAACACCTATCCTCATAACTGGACTTGGCACCTCTCGCGTCTCGACGGGTCGCCCTGGAACGACATCAACGTGCGCAAGGCGGCCAATCTCGCGATCGACCGCGAGGGGATGGGCGCGCTTCTGGGCGGATTGATGGTGCCCGCCGAAGGGTTCCTGCCGCCCTCGTCGAACTGGTTCGGCGAGCCGGAATTCGAGGTCCGCTACGATCCCGAGGCGGCAAAGGAGCTGCTGGCCGAGGCGGGCTACGGTCCCGACAACCGGCTGGCGGTCAAGGCGCTGATCTCGCCCTCGGGGTCGGGGCAGATGCTGCCGCTGCCGATGAACGAGTATGTCCAGCAGAACCTGGCCGCGATCGGGATCGACGTCGAGTTTTCGGTCGTCGAGTGGAACCAGATGATCAACCTCTGGCGCGCTGGTGCCGCGGACCCGGCCGTCGAAGGGGCTGAATCGATCAACTTCAGCTACTTCGTGCAGGATCCGTTCACCGGCCTCATCAGGCACCTGTCCTGCGATCTCATCGCGCCCGACGGGACGAATTGGGGTCATTACTGCGACCCCGAGATGCAGGCGCTTTTCGAGGAGATCCAGACCACTTTCGACGTGGAGGCGCAGAACGAGGTCTTGCGCAGGACTCACGAGAAATACGTGGACGACGCCCTGTTCCTGATGGTCGCGCATGACGTGGCCCCGCGTGCGCTCAGCCCGCGCGTCGAGGGTTACGTCCAGGCGCAGAACTGGTTCCAGAACTTCTCCTCGATCACCATGACCGACTGACGGCAATACCGCACCCGCCGCGCAGCGTGCGGCGGGTGCGGTCGGCCCGTCGCGAAAGGAGTTCCGGCGCATGTTCGTCTATTTCCTCAGACGCCTGATCCTCGTGATGCCGGTGGCATTCGGGGTCTCGGTCATCTGCTTCATGCTGGTGCAGATCGCACCGGGCGATCCGCTGACCGCGATCATGCCGGTCGACGCGACGGCCGAACAGCAGGCCGCGATGCGCGCGGCCTACGGGCTCGATAAGCCCCTGCCGGTCCAGTACGTCGTCTGGGTAGGAAACCTGATCCAGGGCGACATGGGTCGGTCGATCGCGACGGGGCGCCCTGTCGCGGACGAGGTGTTCGGCGCGGTGCAGAACTCGCTCCTCCTCGCGGTGAGCGCGGCGATCATCGCCTTTCCCATCGGCGTGCTGCTGGGCTTCGTCGCGGGCTATTTCCGCGATACGATCCTCGACCGGATCGTCACGGCGATCTCGATCGCCGGCGTATCGGTCCCGAACTACTGGCTCGGCATCGTGCTGGTCATCATCTTCTCGGTCAATCTCGGCTGGTTGCCCTCGATGGGTGCGGGGCCAGGGGGCTCGCAGGACTGGTCCTGGAACTGGTCGCATCTGCGGCATCTGATCCTGCCGGCGGCGACGCTTGCCGTGGTTCCGATCGGCATCGTCGCACGGACCGTACGCGCGCTGGCCGGTGACATCCTGTCGATGGATTTCGTTCTGGCGCTCTATGCCAAGGGGATGAGCCGCGGCGACGTGATCCGCCACGTGGCCCGCAACGCGGCGGCCACGGCCCTCTCGGTCATGGGTCTGCAGCTCGGATATCTGCTCGGCGGGTCGATCCTGATCGAGACGGTCTTCAACTGGCCGGGCTCGGGATACCTGCTGTCGAACGCCATCTTCCAGCGCGACCTGCCGCTTCTGCAGGGGACGATCCTGGTCCTCGCGCTGTTCTTCGTAGCGATGAACCTTGTCGTCGACGTGGCGCAGGCCGCGATCGATCCACGCATAAAGAGGACCTGACATGGCGGTCGCGCAAACCGATATCGTCGAGATCCCGGTCGGCGAAAGCGGCGGATACTGGTCCGGCGTCTTGCACAGATTGTCGCGCGATCCGGTAACGATCTGCTGCGCCACGATCCTCGGTCTGCTGATCGGATCCGCGATCTTCGCACCGTGGCTGGGTCTTGCCGATCCCTATACCGGGTCGATGGTCGCGCGGCTGAACCCCATCGGGTCCGAGGGGCATCCTCTCGGCACCGACGAGCAGGGGCGCGACATGCTGGCCCGCCTGATCTATGGCGGGCGGCTCACGCTCTTCATCGGATTGGTGCCGGTAATCCTCGCCTTCTTCATCGGCAGCTTTCTCGGGATCACCGCCGGGTATGTCGGCGGGCTGCTCAATACCGTCATCATGCGGACGGTCGACGTGTTCTTCGCGTTTCCGTCGGTTCTCCTGGCGATCGCGATCTCGGGTGCGCTCGGGGCGGGGATCGTCAACAGCCTCGTCTCGCTCACCATCGTGTTCATCCCGCCCATTACCCGCGTGGCCGAGGCGGTGACATCGGGGGTGCGGTCTCTCGACTATATTGATGCGGCCCGTGCAACGGGCGCGAATGCGCTGACCGTGATCCGCGTCCACGTGATCGGCAACGTGCTGTCGCCCATCTTCGTCTATGCGACCTCGCTGACGAGCGTGTGCATGATCCTGGCCGCCGGCCTGTCGTTCCTCGGCATCGGCGTGCGTCCGCCCGAACCGGAATGGGGATTAATGCTCAACACGCTCAGATCGGCCATCTACGTCGATCCATGGCTCGCGGCGCTGCCGGGCGTGATGATCTTCGTGACCTCGCTTTGCCTCAACCTTCTCAGCGACGGCGTAAGGAGTGCCATGAATGTCCGCGACTGACGCACTGCTCCCCGGCGGCCCCGGGCAGATCCTGCAGGTGACGGGCCTCAGGAAGTACTTCCCGGTGAGGGGGGGCATCCTCGGCCGTCAGAAAGCCTGGGTCCAGGCGGTCGACGGGGTCTCCTTTTCGGTCAACGAGGGCGAGACGCTGGGGATCGTCGGCGAGTCCGGTTGCGGCAAGTCCACGACCGCGCGGCTTCTGGTCGGACTGATCGACCGTGACAAGGGCGATGTCCGGCTCGAGGGGCGCACGCTCGGCGAGGATCTCTCGGTGCGCGACCTGCGCGGCCGCATGCAGATGGTCTTTCAGGACAGCTACGCGTCACTGAACCCGCGCCTGACGATCGAGGAATCGATTGCCTTCGGTGCCCGCGTTCAGGGCCTGTCGGACCCGATCGGTCGGGCCCGCGATCTCATGGCCCGCGTCGGGCTCGACCCGGCGCGCTTCGCGCGGCGGTATCCGCACGAGGTCTCGGGCGGACAGCGGCAACGGATCAACATCGCCCGCGCACTTGCCATGTCGCCGAGGATCGTGGTGCTCGACGAGGCGGTCTCGGCGCTCGACAAGTCGGTCGAAGCGCAGGTGCTGAACCTGCTGGCGGATCTGCGTGCCGAATTCGGGCTGACCTACATCTTCATCAGCCACGATCTGAACGTGGTCCGCTACATTTCCGACCGGGTTCTCGTCATGTATCTGGGCGAGGTGGTCGAGGTCGCGCCGGTGGACCTCATCTGGTCGCGTCAGGCGCATCCCTATACGCGATCGCTCTTCTCGGCGATGCCCTCGATGGATCCCGATCACCGCACCGAGAAGCCGCCGCTGACGGGCGATCCGCCGAACCCGATCAACCCTCCCTCGGGTTGCCGGTTTCACACGCGCTGCAGATATGCCGAGGACGTCTGCAAGGGCCGGGTTCCCACGATGCGGGACGTCTCGGACGGGCAGGGGCATCTCGCGGCCTGCCATCTCCACGATCGCGCGTCGGGCCATTCCCGCGCGGGCGAGGAGGGGGTGGCATGAGCGGGCAGGGATCTCTCGTCGACATCCGCAATCTGAACATCCGGTTTCGCGGCGCACGCAACGTTCACGCGATCAACGACCTGACGCTCGAGCTCGAGCAGGGCGAGACGCTCGCCCTTCTGGGGGAATCGGGATCCGGCAAGTCCGTGACGCTGAAGGCGCTGTTGCGGCTTCTGCCGCCCCGACGAACGGATATCGACGGGGTCATGAAGGTGAACGCCGTGGATGTCATGTCGCTGAAGGGCAGGGCACTTCAGGATTACCGCGGGGGCGAGGTGTCCATGGTGTTCCAGGAACCGGGTCTTGCGCTCGATCCGGTCTACACGATCGGCCACCAAATCGCCGAGGCGGTGCGCCGGAAGACGGGTGTCAGTCGCGACGAGGCGATGTCGACCGCACTCGACATGCTGCGACGCGTGCGGATCCCCTCGCCCGACCGGCGGCTTCGGAACTATCCCCACGAATTGTCGGGCGGCATGCTGCAGAGGGTGATGATTGCGCTGGCTCTCTCGTGTCGTCCGCGGCTGCTGCTGGCGGACGAGCCGACGACCGCGCTCGACGCGACGGTGCAGATCCAGATCCTGCTGCTGCTTCGCGCGTTGCAGCGCGAATTCGGCATGGGCGTGATCTTCGTGACGCACGATATCGGCGTCGCGGTCGAGGTCTCCGAGCGGATCGCGGTCATGTATGCCGGCCAGATCGTGGAGGAGGGCACGACGCGCGAGATCATCAAGTCGCCGCGTCATCCCTATACCAAGGGACTGCTGGCCGCGAACCTGCACGACGTGGCGCGGGGCACGCGGCTCGACGCGATCCCGGGCGCGCCGCCACCCCTCGATACGAAGCCCGATGCCTGTCCCTTCGCTCCGCGCTGCCCGCTGGCCGAGGCGCGCTGCCGCGCCGCCCTTCCGCCGGTTCACCGGATCGGGCCGCGCCGTCGCGTGGCCTGCATCCATGCCGACGCACCGATGGAGGTTGCCTGACATGCTGCTCGACCATGATCCCTTCCACGCCTTCATGCCCTACGAAGGGGTCGAGGTGCCGTTCGCCACGGACGGCCCGCTTGCCGGGCTGACGCTCGGGGTCAAGGACATCTACGATGTCGCGGGCTACCGCACGGGGAGCGGCTGCCCGCTCAGGCTCGCCGAAAGCGGCATCAAGACGGCTCATGCGCCGCCCGTCCAAAGGCTTGTCGATGCAGGCGCGCGGTGCGTCGGCAAGACCCATACCGACGAGCTCGCCTGGTCGATGTACGGGATGAACGCGCATTTCGGCACGCCCGTGAACCCGGCCGCGCCCGACCGCATTCCAGGGGGTTCGTCCTCTGGATCGGCCGTTGCGGTGGCTGGCGGATTGGTCGATCTGGCGCTCGGGTCCGATACGGGCGGATCGGTGCGTGCACCGGCGAGCTTCTGCGGGATCTGGGGCATCCGGCCAACCCACGGCACGGTACCGATGGACCGCACCCAGCCCGTCGCGCCAAGCTACGACACGGCCGGGTTGTTCGCCCGGGATGCCGCGACGCTGAGCAGTGGAGCCCGCGCGCTCTACGGAGAGGACGCACATCCTTTGCCGGATACGCCGCGATACCTTCGGTCCGAGGCGATCGAGGCACTCGCCACCGCGGGCGTTCGGACGATCTTCGACGAGGCGTTCGCCGGGCTCGCGACCGCGCAGGCCGAACCCTATCCCGATGGAGTCGAGGCCGCCTATTCCGCCTGCCTCGCCACGATCGGCGCTGATGCGCGCGAACATCTTCTCCCCTGGGTGACCCGGGCGCGGCCGCCGCTGGTCCACGGGATCGACGGTCGGATCGCGGCCGCAGGGGCATTGAGCGAGGACGAGATCCAGGCGGCACGTGCCGTCCGGTCAGCCTTCACCGATCATCTCAACCGTTTGCTGGGAGAGGACGGCGTGATCCTTGCCCCCGCGGTCCATGCGGAACCCTTTCGTCTCGAGCCTCCGCTGGCGCTCTTCGACAGTTTCCGGCACGACAGCCAGCGGATCCTCTGCATCGCGGGTCTGGCCGGGCTGCCACAAGTCGTCATGCCCGCCGGACGGATCGACGGCGCGCCGGTCGGTGTTTCGTTGATCGGCCCGCGAGGGTCGGATTTGTCGCTGATCGATCTGGCCGCGCGCCTGATGGCGGGTGATCGCGCATGAGCGGCGTGGTCGAGGCACGTTTGGCCGAACTCGGACTGGTGCTCCCGCCCTCCGCGCCCTCCCGCGCGCTGTTCCTGCCGGGGAAAATTACGGGCAACCTGCTGTTCCTGTCAGGTCAGATCTGCGAATGGGAAGGCGTGCCGAAATTCTTCGGCCCTGTGGGCGAAGATTTCGATCCGGAGACGGGGAGGGAGGCGGCGCGCATGTGTGCGCTCAATCTGCTCTATTCGGCGCGTGCCGTCGCCGGATCGCTCGATCGCGTTTCCCAGGTCGTGCGCGTTGGCGGCTTCGTCGCCGCTCCTCCGACCTTCGGCGAAGGTCCGGCGGTGATCGACGGAGCGTCGCAGATGTTCATCGACATCTGGGGCGATGCGGGACGGCATGCGCGCACGGCGGTCAACGTTTCGTCCCTCCCGGCTGGTGCGCTCGTCGAGGTGGACGCTGTGTTCGAGTTCGGTTCCTGACGTATGCATGGCGGTGATGCCTGATCCTCGCAAAGAAGCTTCCCGGCTATCGCGGGTATTCCCGCGACCCCGCCTACGTGTAAGTTTCCATCGTTAGAACAGAAGGGTGCCCGCGGAGCGAAAGGAATGGGGGTTCCATAGCCGGGCGCGACGGCGTCGCGACCGCCCGGGACGGACCCTCACGGCGAAACGCACGTTCCACAAAAGGTCTGCATGAGCAGACCGCTGTTTCGATTGATCGCAGCAGCGAGGCTTGTCGCGACATCGATTGCACGCCAGATGGCGGGGAAACCAATTCTCTGGAGGCGATCCATGATCATGACGTCCCGATTCGCGCTCGTCACTGCGCTTTCCCTCGCCACGACATCCGTGTGGGCGGCCGATCTGGAACCGCTCGTTGCGCCGGCCGATCTGGAGAATGCGCTCGACGAGGTGCGAGTGATCGACATCCGCAGCGCCGATTTCGACGCTGGTCATATCGCCGGTGCGGCTTCGGCACCTTACGACCTCTTCCGGGGCCCCGCCGAAAACCCCGGTGCGATCGTCTCCGCCGACGCGCTCCAGACCGCGTATCGCGATCTCGGGCTCGAAACGGATGACCACGTCGTCATTGTCTATCAGGGAAGCGACGTGTCCGATTTCGGTGCCGCCGCGCGTGTCTACTGGACGTTGAAATCGTCGGGGTTCGAGGATCTTTCGATCCTGAACGGTGGCGTCAACGCGTGGACAGAAGCGGGATACGATCTGACCGACGCACCGACCGATGTCGAGCCGTCGGAGATCGAGATCACCTGGAACGATCAGTGGACTGCCTCGGTCGATGACGTTCAGCACGCGATCGGTGGAGAGGACGAGGCACTGCTTCTCGATGCACGCCCCGAAAGCTTCTGGGAGGGACGGGATGGACACCCGGCCGCGGCAAAGCCCGGAACGCTGCCGCAGTCGCAGTATTTCGAGCATGCCGGCTGGTTCTCTGACGGGCCCACCATCGTCGATGCCTCCGCCGCCCGGGATATCGCGTCGCAGCAGGATTTTACGGATGCCGAGGCGATCATCTCGTTCTGCAATACTGGCCACTGGGCCGCGACCAACTGGTTCGCGCTGTCCGAACTGGCCGGTGTCGAGAACGTGAAACTTTACCCTGAATCCATGGTCGGCTGGTCGAATGCCGGTTACGAGATGGCAAACGTTCCCGGGCCGCTGCGCATGATGTGGAACAAGATCACGTCGGCGTTCTGAGGCGTCCCGGAAAGGATAGGCCATGTCCAATATCGAACTCGCGCCGCCGGCATCCCCGGCCGGCGCGTCGACGCTGGCCCGTATTGGCCTGATTGCGGCTGCTCTCGCACTCGCGCTCGCGGTCGCGGCTTTCGCCGGAGCACGCTACGGCGCGCTGCTTCTCATCGGTCTCGGCTTCGGCATCACGCTCGAAGGATTGCGGTTCGGTTTCGCCGGTCCGTGGCGACGCATGATCGTGGATCGCAACCCCGACGGCCTTTTGGGCCACCTTCTGTCGATTGCGCTCGTGGCGCTCGTGGCGTTTCCTCTGCTGGCGGGCCATCCCGGGGAACTCATCGGTGCGCATGCCCCGATCGGATACGCGATGGTGGGTGGAGCCTTCGTCTTCGGTCTGGCGATGCAGCTCGTCATGGGGTGCGGATCGGGCACGCTGGTCAATTCAGGCAGCGGCAACCCGATCGGGCTTGTGGCCTTGCCCTTCTTCGCGATCGGCTCGTTTCTGGGTGCATTCAATCTCGTTTGGTGGACGGACCTCGGAGCACTGCCGGTCATCGCATTCGACGGGACCGGCGGGCTGCTGCTGACGCTGACGGGCCTTGCGATCATCGCTGTCCTGGTCCTCTGGCTTGCTCCGGCTGAGCATCGTCGAATCCAGCGACGCTATATCCTGGCGGCCGTCATCCTTGCCGCGCTGGCCGTTCTCAACCTGATTGTCGCAGGTCAGCCCTGGGGGGTCGTTTACGGGCTCGGCCTCTGGGTCGCCAAAGGCGCGACGGGCATGGGCATTCCGCTCGAGGCGTCAGCCTTCTGGAGCCTTCCCGCAAATCAGGACCGTATCGCACAGAGCCTTCTGACCGACGTGACCTCTCTCACGAATCTCGGGATCATCGGGGGTGCCTTTCTCGTGACCGCTTGGCGGGGCGGGTTCGCGCAGAAGCTGCCGAGCTATTCCGCGACCGCCTGGATCTCGGCGATCCTTGCGGGGCTAGCTCTGGGATATTCCTCGAGGATCGCGTTCGGCTGCAATGTGGGCGCGTTCTTTTCCGGTATCTCGACCGGATCGCTGCATGGTTGGGCGTGGTTCGCAGCCGCCTTCGCCGGATCGATCTTCGGCGTGAAGTTGCGTCCGAAACTCGGGCTGGGGGGCTGATCGATGACGCGTAAGCTGACCGCGACGGTCGTCGCGATCCTGATGACCGGTCTCCTAGCCTTCGATCTGGCGGCGTCGGAGCCGCTGGACCCCTATGCGCAGCCGGCCTTTATCGCACTCGGCTCCGGGGCTGATGCTGCGGGCGCGCATTGCGCTTCGCTTCCCACGGCTGATTGATCCGCAGAGGCCCACCATGCGGATCTCGTACCGATCCGCATGGTGCGCAAGCGATACCGGCCCAGCATAGGCCGGTCCGGGGCGATTTACGCGTCGCAGCGTGCGATCACTTCAACTCGGACGCTTCCTTCGGGGGATCGATGGGACGCAGATGCACCGTTTCCGTCTGCAATCCCTTGATCAGAGATACGACCATCATCGAGACCATGATGAAGATCGGCAATCCGATGACCGTGATGACCTGCTGAAGCGCCGTCAGGCCCGCCTCTCCGGCGAGGACGATCAACATCGCCGCGATGACGCCTTCCGATACGCCCCAGAACACCCGTTGCCGGACGGGACCGGGATCGGCATCCCCGCTGCAGAGCATGTCGACCACGAGCGAGGCCGAGTCCGACGACGTGGCGAAGAAGATTGCCACGATGACGATTGCCAGCCCCTGGATGAGGGTGGTTGCGGGGAAGCTTTCGAAGAACGCGAACATCGCGAGCGGCACGCTTTCTGACACGGCCTGCGAAAGGCTTCCGGCCTGATCGCCAAGCGCCGCGCGCGCGTCGGCACCGATCCCGTCGATCTCCATCGCGGACCAGCCGAAGATCGCGAACCAGACCAGCGTGAAGGCCGACGGCGCGAAAAGCACACCGAGGACGAATTCCCGGATCGTGCGCCCCTTGGAAATCCGCGCGACGAAGATGCCGATGAACGGGGACCATGTGACCGTCCAGGCCCAGTAGAAGATCGTCCAGTTGCCTTGCCAGCCCCAATCGCCGTCATCGCTCGTAAATTCGGCGAGCGTGTCGTTCCAGAAGGCGAGAGGGATGATGTTCGATACGTAGATGCCTACCGTCTCGATGATCGCGCGCAGCAGGAACACCGTCGATCCAGTGACGAGGACGAAGATCATGAGCCCCGTCGCCATCCCGATATTGATGTTCGACAGGAGCTTCACCCCACTGTCGAGCCCCGCCGCGATCGACCCGACGGCCACAGAGGTCAGGATCGCGATGACGACGACCTTGACGAAGACGCTGTCGGGCACCCCCATGAGTTCGCTCAGACCTGCATTGATCTGCTGCGTGCCCAGTCCGATCGAGACCGAGACTCCGAAGAGCGTGCCCAGGATCGCCACGATGTCGATCGCCTTGCCCACACCGGTATGGATGCGCTCGCCGATCAAGGGGTAGAAGACCGAGCTCACCCGGATCGGAAGATCGTAGCGATAGATGAAATACGCGAATGCGAGGCCGGGAAGGGCGAAGATCGTCCAGGTATGGAGCCCGAGATGGTAAAGCGAGAATGCCATAGCATCCTGCGCCGCTTCGGGGCTGAATGGCTCGACGCCCGGGCGGGGCGGTGTGGTGAAGTGAAAGATTGGCTCGGCCACGCCCCAGAACATCAGAACCGTTCCGATGCCCCCGGCGAAGAGCATGGTGAACCATGAGAGATTGCCATAGGCGGGCTTCGCATCCTGTCCGCCGAGGCGGATGCGGCCGAACCGGCTCAATGCGATCCAGAGCAGGAATGCGAGCCAGACGTTCACGCCGACGATGAAGAACCACCCGAGATTGGTCACGATCCAGCTTCGCCCGGCGGCGAAAGCGGCTTCGATCGGCCCAGGGGCGATGACCAGCGCGAGCACGAAGACGACCATGAAGCCAGCGGACACGAAGAAGATCGTCGCGTCGGTTTTCAGTCCCAGCTTCCTGGCGAATTCTTCCATGTTCCGGGCATCCTCGATGTTCTGCGGGTTCGAGCCCAAACGTTTCGCCATAACGTCATGCTGTCAACTCGACCTCGTGATTGCAGTTCTCAATCAAGGGTTTTGGGCAACGTTGGCATTACTTCGGGTATTGAGGAAGACTTAGACAGCGTTGACCGCGTCCGGCAGGCTAGTATGTCGGAGCTTTGTGATCCGGGCCGGAAGAGCCCTCAAGCTTTTCAAAAAACTCGCGCTGTAAGAAATCGTAAATGCCGAGAACTTCGATTATGTAATATACTTTGACCCGTATTGGCTCGAAATCTGAGGCGTATTTCCTTTTAGAATGCTCCGCGCCGAAAACCTCATCGGCGCGGAGCAGTGATCGTATCAGCAGATGGAGGTTGCTGCGGCCCGCTCTTTCGGTACGTCATACCGGTCGAGCATCATGACCTTCGTCCAGGCATTCACGAACGTCCGGACGAGATGCTCCTCGCCATCGGCACCCGCGTAGAACTCGGAGACTTGGCGCAATTCGCTGTTGGCCCCGAAGATGAGATCGCAGCGGGTTGCGGTAAAGCGCGTCTCACCGGAGGCGCGATCGACGAGATTGAACAGCGTCTCGCTTTCGTCCTGCGGTTCCCAGACGTACTCCATCGAGACGAGAACCTTGAAGAAGTCGTTGGAAAGAACCCCGGGACGATCGGTGAAGATGCCGTGCCGTCCGCCGTCGAAGTTCTGGTCGAGCGCACGCAGGCCGCCCGAAAGCGCCGTCCATTCCGGCGCGGTAAGCGCGAGCTTTGCCGCCTGGTCGAGAAACAGATGTTCGTCGGGTACCGCGAAACGCACCGCGTCGTTGTGGTAGTTACGGAACCCGTCGACCACGGGCTGAAGCCAGTCTATCTGCTCTGGATCGGTCATCTCGTCCGTTGCGTCGGTCCGACCGGGCACGAAGGGCACATTGACCTCGTGACCTGCATCCCTTGCGGCGTCCTCGACCGCGGCAGAGCCCGCGAGGACAATGAGATCGGCAATCGAGATCTTCGTCGCGCCACGCTCGTCGAATTCCGTCTTCACGCCTTCGAGTGCCGCCAGAACACGCGACAGCTGATCGGGTGCGTTGACCGGCCAGTCCTTCTGCGGCTCGAGTCTCAGGCGACCGCCGTTGGCCCCGCCGCGCTTGTCGGTGTCGCGGTAGGTCGATGCCGCGGCCCATGCGGCGGCGATCAGCTCGCGCCGGGGAATGTTCAGCGCACCGATCATCCGCTTCAGTTCGGCCACATCATCCGCGCCGACGAGCGGATGATCGACCTCGGGCAGCGGGTCCTGCCAGATAAAGTCACCGCCCACATCCGGCCCAAGATATCGCGATTTCGGGCCCATGTCGCGGTGAATGAGCTTGTGCCAGGCTTTCGAGAAGGCATCTGTGAAGGCGTCGAAATCCTGCAGGAAGCGTTCGCAAACGGCGCGGTATTTCGGATCGACCTTGAACGCGATGTCGGAGGTCATCATCATCAGCGGGTTCATCTGACCCTCGACATGCGCATCGGGCGTCTTCGGCGCGTCGGGATCCACCGGCGTCCATTGCACCGATCCTGCCGGGCTCTTGGTCTGCTGCCATTCGAACTTGAAGAGATTCTCGAGGTAGGAATTGTCCCACCGCGTCGGATCGGGTGTCCAGGCTCCCTCGATCCCGTTCGTCATGGTGTACTGGCCCTTGCCCGTTCCGTTGGGATTGTGCCAGCCCATTCCCATCGACTGCATCGACGCACCTTCGGGCGCAGGTCCGATCTGGTCCGGGGGGGTCATGCCATGGGATTTGCCGAAGGCATGTCCGCCCGCGACCAGCGCGACGGTTTCCTCGTCGTTCATCGCCATGCGAGAGAACGTCTCACGGATGTCGCGCGCCGAATCCATCGGGTCGCCATTGCCGTTCGGGCCCTCGGGATCGACGTAGATCAGCGCTTGGTGCGATGCGCCGAGCGGGTTCTCGAGGTCGTAATACTCTTCCTTGACGTCGCCTTCCCAGCGGATTCCGCGGGTCACCATCTGGTCGGGGTGCCCTTCATGTGGACCGGCGGGCTCTTCGCCCGGACGTTTTCCGTGCCAGCCTTCGGGACCCCAATAGGTTGCGCGATCCGCTTCCCACGCATCTTCGCGGCCGAAAGCGAAGCCCTCAATCGGCAGACCCATATCCTCGAGCGCCACGGTACCGGCGAGAACCATAAGATCAGCCCAGCTCACCTTCGAGCCGTATTTCAGCTTGAGCGGCATCAGGAGGCGCCGCGACTTGTCGGTATTGCCGTTGTCCCACCACGAATTGATCGGCGCAAAACGCTGCATGCCCTGCCCGGCTCCGCCGCGTCCGTCGGCGATCCGGTAAGTCCCTGCCGAATGCCATGACATTCGGATCATCTGCGGGCCATAATTGTCGTAGTCGGAAGGCCACCACTCGACCGAGCTGTGCAGGAGCGCGCGCATGTCCTGCTTTAAGCCCTCGTAGTCCAGCGTTTCGATCGCCGCCGCATAATCGAATGTCTCGCCCAGCGGATTCGACTGCACAGGGTTCTGGTTCAGAAGCTCGACTTTAAGGCGGTTGGGCCACCAATGGTCCAGCTGCGGCTCCGAGCCCAGGGCACCGCCCACGCGCGTGCCGCGGAACGGACATGCGCCAAGGGTCGCCGCATGATCGTCGGTAGGTTGGTCTTTCATTGCAGGTCTCCTGCGGAATGTGGGTATCGGGAGTGATGGTCCCGTTCATCTATGCCGGTCGATCGGGCTACGCTGGTGCCTCGTCCGTCGTCCGACTGCCGCCAGAGAGAATAGTCTGCGCCGGAGCGCAGACAAACAGGACGGTGCGGAGATACCGACCTCGGTGTCGGTCGATAGGCGGACACGGTACTTGATGTCACGTCCCTTCAGGAAGAAGCGCGGCCGAAAAGATAAGGGCGCTACAACTACCGCGGGTGTACGATGTCTTGTATAGCCTGTAATCCGTGCAATCTTCTATACATTAAATTTCCGATATAACTTACGATAAAGTAAGTATTTTCCGTCACTCATATCCGCGAGGAAGCCTTCAACCTCAAGCTCACGCTAAGGGCTTTCACAATGTTTAAAGTACTGGGCGACACCGAACGTGTACTGCGCTTTGCCGCGGAAAAACCAATCAGACAATCGGCAAGTCTAATGAAAGTTACCACTGCGTAACTTCGACGCTCGGCCAGAATTAGCCGAAATTGACGCGACGCAATGTCGCCGCATGGGCTCCCAAAGCGGCTTGATCGCGGTCAGTCGCGCAGCGCCCGCCCCGTTCGATCCCCGGGCAGGATGCGGTTCGACGCCTCTATTGCTTGATATGATCACTCTCGGCCAGCCAGGCCCGACAGATGCGAAACCGCATCATGCCTACGCCGCCGGGCATCGTAGGCAGGTGAAGGGTTTTCATCGCAAGAAGTGTGGTTAACACTTGCGTGATATTTGCGGAAGGCAGGGCAATGACAGCAATCGTAGATTTTCTCAACACGATCCTCTGGGGCTATGTCCTCGTCTATGGTTTGCTGGCCGTCGGCCTGTATTTCACATGGCGGACGGGGTTCCTGCAGTTTCGCCATTTCCCCGAATTCTTTCGCGTCATCAAATCTTCGCGGGATACATCGTCTGCGGGCATCTCGCCGTTCCAGGCGCTAACGATCTCGCTCGCGAGTCGTGTGGGCACCGGCAACCTCGCCGGGGTCGCGGTTGCAATCTATCTTGGCGGCCCGGGTGCCGTGTTCTGGATGTGGATGGTGGCACTGGTGGGCATGGCGACGGCCTATGCCGAATCGACGCTGGCACAGCTTTACAAGGTAAGGAACGCGGATTCACAGTATCGCGGCGGGCCGGCCTTCTACATGTCCAAGGGCATCGGGTCCAACGCGATGGGCTATGTCTTCTCGGTCTGCCTGATCCTCAGCTTCGGCCTTATCTTCTCGGCTGTGCAGGCGAACTCCATCTCGGTCGCGATGGAAGAGGCATTCTCGGTCCCGAAACTCGTCACCGGTCTCGTCGTCGGCGGTCTTGCGGGCATCGTGATCTTCGGCGGCATCAAGTCGATCGCGCGCGTTGCCGAGAAGATCGTCCCGGGCATGGCCGGGCTCTACATCCTCGTGGCGCTGATCATCGTGCTGATTAACATCGCCGAGGTTCCGGCCATGCTGGCGTTGATCGTCAAGTCGGCCTTCGGCTTCGAGGCGGCTGCGGGCGGGTTCACGGGCGGGTTCATGGCAGCGCTCCTCAATGGCGTGAAGCGCGGCCTCTTCTCGAACGAGGCTGGCATGGGGTCGGCCCCGAACATCGCGGCCGTCGCGGTGCCCGATCCGCATCACCCGTCGAGCCAGGGAATCGTGCAGGGACTCGGCGTCTTCATCGACACGCTCGTCATCTGCACGGCGACCGCGTTGATGATCCTGTTGTCTGGCGCGGTCGACTATTCCGAAGGTGCACCGACCGGCATGGCGCTGACACAGATCGCTCTCGAGCAGCACATCGGTGCGTTCGGCCCGATCTTCGTCGGGATCGCGATCCTGTTCTTCGCCTTCACCTCGATCATCGGAAATTACTCCTATGCCGAAAGCGCAATGGAGTTCCTCGGAATGGGCAAGCGCATTCCGCTTCTCGTGCTGAAGGCGCTGGTGGTTCTCATGGTGGTCTGGGGATCGCTGCAGGCGGTGACGACGGTGTTCAACTTCGCAGATGCGTCGATGGCGCTGATGGCGACGGTGAACCTCGTTGCGATCCTGATCCTGTCGAAGACCGTCGGAAAGCTCACCCGCGACTACTTCGCCCAGAGACGCGCGGGAAAAGAGCCGCTCTTCAAGATCGCGGACTACCCCGAGCTCGGCGACGGTGTCGATCACTCCATCTGGAACCGCAACGTGGAGCGGGAAACCAGATCGGCCGAACCCGAATAAGACCATCCGCGGCGGCGCAGGATTTGCCACGATTCCATCGTGGCGGACCTGCCCAATTGGCCCTGTGCCGCCGCGCTTCTACTGTCCCTGCTCCGGTAGCCACCGGCGGAGCACTATCGAGATGCCGCAAAGGTCGTTTCTCAGGAAATGTGGACCTCCCGCATTACGCCATCTCAGAAGACACTCGTTCGATAAGTCCCGGAACCCTTAAAGGTCGGGATAAGGCCGAACCGGTCACCGCATTCCTGTCTGCTACGGCCCGATCCCGTCCGCGACGGGTTTAACCCAATCTTATAATCGGTCGCGCTAGGAGACCACGTTCCTGCAACCATCCGGGCCCGTGGAATCGCGACATGATCGAGGATGTCCAGAATGCCAGGAAGGATCCTGCGATCATCGCGGCATCGTTCCTGACGAACATCTTCGCGCTGGCCTTGCCGCTGGCGCTGCTGCAGGTGTTCGACCGTGTGGTTCCGAACCGCGGGTTCGCGACACTGGGGGTTCTCGCGGTCGGCCTCGCCGTGGTTGCGGTGCTCGATTACGCAGTCAGGACGGCACGTTTCCGCATCGTTTCCGCATCGACCATGCGGTTCGCGCTTTCGGCGCATTGGCAAGCCTGCCAGCGCATCCTCGATCCGGGGATCGATGGCCGTTTCCTCGCGACGCACAAGCTGTTCGACCGGTTCGACTCCATCGCGCGCATCCGCAAGCATTACGGTGGCGAGGTCGCGATCGCGCTCTACGACATTCCCTTCGTCCTCCTGTTCATCGCAGTCGTGGTGCTGATCTCGCCGATCATGGGCCTCGGAGCCATGCTGCTCGCGCTCGTTTCGATGATCGTTGTGGTGCATTTCCGCCGGAGGATCATCAAACTCGGACACGAGCGGATCGAACGCAGCGGGCGCCGCAACGCGTTTCTCGCCGAAACGCTCGGGCGGATCGAGATGATCAAGGCGCTCGGCCTCGAATCCGATTTCGAACGCCGTTATGAAAAGCTGATGTCGGTCAATGCGGCCCAGACGCGGGAATTTTCCGAGCGGGTCAGTTTTACCCAGGGCCTTGCCGGGACTATCTCCCTCGTGTCGCCCGTGATCATGGCCTGCCTGGGATCCTTCCTCGTAATCAACCAGTCGATCACGATGGGCGGACTGGCGGCGACGATCCTCCTGACCAGCCGGATCATCCAGCCGGTTCTTAGGATCGAGGCGCTGATCGCGGGAGAGCGCGACGTGCGCTTCCACGTCGAAGACGTGGCTCAATTGCTGGGCGCGCCGCTTGTCAGATCCGGCCGCCATTCCGTCGGCCCGATCGACGAGATCCGGCTGGAAGACGTCACGCTTGCCGAAGCGGACGGAGCATCGCCGCGATTGGACGGGGTCAGCCTGTCGCTTCGAAAGGGCGAGGCGATCGCTCTCGACGGCCATGACGAAAGCGGATGTTCGGCCCTGATCTCCATTCTCGGAGGTCATTCGGTTGCAACGTCCGGCAAGGTCGAGCTGAACGGACGGTCGATCCTCGATCTCGACCCCGTCGCTCTTTCGGAACGGATCGTCCATCTCGGCGGCGATCATGTCATGCTTCAGGGCACCCTTCTCGACAACATGACCCGCTTCGATCCCCCGCGATATCGCGACGAAGCCTTCGCGCTGGCGCGACGGCTCGGGATCGACGAGTTCATCTCGGGGCTGCCCGACGGGTTCTATACCGACGTTTCCGTTCAGAACGCCGCCCGGTTGCCGAAAGCGGTACATGACTGTGTTCTCGCGATCGGCACTCTCGTCTCGAAACCCGACGTGATCCTCTACGACGAGATGTCCTTCGGTCTCGATCATCGTCTGAAATCGTCGCTTCTCGAATTGCTCGCCGAGATGAGGTCCGAGCTGATCCTCGTCGTCGTCAGCTACAATCCTTTCGCGCAGCCGCTCGCGGATCGTCGTTACCGGCTACGGGATGGGAAACTGATCGAGGAATCCGCGCTGCCGGGGCCCGCAATCGCGATCACGCGCGCCGGGGATGCCCCATGAAGCTCGAAGCCAGGATCCTCCCCGCCGAAGATCACTCAGGGGAAGCGCAGATACACCACGCCGTCCAAGCGGATCCCGTGACTGCGGACTTCGCCTACGACACGTTGATCGAAGGCATGGAGAGTGGCCTGTTTTGCGGCATCCCCGTCGCGGGATCGGGTCCGCGCATTCTGGTCGAGGTGTTGCGTCGCCGTGCGTGGCCCGTCAACGCGCGCAGTTTCGCCGGGGCGACACCGCATTTTCCCGACCGGTTCGAGATTCCCGAAATCCGGGCGACATTGCGAAATCTGGGTCTTTTCACGCGTGAGGTCCAGTACAGTGGCGCGGATCTTGCGGCACTTCCGCCCGGCACGATGATCCTCCATCGCGACCGTGTGCTTTTCGTCGAGACCCTTTTGGGCGATGGAGCGGTCCTGCGGGATTGCGCGACGGGAGCGCGGTCGGGAATCCGGGCGGGGCGCGTCTACGATTGCCTGATCGTCGAGGATCGACCAAGCCACGAGGGCGCGGGACAGGTCGAACCTCTGCGGCGTGAAATCGTGACCCGGTTCTGGCCGGAACTGCGTCTGCTCGTGCTTCTGACCACGCTCTCGAGCTCGCTCATCATCGCGGCGTCGATGTCGGTGGCCTTCGTCTTCGAGGCGGTCCTGCCAAGCGAAGCAATGGATACGCTCGTCGCGATCTGCATCGGTCTTGTGGGAATGATGGCGATCGACATCCAGCTTCGGCGCATCCGGGCGCAGGTTACGGCGCGGGTGTCGGGGCGCCTCGACTACATCGTGAGCGCGCAACTCTATTCCAAGCTCCTGCGCATGCCGCTGAGCCTGCTGGTCGCCGCGCCGAACAGCGAACAGCTCGAACGCCTCAAGCAGTTCGAGGCGGTACGCGATTTCGCGGCCGGTCCGGGCATGATCATCATGCTCGATCTTCCTTTCGTCGCGGCGCTGATCGTGGCGATCTTCGTCATCAACCTTCAGCTCGGCTTCGTGGTGCTCGCCACGCTTGCCGTGCTCGCGGTCATCGTGGCGATCGCCGTCCCGCGGCTGAGAAGCCGGGTCGCCCGCCATGGCACGGCCCGAAGGGCCTATCGTCGCCTTCTGAGCGACACGCTCGATCACGCCGGGCAAATCGCGCGGCGCGGACTAGGGCCCGCCTTCTCGGCACGCTTGCAGCCCGCCTTCAAGGAAGAACTCGAAGCACAGGCCGCGCTCGATCGGACGGTCGCAGCTCTCGGTATTGGCCTGTCGATTGTCATGACGCTCAGCGTCGCGGCGATCGCCTTCGTAGGTGCCTGGCAGGTAACCGAAGGCAATATCTCGGGTGGCGCGCTCGTTGCGTGCATCATTCTCGGATCGCGCCTTTTCGGTCCGGTACGGCAGGCGCTTCTCGTGCTGATGCGGGCCGACGGCCTGCTCAAGATCTTCCGGCAGGTCGACGCCATGAGGGCCCTCCCCTCCGAACGCGACGACAGCGCTGTGCGGACGGACGGGCGGCAGACCGGCTCCTCGCAGATGCCGATCGCGTTCGAGAACGTGGTCATGCGATACCCGAGATCGAGCGAGCCCGCGCTCAAGAACCTGACGTTCGAGATTCCGCCGAACTGCCTGACCTGCATCGCCGGTCCGTCGGGCGCGGGAAAGACTTCCCTGCTCCGGGCCATCGTCGGCAATCATACGATCCAGTCGGGTCGGGTACGCCTCGGGACGATGAACCTCGCGCAATGGGCCGGGCGCCAGAAAGCCGAGCTCATCGGATATGTCGGGCACGAACCGCTTCTTATCCACGGGACGGTCGCCCAGAATCTGCGCCTGATTGCCCCTGCCGCGACACGCACCGACCTCGAGGCGATCTGCGATGAACTCGGTCTTCTCGACAAGGTCCGCGCGCTGCCGGCAGGCTTCGACACGGTTCTCGACCGGGCTGCCGAAGCGGCGATGACACCGACCTTCCGAACGCAGCTCTGCGTCGCACGTGCGCTGCTCGGAATGCCGAAGATTCTCCTCCTCGACGAGATCGAGGTGTCGCTTTCCCCCGAAGATGAACGCCTCCTGATGGCGGCGCTCGAACGCCGGCTGGACGGGATGTCATGCGTCCTCGTCAGCCATCGGCCGACCATTCTCGCACGCGCCCGACACGTCGTTGCCCTGCGCGACGGGCGCGTTGCATTCGCCGGTGCACCGTCCACCATCGAACAGAGGAAGCCATGATCCTTCCGTCAACCATGTCCCATGCTCACGCCGGCCACGCGACCCTCACGTCGAGTGCGTTCCTCCCCGAATACCACGAAACACGCCCCGCACGTGCGCTCGTCTGGACGATTGCCGTAGCGCTCGTCGGCTTCATCGCCTGGGCAGCCTACGCCCCCGTGCACGAGACCGTGACGGGTCAGGGGATGATCCGTCCGGAGGGCCTCCTGCAGCGGGTGGAGCATCCCGAGGGCGGCGTCGTCGCACGCATTGCCGTCGCCGAGGGGGATACCGTCGAGGCGGGCGATACGCTCGTCGTGCTCGACGATTCCGATCTGCGCGCCGATAGCCGCAAGCTCACGGCCCGGATCACGCGGCTGGAACGGGACATTGCCCGGTACGACGCGCTGCTCGCACTGGCCCCAGAGTCCGAAGCGCGCGACCGGGCGGGTGCCGGTATCGATCCCGCGCTGATCGAGGAACTTGGGTTCCGCGCCGCGCAGCTCGACGTGATCCGCCAGGAGCGCGCCGTTGCCGAGGCCGGCATCGCCGCGATCACGGCGCGTACAACCTCGCTCGGCTACGAGATCGATCTCCTCGCCGCCCGGCAGGCCCGCTATGGTGCCGTCGAGAACAGTGGGGCCCTGACCCGTCAGGCGGTCGAGGATCTCGACCGCGATCTCGTGAAGCTCCGCGCCAACCGCGACGCGCTTTCGGGCGAGCGTGCCGTAACCGAGGCCAGGATCGCCCGGACCCTGGCAGAAGAGGCCGAACTCGTCGGGTCATATCGCTTCGACGCGGCGCGCAATGCGGGCGAGGCACGCGAGGAACTCGAAGCCGCGCAGGAGACGCTAGGCCAGATCGACGAGCGGCTCGCCCGCACCATCCTCACCGCGCCGGTCGCGGGCATCGTCAATTCGATCGAGGTCCAGGGCCCGGGAGAGGTTCTCGGTGCGGGCGAGATCGTGGCCGAGATCGTGCCACGCGACAGCCGTGCGGTGGCCGAGATCGAGATACCGGCAGAGCGGGTCGGCGGCATCAAGGTCGGCGATCCGGTCAGCCTCAAGATCCTGACATACGATTTTACGCGGTTCGGCGACATCGAGGCCCGCGTCGAGCGTATTTCGCCCTCGAGCTTCGAGATCGACGGGGGACGGCAGGTCTTCCGGACGACCTTGTCGTTCGAAAAGAATGGTGCATTCGCCGATCGCGGCCACGAAAGCGACACAATGCTCCCCATATCTCCCGGAATGACGGTCGTGGCAAACATCACGACTGAACGACGGACGGTCCTGTCCTATCTCCTGAAGCCGCTTCGGATCATCTCCGACCGCGCGCTGACCGAGAGATAGGTCCGCCCGGGCGGCGAGAAGTTTCGGAAGGCAGAGACGATGACGCAGGTAGATTCGAGGCCGGTGCAGGCCCGTGGCAGCGAACCGGGTCCGCGCGACGCAAGGCTTGACGGCCCCCGTCCCGCGACCGACGTGGAAGCCGACAGCGCGGCCTCCGCCGCGCCGATCAGCGTGACCTTCGCCGGCAGTGCGGTCTCATGGACGGTCCTCGGCAGTGTCGGCGAAGCGGAAGAGGGTGTCCTCTTTTCCCGTCCCCGTGTCGAGGATTCCGGAACCGAACGTGCTCTTTCTCTTTCGGATGCGGACCCGAGTTCCACACCTGCGTTCCAGCCTTCGGCCGCATCGCATCAGGGCACGCGATCGCTGGCAGTTTCTGCGGGAGACGATCGCGGAGCGGACCCAGATCAGCCGACGCCCGAACCCATCGAGGTCGAGTTCGCCCCGCCACGCTCGACCTTTCCCGTCGAGGAGTTTCGCGCAAACCCCTTCGAAGACGTCCTGCCGCCCGTCGAGGAGCTGTCCGAGGTTCCGTCCCGGGCTGATGACGCCGTGTCCACCGATACTCCCGACCCCTCCCCGCCCGAGGATGCCGCAATCGATCGGATGGACGTCACTGCGCCCGATGGAAAGAACCCGGTCGTCGAGCCTGCCCCGGACGCTCCGACCGATCCGGAACCGGGGCAGGAAGCGCCGTCTGGCTCGGATTCCGATGCCGGCGAGCCTTCCGCGTCGGAGGATCCTACCCTGCCCGATGGCGATGCGGTCCGACCCGATCTGCCGCCGCAGCCTGATACCCCGCCCCTTTCGGACGGCGATCCGGCAACCCCTGGTGCCGTCCCCGAGGATGCAGGTGATAACGCTGCGGTGTCTGACGCCCCATCATCGACCGACGAGCAGGTCCAGCCGCCCAAGACCGACGGAGGGCCGTCAATTCCCGATACCGGAACCCCGCCGCAACCCGAACCGATCCTCGATCCGGAACTGCAACCGGAACCCACGGATCAGGATGGCGGTGACGGGCCTGTCCCACCGGCGGAGAATACCGAGACCTCCGAAGATGCCCGCGCACCCGTCGACGAAAGCCCGGAGAATACCGCGATCGGCCCGCAAACCGACACGAACCCGGTCGAGAATGCCGTGCTTGAGGATGCGCTCCCCGGAACGTCCACGGGCCTCACCGTCGAGGCCGCCGATCCGGATACCGGGGATACGGTGACATACACGCTTACGGATGATGCCGGCGGACGTTTCGCGATCGATGCCGCCACGGGCGAGGTGACTGTCGCGGCACCCCTCGATGCGGAGCAGGCGAGTGATCACGACATCACCGTTTCCGCAACGTCGACCGACGGATCGGCCACGTCGCAGACCTACACGATCCGCGTGGACGACATCGCGGAGCATATCGCGCTTGCCGATGGCGGCAGCAGCTTCGTCGATGCGAATGTCGCGGAACTCTCGATTACCGGCGGTGATGGCGACGACATGATCGCCGGTCATGCCACCGACGGCAGCATCATTACCGGCAACGCCGGAAACGACACGATCGAAGGGGGCCAGGGATACGACGTCGCCGTTTATGACGGAGTTCGGGCCGACTACGATGTCACGAAGGACGATACCGGTGCCGTGATCGTCCGCGATCTGCGGCCCGGTTCGCCCGATGGAACGGACAGCCTTCGAGGCATCGACGCCCTGCACTTCTCCGACGGGGAGATCTCTATCGAGGAAGCGTTGAACCTCGCACCGGGCGATATATCGTTCGAGCAGATCGGCGTTCTCGAGAATGCAATCGAGGCCATGGTGGGCAGGCTCTCGGCCGAGGACCCCGATCAGGGCGATGTCGTGCGATGGTCGGTCGACGATCCGCGCTTCGCCGTGGACGAGGATGGTGGCCTCAGGCTCGCCGAGGGACAGAGCCTCGATTTCGAGCAGGGACCGGTCACGCTGGTCGTTACCGCATCCGATCGGTTCGGTGCCGAGTCGACACAGACGATCCTGATATCCCCCGGTGATGTGGCAGAGAGACTGATCCTCGCGGACGGTGGTGTCGTGTTCGACGATATCGGCGTTTCGGAACTGGAGATTATCGGCGGCAGGGGCGCGGATCACATCACCACCCACGCGGACGGTGGCGTCGTGCTCGGCGGTGCGGGTGACGACACGTTGATCGGGCGCGACGGTGACGACCGTCTCTGGGGAGGCGACGGCAACGACCGCATCGACGGCGGCCGTGGCAACGACTTTCTCGATGGTGGTGACGGCAACGACACGATCGCAGGTGGCCGAGGCGAAGATACCCTTCTCGGTGGTGCCGGTGACGATTCGCTCTGGGGCGGACAGGGTGACGACCTGATCGTGGGAGGCGACGGGGCCGACAAGCTCGACGGCGATGTCGGGAACGACACCCTTCTCGGCGGTGCCGGAAACGACACTCTCGTCGGCTGGTACGGCGACGATCTGCTCGACGGCGGTGCGGGCGACGACCGGGTCGATGGCGGCAACGGCAACGACACGCTTCTCGGCGGCACCGGGAACGACACCATTCTCGGATGGGTCGGGTCGGATTTGATATACGGCGGCGAGGGCAACGACAACATCGACGCCGGAGCTGGCGGTGCCTGGGCAGCGGAGGATGGCGCGGATACCGTCCATGGCGGGGCGGGCGACGACACGATCAAGGGCGGCTACGGCGACGACCTTCTCTATGGAGACGAGGGTCACGACAGGATCTTCGGAGGTTACGGCAACGATACTCTCGTCGGCGGTACGGGCAACGATTTCATGGAAGGAGGCGACGGATCGGACGAGTTCTGGGTCTCGTCCGGCGAAGGCGCGGACACAGTTCATGGCGATACCGGCTGGACCGATCTCATCCGGATCTTCGACGGTTCGGGCCCGGTCAATGTGAGCGACACCCAGATCGACGGAAACGGTTGGACGCTGCTCGTCGAGGATGGGAGCGGCATCACCGATGTTTCCGACGGCGGTGCGACGCTGTCGCAAGACGCGGCCGGCACCATTACCTTCGACGATGGCGGCAGCATCTCGTTCGCCGGGATCGAGCAGATCCAGTGGTAAACCAGACCAGCCGCGCCTGATCTGCAAAAGACAGGCGCGGCTGGTCTGGGCCGACGGAACTTAAAAGACGTCAGAGCTTTCAGCGCCTAACTTTGGGTCGTCGAAGTTTGGCATGTTGAAAGCCCAGAACGTCAATCTTGTTGCTAAGCCAAAGCTCGAAGCCCGACCTTCAAGTGATTTATGCGGTTTCCAGAACATGCGTCTGATAAAGCCCCATCATTCGGCTGGTCATCGGTCCCGGCACTCCCGAACCGATCTGCCTGCCGTCGATGCGTGACACAGGGGTGATGCCGCCGAGCGTTCCGGTGACGAAGGCTTCGTCCGCTCCATAGACTTCTGCAAGCGTGTAGTCCTTCTCGCGCACGACAAGCCCCGCATCCTTCCATATCCCGATCGCCTTCTTCCGGGTAATGCCGTTGAAGCAGCAATCCCCTCGGGAGGTCCAAAGTTCTTCTCCGCGAAAGATGAAAAAATTCGTAGAGTTGCAGCTTGCAACGAACCCACGGTCGTCAAGCATGAGCGCCTCATCCGCACCCATGTTGATCGCCTGTATCAGAGCCTGAATGAAGTTCAGGCGACTGTGCGAATTCAACCTGAGATCGAACACGTCAGGCGTCGAGCACCTGATCGTCGACGTCAGGAGCGACAGCCCCGTCTTCTTCAATTCCGGGTTGGGTTGCTTGTACTCGGCGACGATGACGATCGTCGCCCCGCCGACAATGAAGCGCGGATCCTGGTTCGGCGTCGATTTGGTCCCGCGCGACACCATGAGACGGATGTGAACCCCGTCCTCCATTCCATTGTGACGCAACACTTTCCATATTTCGTCAACCAATGCGGATTTCGGCATTCCGATATCCAGCTGGATAGAGTTCGCCCCTTCGTAGAGCCGGTCGATATGATCCTCGACCGCGAGCAGGCGACCGTTCACAAGGCGAAGGCCCTCCCAGACCCCGTCGCCGAGTACGAAGCCCGCGTCGAAGATCGACACCTTTGCCTCGTTACGGGGAAAGAACGCGCCGTTTACGTAGACCTCGACGCCTTCGTTGCGGGAATCCTTGGCATAGCTCTGCGAGGACGTGTTGCTGGGCGGTGTCATTGTCGCGCCTCCGTTTGGATTCATCAGAAAGAGAATTCGCCGAAGCGCCGCAGGAAATCCTGGGTCCGGGCCATTTTCGGACTCTTCAGTACCTCGTCGGGCGTTCCGACCTCGTGGAAGACCCCATCGGCGAGGAAGATGACCTTGGTGGCGAAGTGATACGCGAAGCCCAGTTCATGTGTGACAAGCAGCATCGTCCG
The DNA here is from genome assembly GCF_032931615.1 of Palleronia sp. LCG004. NCBI lineage: Bacteria > Pseudomonadati > Pseudomonadota > Alphaproteobacteria > Rhodobacterales > Roseobacteraceae > Palleronia > Palleronia sp. LCG004. Next base: position 289,838 of record NZ_CP136760.1, read on the forward strand.
CCCTTCGCTTGCGAGGTGGTTGATCGTCCGCAGCACTTCGCCCACGAGCTCGGGATCAAGTGAGGAGGTCGGCTCGTCAAAAAGCAGGATCTCGGGTTCCATAGACAATGCACGCGCAATGGCAACGCGCTGCTGCTGCCCTCCCGAGAGATGGCTGGGCCAGGCATCGTGCTTGTCCGCCAACCCGACCTTCTCCAATTCGCGCACAGCGATCGTCTTGGCATCGGACCGCTTCATTTTCTTAACTGTGACAAGGCCTTCCATGACGTTCTGCAGAACAGTCATGTGGGGAAAGAGATTGAACTGCTGAAACACCATTCCCAGCCGCTCGCGCACCTTGCAAAGCTGCTTCTCCGGGTAAGTGACGCGGCCGTTCTTCTCTGCACCGATGCGTTCTCCGTCGAGACGGATCTCGCCCCCCGACGGGGTCTCCATGAAGTTCATGCAGCGCAGGAAGGTGGACTTGCCCGATCCCGATCCCCCGATGATGGCGATCCGCTCGCCCTTGGCCACGGTGAAATCGATGCCGCGCAGCACGTGATTGCTGCCGAAGCGCTTGTGAAGGTCGCGGATCTCAAGGATGGGCGGGCTCATGGGCGCTCCTCAATTCGACCGGGCGAGGCGTTTTTCGAGGCGGCCCGCCAGGAATGTGCCGGGATAGATCAGCACGAAATAGATGAAGGCCACGACAGTCAGGATCTCGAACGGCCGGTAGAAGGTCGAGGAGAGCAGCCGCCCCTGATACATGAGTTCGTGGACCTGAATGACCGAGGCGAGAGAGGACATCTTCGCGACTTCGATCGTACGGTTGGTAAAGGCCGGAAGCATCCGCTTGGCGACCTGCGGCAGGATGATCCGACGCATCGCCTGCGATCTGGTCATGCCGATCGACTTGGCCCCTTCCATCTGGCCGCGGTGGATCGAGTTGATCCCGCCGCGGAAGATCTCGGCAGAATAGGCAGAGGTATTGAGAGTAAGACCGAGGAGCGCTGCCGCGAAGGGCGACATCTGCACCCCGATGAGGATCGGGAACGCGTAGTAGAACCAGATCAGCTGGATCAGAACGGGCGTATCTCGGAAAAGTTCGATATAGCAGAGACTTGGAATACGCAGCCAATGCCGCCTGGACATGCGTGCCTGCGAAATGGCGAAGCCGCCGACGAGCCCCAGCGAGATCGATGGCAGCCAGATCAGGATCGTGACGACCAGGCCGCGCCAGAGCACGATCCAATTGTCGAAGACGATCGAAAAGTTCGGCTCGTAATTCATCGTCCGCCCCTCATTGATAGGCCGTCAGGCGCGCTTCGGCGAGGCGGGCGAGCTGGCTCGCCGTGACGAGCAGCGCAAGGTACATCAGCGCGATCGTCGTATAGACCTCAAGTGGGCGGAACGTCTCGGAATTCACCAGCATGGCCTGGTAGAGAAGATCCGCATAGGCGAGCGTCGAGGCGAGCGCGGTGGTCTTCAGCAGCTCAAAGCTGCGCTCGATGAACGGCGGAACCATCCGCGCCATTGCCTGTGGAAGGATGACCCGCCGCATGAGGGCCGGAGGTGTCATGCCGAGCGCGCGGCCGCCTTCCCACTGCCCGCGCTCGATCGAGACGATGCCGCCGCGAAAGACCTCGGCATAGAACGCTCCCGATTGCGTGGAAAGCGCCAGTACCGCCGCGACATAGGGTGTGAGATTGACTGCAAGAACGACCGGCAAAGCATAGAAGAACCAGAAGAAATGGACGAGAGGTGGGGTGTTCCGGTAGAACTCGATGAAGACCAGTGCGGGTACGCTGACAAGACGCCGCGGTGAGAGCCGCATCATCGCGAGCACGAGGCCGACGAGTACGCCCAACACGATCGATACCGCCGCGATCTTTACCGTGTTGAGAAGACCGATCAGCAGCATATCGAAGCGCGCCAGAACCGGCCCGAAATCCCAGGCGTAATCCATTCGAGATCCTTCGCTTGGCTCGGAATGCGCCCGGCCAAAAATCTGGGCGCAGCGTCAGCGGCTTACCAGTCTTCTCTTACGAGGCCGGGAATGCCTTCGGGGTCGACCCCGCGACTTTCGAGATATTCATCGAAGATCTCGTCGGGGACGCCTTCCGCGTAGAGGGTTCCAATCGTGTCGTTGACCCAGTCCGTGAACGCGCCGTCGTTGTCCTTGCGAAGCCCGACAGAGGTCGCGACCGGCTCGACAGGTTCGGGAAGAAGCACTTCGCCAAGCTGCAGACGGGCGTATTGCACGACCAGCGCGGGGTGGAACTGAACCACTGCATCGACGCGGCCGGCCGCGAAGGCGGCGATCGCCTCATCGTTGGAGGAAAAGCGGCTGATCTCGGCCTCGTCCATCATTTCCGTGATATTGCGGTCGAGGGACGTGCCGAGCGTCACGCCGATCCGCATGTCGGGCTGGTCGAGATCGTCCCAGCTCGTGCCCTCATACCCCTCGCCGACGAGAGCACCCATCGCGTAGTAGAACAGCGGGTTTTCAGGGAAGTCGAGCGCCTGCCGGCGTTCCTCCGTCGGGTCGAGCACGAACATCATGTCGATCTGGTTGGCCTGCAAAGCTGCGACTGCGTTGCTCCAGCTCGTCTCGACGGGGACCATCTCGACGCCCAGATCTTCGGCCATGCGCTCGCCCATGGCGACACCCACGCCGGTCCATTCCTCCGACATCGGATCCTTGTAGAACCAGGGCTCGGCCGAGGTCACGCCGATCCTGAGCTGACCGCTGTCTTCGACCTGCGCCATCGTCCCGCCCGATTGGGCAAGCGCCGGGGCGGCCCCGGCGATCCCGATGGCGGCCAGGCTCGCGAGGATGTCACGTCTCATCATGTTGGTCTCTCCTGCTGATATGGTTCTTGTGGTTTATCGATTGTCTGAACGAAGGACTTCGTCTTCTCTAGGCCAAGCCGCATGTGGGTATCGATCTCTGCACGCATGTGTTCGAGATCCGCGCCAAGGGCGAGCCGGACGTAATCGTCGTGGCTTTCGCGCTTCGGTCCGGTTATCCCATGTGCCCTGTGATGTGCGGCCCAGTAGAGTTGCAGACGCCCACGGATTCCCCGCCAGCTTTCCAGCAGTAATGCATTTCCGCAGGCCTCGTAGCAGAGGCCGTGCAGATGGAGCTCGGCGTCGATGGCCTGAACATCATCACCTGCGTCGATCGCCGCGAAAAGGGATTGGTGGCGCTCCGCGAGCTCGGCGCGGAACCGTGCGTCGCGTCGATCCCAAATCTGCTCGAAAGCGAAACGTTCGAGACAGATCCGCATCGCGTAGATATCGTCGATATCCTTGAGCGACAGGTCGAGGACCCGTGTGCCGGTGAACGCCACGGAGACGAGGAGGCCTTCGTCGATGAGCCTTCGCATGGCTTCGCGCATCGGGCCACGGCTCACTCCGAAACGCGCGGACAGCGCGGTCTCCGTCATCGGCTCGCCCGGTTCGAACTCACCGCTCAGGATCGCGACGCGCATCGCCCGGACGATCTGATCGGCCATGGTCTCGCGCCGTATCACCGTGTCGAGCATCGTCATGAGCAGGCATCCTGCAGATTGTCTACAATCAACGAGGCTACATGAAGGACGCTCATTGTCAAACGCCAGCGAACTATGCGGCGTCACCTAAAGATAGGCTCCGTAAGTCCGTCATTGGCGAAGAGCAAAGATCAACTTTAGGCTGTGGATGTTCGACCCAACTTGGATTTCTCTATCAGAAAAACTGATAGTGATTTTCTTGCAGGTACTTGTGGCTAGAAAGTCAAAAAAACGGATGAACACTGGCTGGGTCGATCCAACGGGGCTCCGTCCGGTTCCTATATGTGCGAATGCCGGAAACCGTCGTGTCGAACTTAGCACGGCGACAGCTACCTGCGGGCCAGCGCTGCTCCCGCCCAGCCCACGACAAGGGCGACGATCACGCAGGCGAGGCCGTAAAGCGGCGGATAATTCCGCGCGGCGAGCCGGATGCCCCGCTCGAACCCGGTGAGTCTGACCCCGAACGTATGGGTGTCGACAGACAACACCTCGCCTTCCGAGACCAGATAGACCTGCGCCGTGTAGATGCCCGGCTTGGCGTTCGACGGGAGCGACCACCGTGCCGAGAAGAAATCGCGCGAGTGGAACTGGATCGCGTTCTCGCGATAGCCGTACTGGAACTGCCCCTGGAGCACGGTCAGCAACGCCTCGTCGAAGGGATCGGCCAGTGCGCCAGGTTCCATCCGCGCGCCTTCGATGATATCGAGCGGGGTCAGCTCCAGTGCCTCCGCCGTCATCCGTTCGAGCGACGGCCCACCGAGCAGGTAATAGCTGTCCGGAAGCAGCCTGTAGAATGCCCGTTCGGTCGTGAGGAACATGCCCGCGCGACGCCCCTTGCGATCGACCACACGGTTGCGGCGCGGACCGTAGATCGCAATCAGCATCTCGTAGCTTTGGCCCGCCACGTCGTCCACGCTGCCGAACAAGGCCATCTGCTCACCCGCGAAGCGGGAGTTGATCTGCACGTCGGGGGCTGCGAAGGCGATCTCGACCGATTGCGCCCGTGATTGTCCGGAGACGAAAATCGTCAGGGCAACAAGCAGCCAGAGACGAAGCGCGCTCATGGCAGTTCCTCCACCTCTACCTCTGACGAGACGAAGATCGGACCGGGATCGATGAAGAGGTCAATGGCGAAATTGGCCGCGACGCCCAGCACCAGAAGCGACAGCAGGACGCGCAGCTGCGCTCCGCCGAGTCGACCGCCAAGCGCGGTGCCGACCTGAGCACCAACCACGCTGCCGATCATGAGGCAAAGTGCCAGCACGATGTCGACGGTCTGGTTCTGCCAGGCATGGAGGAAGCAGGTCACCGCCATGACAGCCGCGAGGTGCATCAGCGACGTGCCGATGACGAACTTGCCGGGGATCCGCAGCAGATAGACCAGAGCCGGAACGAGGATGAATCCGCCGCCGATCCCGAGCAGCGCCCCGATGAAGCCGATCGCGGCCCCGATGATGACGACCGGGATCGCCGAGATATACATTCCCGATCTGCGGAACCGCATTCTCAAAGGCCAGGTCTTGGTCCAGTCCCGCCGCTTGGGGGTCTGTCGGGTAGCCGATCCGTTACGGCTTCGAAAGATCGACCTGACCGATTCGATCAGCATGATCGTCCCGATCGACCCGAGAAGAACGAGGTAGCTGATCGCCAGCACCGCATCGAGCTGACCGAGCTGTCTGAGCCAGTCGAAGGTCGCGACGCCCAGGACGGATCCGACCGCGCCGCCCGCGACGAGCACCCCCCCGAGCTTGATGTCGATCGTCTTGCGCCGCCAATGCGCCATCGCCCCGGATGCCGAGGAGGCCACGACCTGTGCCGTCACGGACGCGACCGCCACAGGCGAGGGCACCCCCGAGATCAGCAGGAGCGGCGTGAGGAGGAACCCGCCGCCCACACCGAAGAGGCCCGCGATCGCTCCGACCCCGGTTCCGACGGCGACGAGCGTAAAGAAACTCAGCGAGATCTCGGCGATGGGCAGATAGATCGGCATGTGCCGGGCACCTCTTCGCGGATGGTGAACGCCGGATCGCCGGGCGTTGGTCGTCCGAGCCTATAATACGGCGCGCGGCGGACGCATACCCGCGCGGATCATTCAGCCGCCAAATCCTGCGATCGCCGCGAGATCGGCGATGCGTTCGCGTTGTTCGCGCATGTATTCGCCGTAATTCACGCCCCTGAGGAAGCGCAGATCGACACCCAGCGCGTCCATCAGCGCGCGGAAGTCGGCGTCCTGCGTCGCGGTTTCGACCGTATCGCAGAATGCGTCGATATCGGGTTCGGGCGTGCCTGCGGGAAACATGAAGCCGAAGCTCTGGATCATCGACAGATCCACGCCCTGCTCGCGTGCCGTGGGCAGGTCCGGCATGCGTTCGAGCCGCTCGTCGGAAAGGACGCCGAGGATCCTGAACTCGCCCGTCTCGTGCTCGCGGATGACGCCCGGCAGCGGCGTGACCACAGCAGTCACGAGACCGTCGAGCACGGACATGACCTTGTCGGGCCCCGCCTCCACGGCGATGAGCTGGAACTGATGTCCGCTCGCGTCCTCCATCAGGAGACCGGCGAGCTGCGAAAGCGTTCCGCGCTCGATCGCGAGGCGTGCATCCTCGGTCGCGAGGAGATCTTCGAGACCCGACAGCGCCTCCTCCCCGCCGATGCCCGCGACGGCGAGGGGGGTTTCGGCGAACATGCAGGCGGGTGCGATATCCTCCATGCCGAAGGGTGCGGCCCCGGTCGCCATCCCGACAAGCGTGTTGGTCAGATAGAGCCCGGCCGTCTTTCCGTCCGGTGCGCTCGCAAGGGCCTGCTCCATGCCGACGATCCCGCCCCCGCCCGAGCTGTTCGCGACGATGACGCTCGATCCGAGCTCCTCCTCCATCAGATCGGCGATGGCGCGGACCATGATGTCGGTGGGGCCCGCCGGATCGTAGGGCACGATGAGTGTGATCGCGTCGCCGTCCTGGGCGGAGGCTTGACCGCAGATCGCGATGAGGGCGGCGCAGGCTGCGGCTCTGGTCATCGCGATCGACGCTCCTCGTGAAATGATGAGCGATCTGTGACATGTCGCGCCACGAAAGGGAAGTTGCTCCTCCGCCTCTCAGCCCCGGCCGCGATAGGGCGGCACCCCCTGATCGGGCACCCAGACATCCTGGGGACAGGAGCCGGTCTGCCAGAAGACATCGATCGGGATGCCGCCCCGCGGATACCAGTAGCCACCGATCCTGAGCCATCGCGGCCCGAGGAACTCCGCCAGCCGCCGCGCGATCGAGATCGTACAGTCCTCGTGGAAAGCCCCGTGATTTCTGAAGGATGTGAGAAAGAGTTTCAGCGATTTCGATTCGATCAGCCAGTCACCCGGAACGTAGTCGATGACGAGATGCGCGAAATCGGGCTGCCCCGTCATCGGGCAGAGCGACGTGAATTCGGGGGCCGTGAATCGAACGTTGTAGCTCACATCGGCCTGCGGATTCGGCACGCGTTCGAGTTCGGCCTCCTCGGGCGAGGCCGGGATCCGGGTCGCACCGCCCAGCTGCGTGAGGTTGGCGTAGATATCGTCGGACATTCGCCCACTTCCTTCTCGGATCAGACGCCGCGCCTGTTGCCCCAGATGAGGACATGGAGCTGCGGCAGGATGCGCGGCGCGAACCATCGATCGGCCATCGCGGTTTCGGTGAGCCAGGCGAGGCGCTCCGACAGCGCTGCGGGATCGACCGGCATCGCAGGATCGCTATCGGGATTGCCCGGCTGGAGATAGAGCGGCAAGTCGGGGTGCCGCGCATGGGTTTCTCGCGCCCAGTCGTAGTCGGTGCGGTCGAAGATCACGATCTTCATCACGATCCCACCGGCATCACGCCCCATCGACAGGCATTCCGAAAAGGCATCCCAATCAACGCGCTCGCCACTCGACGGGGGTTTCGGCGAAAGGACCAGCATGTCCAGATCGGAGAACCACGGCCGCGCGACGGAGCCCTGCGTCTCGCACGCGAAACGGTATCCCTCCGCCCGGCCCCGCGCGATAAGCGGTCCGAAATCCTGGATGGCCGGGTTGCCGCCACTCAGCGACACGGTCAGCGGTCGCCTGTCCGATAGGCGCACGACCTCGTCCCATATGGCATCCGTCTCCATCACGGCCCAGTCGTGACGATAGCGGCTCTCGACCGCATGCAGGCTGTCGCACCAGGCGCAGCGATAATCGCAGCCGCCCGCGCGCACGAAGACCGTGGGCTCGCCGATCAGCGCGCCCTCGCCCTGGATCGTCGGGCCGAAGATTTCGGCGATCCTCAGGCTCATGGCCGATATTCCGCCCAGGTCTTGGGCGTCTCGCTCACCGCCACGGCGGAGGTCTCGGGCCAACGCGCCGCACACCAGTCGAAGAGGTGCCGTGCCAGATTCTCGGCCGTCGAGGGCACGTCCAGGACGTCGTCGAGATGCCGGTGATCGAGCGTCTCGTCGATATGGTCCTTGAAAGCCGCCAGCTCGCGGTAATCCCGAACGAACCCGTCCGGCCCGGGTGCCTCGGCCGAAAGCTCGACCACCACGACATAATTGTGGCCGTGAAGCCGCGCGCAAGGGTGATCGTCCGGCAGATGCGACAGCCGGTGCGAAGCGGAGAAGTGGAATTCCTTGCGGATGCGAAAGCTCATCCCCGCGCCTTCACGGCTTGCGCCCAGAACTCCGGATCGGCGTAATCCGTCGGATCCTCGATGCCCGCGAGATGGAAGGCCTCGCGCCGCTCTACGCAGGTGCCGCAGCGTCCGCAATGCTTCTCGCCGCCCTTGTAGCAGGACCATGTCTCGGCAAAGGGCGTGCCGTGGCGCGCGCCCTCGCTCACGATATCGGCCTTGGTCCGGTCGACGAAAGGCGTCAGCAGCCGCGTCTCTGCATAGCCTTCGAGTGCTGCGCGCTGCATGGCGTCGAAGGCCCGGGCGAAGCCGGGACGGCAATCGGGATAGATGAAATGATCGCCCCCGTGGATGGCCGTCGCCACCCCCTCGTCGCCATTCGCGGCCGCGATACCGAACGCGATGCTGAGCATGATCGCGTTGCGGTTCGGCACCACCGTGATCCGCATCGTCTCCTCGGCGTAATGGCCGTCTGGCACATCGAGATCGTCGGTCAGCGCCGATCCTGTCAGTGCCGCGCCGATGCCGCGCATGTCGATGAGATGATGGGGCACGCCCAGCCGCGTCGCGGCGGCGGCGGCGAAATCGAGTTCCTTGCGGTGCCGCTGTCCGTAATCGAACGAGACGAGGCGTGTGAGGTCGTCCGTCGCCGCCGAGATATGGGCAAGCGACACGGAATCGAGTCCGCCGGAGCAGATGACGAGAGTCTTCATTATGGGGCCCTTGTTTTGATGACCGGGTAGGCTGCGACCGGTTGCGGGGGCCATACCGTCGCCGGTCCGGCCATGCAAGGGGGGCGCTCAGGCGGCGCGGGCGAGGGTGTCCAGCATTTCGCGGATCGCCGCCCGATCGGTGCCGGACGCCACCAGAAGCGTCGCACCATAGGCCGCCGCGACGAGCGCACGGGCCTTCGCCCGTGCGGCCGCACCGTCACCTTCGGGCAAAGCCTCCACGAGAATCTGCTCGAGTGCGTCGTTGTGCTCGGCCGCTATCTTACGGATCTCGGGATCGTGGCGCGCCATCTCGCTGATGCAATTGACCATGAAGCAGCCCCGTGCGTCGTCCACCATCGCGATCGCGTGGAGCATCTGCGAAAGCCGGTCTTGAAACGTCCCGTCGCGCGTGGCGATCTCCCGCAGAAGCGCGTCGCACCGCGCGGAATAGAGCTGGAGTGCCGCCAGCATCGCGCCCCGTTTCGAACCGAATGCCGCGTAGAAGCTCGACCGGCTCAGGCCCATTGCAGCGATCAGCTCGCCCACCGACGTGGTTTCGAACCCACCCTCCCAGAGAAGATCCATGGCGATCTGGAGCACGGCTTCCCTGTCGAAGCCGGCCGGCCGCCCGAGGGCCTTGGGAAGAGGTGCCTCATTGCACATGGATGGCATCTTAGTCGATCTTCCGCGGAATTTCATCGTCTGTCTCGTTAAAGATGCGCGATATCGGGGGTTTGCGCGGCGACCTTTCGAAAGCTGTCCTGCATTAACCGGTCGGTCCGAACCCCGCCAGCTTCCGGAGGCATTTGATGAGGATCTCGCGCTCCGCCTGAGACAAACTTTCTAGCATCGCCATGTTCTGCCGTTCGGCCACGACGACCAGATCCTCGAATGCACGCCGCCCGAGCGGCAAAAGGGTCAGGATCTCGCGGCGGCGATCCTCGGCGCTTTCGCGTTTCGCGACGAAACGCTTCCGCCCCAACGCCGCGACCGCACGGCTGATCTTGGTCTTGTGGGTCTTCGAGAGGCGCCCGACCTCGCTTGCGCTCATGTCCCCGTAACGGCCCAGATGGAACAGGACGCGCCATTCGGTGCGCAGCATGCCGTAGCGCGCCTTGTAGATCCGCGCGAAACCCTGCCCCGTCTCCTCCGCGGCCTGGTTCAGCAGGTAGGGAACGAAGGTTCCAAGATCGAAATCGGCCATCTGCGGGTCCGGGAACGGAAAGGGTTGTTGGTTACAAAAGCAACTTCTACCACGAACCGCAACGACGCGGAGGACACAGGATGATAGATCGGGC